>NZ_BJBV01000009.1:0-179484 GCF_036245925.1 Shewanella sp. M-Br
ATCGAAAGATGGGGCTTTTTGCTTTTTACTGATCTCCTTAATTTCTGCACCGTTCATCTTATTAGCGATGAGACTCGATTCAAGGATCACGCTGAAATCTTAATAGGATTAAGATAGCTACTGTGGAGCCTGTGCGGTGTCGGTGAGGATGACTTCAACCCGACGGTTTTGCTGGCGGCCACTGGCGGACTCATTGTTGGCAACAGGTGAGCTTTCACCTTTACCTAGGCTGCTGAGCCGATTGGATTGGATCCCTTTTCCCTGTAGAAAATGGCTAACACTATCAGCTCGTTGCTGCGATAAACCCAGATTGTATTGTTCACTGCCTACGCTATCTGTATACCCTTCAATCATGGCACCACGCGCGGGATACTTGTTCAGAAAGTTCGCTAGGTTGGTTAGATGTTGACTGGTCGATGACTTAAGATCCGCTTTGGCAGTGTCAAATAAGACATCACCTAAGGTTACGACCCAACCACGTTCTGACTGACGGGCATTCAGCAATGTGAGCTGGGCTTGCAGTTCGGTCGTTTCCTGACGCGCATCTGCAGCATCAGCACGGGCTAGGCGCGCATCTTGATGGGCTTGATTGGCCTCAGTGGTTCGAGCATCTAATCTGGCGTCATCGCGTTTTTTGGCGAGGACTTTATGTTGATCCTCGGCAAAGCGGCTCTGCGCTTGAGCTAAGGCAATATTGACTTTCTTATCGGCAACAAACACTAGGTGCTGTGATTGTTGCTCATCTTTTACTGGTTGTTCAGCAGCGCGAACGGCTTCTTCTGCTCGTTTGATTGCAGCAGGGGCTAAAATTGCCAGTTCATTATTCGCTTGCAGTTTATTAAGTTCTGTACGGATATCACCGATGCCTTCAGCTATTTTGGGCGTACTGCTACAAGCTGCTACTGTGGTTAGGATTAGGCTATATGCCAGTAAATGGCGGCTAAAACGTAAAGGCAGACCCGATGAAACGATAGGTTTTTTCATTACTGAATTCCTCCTGAACGGCGTAACATTTCTTGCTGCAGAATGCTGATATTGTTTTTCATTTCATTATTGACACTATTGGCTTGTGCCAGCTCAGCGCGAGCTTGGGCCAATTCGGCCTCAAGGCTCGCCTCTATGGCGTAACGATCGGCGCTAACAGTGTCCATATTGAGTAATGCGCTGCTTGCAGATTGAAGTTTAAGTCTGGCCTGTGCCAGTTCATTTGAGGCATATTGGCCGACTCTTGCTTGCTCAGCGCGGGCAATGGTGTGTTCAGCTCGTTCCATTTCTGCGGTCTTAGTCAATGGCGTTGAACTGCAGCCCACGAGCGCTGTTGCAATACAACCTGCTAATAAGAAGTGTTTGGCTCGCTGCAGACCGATTGAATATTGCTGTGGTTGTTGATTTTTATTGATGTTCATTTGAAATTCCTTTCTCGGAAACAGTGTCCAGAGTGTGGTCTTTAGGTTTGTTATTCCACCATGCACAGTTAAATATGCTGGTGAATAGCCTCATTTTTGAGCCAGTTGGTATGAGTGAGTAATTTGACGCCACGGAAATTCATGATCTACTCCTCTGAGTTAAAGAGGGCCGACACAGTAAGGATTGCATCGGCTTGAGCTAAACGCAGTGTGTTACTGCAAGGTTTAGTTTTTGCACTTAATCAATGAAACTTTTCCCTGTTTGTTCGTCACGTCCTAGTCTAACGAGTGATGATTTGGCTCTTTTTCAGTCCAGTTACCTTCCTTGTTGTTTGATTTAAGTTCTTCAACCTCGCTTATTTTGTGTGCTTTTACTGGTATCCACGTCTTGTTTAGCTTTATCCGCAACTGTGGCTTTGATCATCTGACGGTTGCGGGCTACGACGGGAGGATTGGCTTTGTTGGTGTCGGAATTCTGTGCATCGTTATCGATGGATTTATGTTGTTCTGTGAATTTTTTCATATAAACCTCAAGTAACCCGGTGTAGTGCAAGAGTGCATGAACCGTACATTCAGCATGACCTGCTAAATATTGAACGTCTGTGCGTTAGCGCGCATGGGATTAGTGATGGCAATATTGGCCGCTCGGCACGTTTTTTGTTTGCTGAGTGGGCCGATATAATCAATAATAATACATTGATTATAAAGGTAATGTTTCGGATATTAGGCAGCATCAGTTTGCGCCATGTTGGCGTGTCGGGCGTTGATGACTGCCTGTTCTTGTTTATGGTTTGCAATACCAGTGTGGTTGTAGTACTGAAGTGGAATATGGGATAACGATAGAATGGCTGTTGTACGAGTGGTCTAGCCATCCGTTATGTGTATTTTTGTATCCACAGTACGTTTATGTTTGCTGCGCTTGTTGAGGTGGCATCAGCCGTTCAGATTCCTGCTTAACGACTGCGTAA
Organism: Shewanella sp. M-Br; assembly: GCF_036245925.1. Taxonomy (NCBI): domain Bacteria; kingdom Pseudomonadati; phylum Pseudomonadota; class Gammaproteobacteria; order Alteromonadales; family Shewanellaceae; genus Shewanella; species Shewanella sp. M-Br. The sequence continues at coordinate 2,375 of NZ_BJBV01000009.1, forward strand.
CATTCACAACAGGTTTGTTCTAGTAACGCGCGTCTACCACTACAATATTCCCACGACTGTAATTGATTACCCCCATGCGTTGCAGTTTTCCTGCCGCATCGGTGACACCTTCACGGCGTACGCCGAGCATATTGGTAATCAATTCTTGTGTCATTAACACGCGATCATCGGGCAATCTATCTATCGAAAGCAATAACCAACGACACAGTTGCTGTTCAATACTATGGTGGCGATTGCAAACCGCGGTCTGGGCCATTTGGGTCAGCAGTAGCTGACTGTAACGTAGTAACAGATGGAGCAGGGCGCCATGACGGTTAAATTCGTCTTTAAGCCGCTGACCAAACAAGCGATAGGCAACGCCAGCACTTTGCACTACAGCGCGACTCGTGGTGCTTTCTCCTCCCATAAACAGGGCAACGCCGACCATACCATCATTGCCAACGACGGCAATTTCAGCGGATGCCCCATTTTCCATCACATATAGTAGCGAAATAATCGAGTCCAGCGGGAAATACACATAACGCTGCTTTGAGCCTGCTTCACAGACCACTTGTCCGAGTTCTAATGGAACCAGTTCCAGATGCGGGAAAATACGTTGTTTGACTTCTTCTGGCAATTCACATAACAACCGATTGGATTCTGGCGGGAAGTGAGTTTCCGGTGGCGGGCGCTCTGATACAGATTTCAGTTTTAGTGTGTCCATTATGATAGCGTGTCCTTGTTTGGTGATGTCGCTAACTCAGGTTACAGCGAGAAACACCTATGCTATGTACGGTAGCGAACATAATGGCAGGTTTTTTGAATCGTTGAGTGGACAATATGCACTTAAGTGCGCATTGAGTGATAGCAGCTACAGCAACGGGCAAGTAGAGCTTGCCGATCAAGAATATGTAATCGCCCACGATTATATGAAATGCTGCCTCGGGTCTGTAAATTGCCTGCGGCCTCGGTAATACTGCTTCGCCTAACACCCAGCATGTCGGCTAAAAATTGATGAGTTAGATATAACTCATCAGTCTGAATTCGGTCGTGACTCATTAGCAACCAACGTGCTAGCCGAGACTCAATGGAGTGAAAATGGGCACAGACTGCATTTTGTGATAATTGGCATAACAAGGTGTATAGATAAGTCTCTACTATTTGCTTCAGATTGGTATTTTGAGCGAGTAAGCCTTCAAAGGTTTCAATGGGGAGCCGCCAAGCTTGACCAGAACCTTGGATGATCGCCTCTGAAGGCACTTGCCGAGTGCCCAGCAAAGTCGTCGCCCCAAGCATACCTTCGTAACCAATCAAACCCATTTCCAATGCCGGATGTTTGGGGAGTTTAGCAATCAAAGAAATAAAAGCCGTTAAGGGAAAATAGACATATTGATATGACTCGCCAGGCTTGCACAGTAAGTCGGCAAAGTTAAGTTGGACTAACTCAGCTTGCGATAATAAATCCGCTTGTTCCACCACTGGCAGATGACGGATTAATCGGTTCTGAATTTGTGGGGCTAATGTGTCTTGGTGTTGAGTGGGCATAGCGGTTCAACCTGTGGTGGCATTGACTTGGCACCAGAAAATCTGCTGCAAAAAGAAGGGCCGCAGCATCAGAATGGGGCTGCGGAATGATGGAGATTAAATGACTAGTTGTTTAGTTGCGGTGAAGGTGCGCCAGATTTTAGTTGCATATCGTTTTTGACTGAAATTACGCCGGGGACTTTGCTTGTTAGTTTTACCGCAGTATTGATATCTTCACGCGATTTAACAAACCCGCTGAGCTGGACCACGCCTTTAAAGGTTTCAACATTAATCTCGGCCACACTTAAGTTTTTATCACCTAAAATGGCAGCTTTCACTTTGGTGGTGACCACACTGTCGTCTAAATACTCGCCAGTACCTTCTTTGTTGTATGCAGAACTGCAACTGGCCACGGCGACTAAGCCTAGAGCTAGCAGGAAGATACTTAACATTTTAATTGTTCTCATCAGATTATCCTTTTTGATAAAGAGTAAAAATGGGGGCATTAGCTAACGCGTCCCGTTAACAGCAATATAATCAGCACCAGTAGCACTATGCCTATAAGTCCACCAGGACGATAACCCCAGTTTCGGCTATGGGGCCAAGTGGGGAGCATGCCGAGAAATAACAAAATTAAAATAATCAATAAAATAGTCGCAATTGACATGGCTAATCTTCCTGATACCGGGGCAATTTTGCACTGGGTAACATGAGTCTGTGCCGTAGTAAATGGGATGTCGGTACGGTGGCGCACTTACAGGGATCTGACGAGTCGATGTGTTTACATTTGCATTACCTGATAAGCGGTATGCCGAACAGAGCGAGTGATTGTAGAGATGCATACTCTAACTTATGTCCAATGACGGACATGTTCAATTCGAAACCAACGTTTGGTATTTCACTTATTCCGTTGTCCAGTTTCATGGGCTGCGCTAATAAAGAGGTCAACAACATGAATTATCATGATCGCGATGTTTACGGCATTTACAACAATCCACAGTTCGCTTCTCCATCATTGGCACAAGGACCCGGCCCATATCTGATGGGCGCTGAAACACTGATCGGCAATAATGTTGTTAATAATTCTGGTGAAACCTTAGGGGATATCAAAGAAATTATGCTTGAAGTGGAAACGGGCCACGTCGGGTATGCGGTACTGTCGTTCAGTACTTATTTTGGTTTTGGAGAAAAGCTGTTTGCAGTGCCTTGGAAGATGCTGACACTTAATCATGAGCAAAAATGTTTTGTCATGGACATATCATTAGAGCGACTCAAAACGGCGCCGGGCTTTGACAAAGGCCATTGGCCCAATATGAAAGATGTTGAATGGGAAAACGAACTGCACGATTACTACGGTAGCCGTAGGGATTAATGGTGTTAAGCAGGGGATTTATCCCCTGCGTTATTATTTGGATTCAGTAAATATGTATAAGTGTGGTTGTGTCTATCAAGTGAGTAGGGCCCACACGCATTTTAGTTGTTAGGAATTTGCTTATCGCCATGGTTGACACCTAATAACGATAAAAGTTTGAGCTAGCGTATTATCGAAAGTCACTAGCGTGTATCGCTGATCAATGTCTTCGCTTCATCAAATGATTAAAGCCTTGTCGAAAGATAAGGCTTTTTTGTTTTTCTATTTTAAGTTTAAATCCCTATTTAAGGTAAATCTGATGTTTTCGGATTTGTACTACAGCTTATTTTACTTGATGTCGCTAGATTGCTCCGTTTTCTTGATTTTTCTCCATAGGTGATGAGGGAAGAGTCATATTTAACAGTGGATATATCGAATAGATAATTTCAGCTTACTGTTCATGCTGTTGTCATCTGCGTCATTAAAGCTAAGCTCATTAGTATTTAGCTCAGTTATCTAAAGGATTTATATGGTTGAACACATTACTGGCATGCTAGCGCTAATTGGAGTGCTATCGTTATTTTGTCAATGGCTTGGCTGGAAACTGCGGTTACCAGCGATTTTACCCTTGTTGCTATGTGGGCTCACTTTAGGCCCTGGGCTTGGATTCCTCAATCCTGATGCGATTTTTGGTGATTTGCTTTTTCCGATAATTTCCCTCGGGGTCGCCGTGATTTTATTTGAAGGGGCTTTGACTCTTAACTTCAAAGAAATCAAAGATCATGGTCGTATGGTGACACATCTTGTGACTATCGGTACCGTGATCACTTGGGCCTGTATCAGTACGGCCACCTTTTATTTACTGGATTTTAGTTGGGAAATTGCATTGCTCTTTGGGGCGCTAGTGGTAGTGACTGGACCTACGGTTATCGTGCCAATGCTCAGAAGTGTGCGTCCTAAATCCCAGCTGGCGAGTATTTTGCGTTGGGAAGGTATAGTGATTGACCCAATAGGTGCGCTGCTCGCAGTGTTAGTCTTTGAATACATAACCGTTGCTAGCGATCAAACGACGCATGTGCTCTATGCCTTAGGCTCTATGTTGTCCCTCGGATTAGGACTTGGCGCAGTAGCGGGTTATCTAACGGGACAAATCTTAAGACACAACCTATTGCCACACTATCTGCGTAATACCGCCGTTTTGACCTTAATGCTGGGTATCTTTGTCGGCTCGAACCTATTACAAGAAGAATCGGGTTTATTGACTGTGACGGTTATGGGCATTTGGCTTGCGAATATGCGTGGTGTGGATATTGCTGAAATCCTTGAATTTAAAGAAACATTAACCGTACTGTTGATTTCTGCACTGTTTATTTTACTGGCGGCGCGATTAGATTCTAACGCCATGCTCGGCTTAGGCTGGGGTGGACTGGGTGTTTTAGCTGTGACCATGTTATTGGCACGACCGCTGAGTATTTGGGCTTCTGGTATAGGCACATCTCTGTCGAAAGCGGATAAGTGGTTTTTATGCTGGATTGCCCCTCGAGGTATTGTGGCCGCGGCGGTATCTTCTTTATTTGCAATCAAGTTAGAAGCCAACAATGTGCAGGGCGCAGATGCAATTGTGCCCTTAGTGTTCTTAATTATTATCGGCACTGTAGTGGTCCAAAGTTTAACGGCGGGACGTTGGGCACGATTTCTTGGGGTTAAAGCCGATTCTGCCCAAGGTTTATTGATCTTTGGTGCCTCTAAATTTTCCAGAGAGTTAGCTAAAATTTTAAAAGCCAAAGATGTCAAAGTGCTATTGGCTGATAATAACTGGGATAACATTCGCCTTGCGCGTATGGATAATATTCCAGTGTATTTTGGTAATCCTGTTTCGGAACATGCTGAAACCTATATGGATTTAACTGGAATTGGCCGCGTGTTGATTATTTCACCTTACCGACAGTTAAACCCGTTAGTGAGCTTTCATTTCCAAGACTTTTTTGGTGCTAAAAAAGTTTTTGGTCTTAATAATACCGAAGTAGGCAGTGCACGCCACCAGCTCTCTGAAAGTTATAAGCAACGTTTATGTTTGTTTGGTGATGCAGTGTCGTATGCCAAGATAGCCAGCCTAATGGCGAAAGGCGCTCAACTTAAAGTAACGAATTTAACCGAAAACTTCAGCTTTGAACATTTTCGTAAACGTTACGGTGAGACGGCAATACCACTGGTTTACCTGACGAAAGAAAGTAAGGTCGTCGTTGTTTCGGGTAATGATACCGTATTTCCGAATGGCATTGAGCTTATCAGTCTATTGCCAATTGAAGCTTTAGAAGAAGCCAAAGTGCAGCAAGCAATTGCAGAGCGGGAAGCCCAAGAAAAAGCAGCAGAATCTGCTTTAGCAAAGGTAAAAACGGAAGAGCATGAAAGTGAAGGTGATGACGCTATTGGGTAAGTTATTGTTACCAAGAAATTTATTATCGAAATATTTTTTGACTAGCTGAAAAATATTTCTCAAATAGCACATTCAAGGCATCATAGCTGCGTGAGTTTTATGGCCAATCTTACTGCAGCTATAGATTACATCCCAAAAAAGAGTATTAAAATGACTTGGCTAGAAAGCCATGTTTATGCAGAAAGTTAGCTCTTATACAAGCAGTCATTACACTACTGAATAAGCATTTTGCACTAAGGAACGTATGGTCGATTCTATGCATTCAACCGCGAGATTGAATTGAGTGTCGTTTTCGGCGCCACCAAGGCTCAAGCGGATAAAATTGTCATGGCAATTAAAGTCATCACCATTACGGACTAATATGCCTTTTGCGGCCAGTGCGGTAACGAGATGATGGGCTTTGATATCTTCTGGCAGTTGTATCCAACCGTTTAACCCTCGCCAAGTTTGGGTTAATCCCAGTCGTTCGCCCATGGCGATACAGTGACTTTGACGTTGACGTACGAGCGTATCTCGTTCTGCAGTGATATGACCTTTCTTTATCAACTGACAGGCAATTTCAATGTTCAGCGGCGACACCATCCAGCATTGGCTATGAATAGCGAGTCGCACTTGGGCGATAAGGGGGTCAGGAACCAGAATAAAACCTTGCCTTAAGCCGCCAGAAAACAATTTTGACAGGCTGGAAATATAAATCACCCTTGGGATCGCCAGCTGTTTTGCTAATTGCCACAGGGGCGAATGCCATTCTTCAGGTAAACAATAATTCACGTCATCTTCAATGATATAGAATTGATATTGCTCTGATAATTCAAGGATTTTCTGCCGCTGTGATTCATTGTACTGAATGCAAGTGGGGTTTTGATTATTCAGTGTGAGATAGACTAATTTAGGGTTGTGGATCTGTAATAGGGCTTCAAAGCGCGGCAGATCTAATCCTTCGTGGATAAGGGGCACTCCAACGCTAGTGACACCAAGCTGTTTAGCACAAATTCTCACGCCGGGATAACTGTATTGCTCGTGTAACAGTACATCGCCAGTTGATAAAAATGCGCTCAAACAGGCAAAAATGGCTTGCTGGCCGCCATGGGTAAAGACCAGTTGCTCGGGCGTTTGCTGTATGCCGCGTTGTTTTAACCACTGGTGGAACACTTGTTGGTGTTGATCTAATGGACTGGCGCGATAACCGAGTAACTGACTCAACTTAGTGGGGTCTTTCGCTAATTGGCTGAGGCAATCGCTTAGGGTGCTGATTTGATCTGTGAGTGGCTGCTGACAGGTCGCCATATTCAATTGTACGTTACCCATTTCAGGTACAGGGGAGGCGTTGACATAGGTGCCATCTCCCACTCGTGCTTCGACGTAACCCCTTTGTTCCGCCAATGTATAGGCGCGGGTCACAGTGCCAATTGTGATGCCTAAGGCATCAGCTAAACGGCGCTGCGGTGGCAGTTTACTGCCTTGGGTTAACACCTTCTGCAAAATGCCTTGTTCTATGGCACTGACTAAGCGCTGATATTTCGGGCCTGAAAAAGTCGTTAGGTCTGGCGTCCAGATTGTACCCATGACAATAAATCCATTGATCTCTAATATTCTCCGTATATTATTTGTTGCATCTTTTTATGTCAATAAATGTATGCATACAATTTAAGGCGAATATGAATACTGCACTGCTTTATGATCCACAATTATGGACTTTAATGGCCTCGACCGCGCTGTTTTGCGCGACGATGACAATGACTCCCGGACCGAACAATATTCTCTTAGCTAGCTCTGGAGCGCATTTTGGTGTGCTGCGTACCGTGCCACATATTGCAGGGATCCGCTTGGGTTCGACCTCTTTACATCTTGCGGTATTATTCGGCCTCGGTACCTTGTTTGAAGCATTACCGGTATTGCACCAAGTATTGAAATATTTCGCTTTAGTATATTTGCTGTATCTCGCGTACAAATTAGTGACGTCGCCAGTGCAGAGCACGCATTTGGATGATGGACGAAAACCTATGACGCTCATTGAAGCTGCATTATTTCAATGGATTAACCCTAAATCTTGGATGTCGACGATTACCCTGTGTAGCGCTTTTACATTAAGTGGCGATGGCTTTTGGTTGAGTGCGTTTCTTGGCGTATTAATGTTCAACATAGTGGGATTTCCTGCATCATTTACTTGGGTATTTGTCGGTGCCGCGATCAGTAGGAAACTCAATACCGATAGACGTAAGCGCCATTTTAATTGGTTTATGGGCAGCTTGCTCTTAGTGTCATTACCTATGATATTACGCTAGCTTGGCTTGAATTAAGTGCTAACCCTATAAATATTCTGAGGAAGACACTCGCGTAATGATTGGCTTTATGCCATAACCAACATACTATTGATGGCTTTTTAGGTAATGGCCTTTTAGCTGAACATTTTCAGTCTCAGTTATACTTGTTGCTTATCTTGATAGTGTGTATATGGAGGTTGCCGAGTGAAGTTCCCTAGTTTGATTTCGTTTATGCCGGGATTGGCGCAATTATTACAATATGAAAAGCAATGGCTTAGGGATGATGTGCGCGCAGGCTTATCCGTTGCCGCTGTGGCATTACCCGTAGCGATTGCTTATGCCCAACTCACAGGAGTGAATGCTGCCGTGGGTTTGTATTCCTGCGTATTGCCAATGTTGGTATACGCACTATTTGGCACCTCAAAACAATTAATCGTGGGTCCAGATGCGGCGACTTGTGCTGTTATCGCCGCGGTTGTCACGCCCCTAGCTGCAGGGGATAGCATGAAGCACTGGCAGTTAGTGATGACCATGACGGCCATGACAGGCTTTTGGTGCTTGATTGCGAGTCGTTTTAGGCTGGGGGTGCTCGCCGATTTTCTATCAAAGCCGATTTTGATGGGGTTGCTTAATGGCGTTGCAATTACCATTATCGTGGGACAGTTTTCAAAAATCTTCGGTTTTACCTTCGATGAGCGTTATCTAATCGAACGCCTCAGCGGTGCGCCTTCCTACTTATCCAAAACCCATTGGCCGACATTGACTATGGGGATTGTGACGCTAGCGACTTATGCCTTAGTGAAACGGTTTCGTCCCCAATGGCCAGCTTCTATGTGCGCCATGGCGATGGCGGCTTTCCTTGTTTGGGTGTTTAACCTGACGAGCTTTGATATTAGCGTCGTCGGAGAAGTGACCTCAGGATTACCTTCATTTCAAGCGCCTGTATTTGATTTAGGTATCGCCCGTGAGCTTGTGGTACCAGCGCTTAACTTAGCCATGGTGAGCTTTGTGAGCATGATGTTGACGGCTCGAAGTTTTGCGGCAAAAAACGGTTACGATATAGATGCCGATAAAGAGTTCAGGGCGTTAGGTATAGCCAATATAGCGTCAGCTATATCTCAAGGTTTTGCGGTGAGCGGCGCGGATTCCCGTACTGCGGTTAATGATGCCAATGGTGGTAAGAGCCAGTTAGTGTCTATCATTGCAGCGGTATTGATTGGTGTTGTGGCGCTATTTTTCACTGCGCCTTTGAAGTTCATCCCCAGTGCCGCCTTAGGTGTGGTGCTGGTGATTGCCTCAATCTCGCTTATCGATTTAAAGTCACTGTGGAATCTACGAGTGCGGGATAGGTCTGCTTTTTTACTTGCCTGTATCACCTTGTTCTCCGTGTTGTTTATTGGGGTTATCCCTGGGATAACCTTGGCTGTATTACTGGGTTTATTCCAGTTCCTTGCTACTGTGATGCGGCCTACGGATCAAGTGCTTGGTTTAGATCATAAGGGCGTTATCCGCAGTGTCGATGAATCGGGTAAAGCTAAATCGGTTCCAGGAGTATTTATATATCGCTTTAATTCACCGTTAACTTACTTTAATGCGACGTATTTTAAGCGCCGTTTACTGGAAAAGTTTATTCGGGAATCTGAGCCGGTCGATTGCATCATTATTGATGCAGTGCCTTGTTTTACCCATTTGGATTTAAGTGTGATGGCCATGTTGGCTGATTTACATCAACTGCTTAAAAAACGTGGCGTTCGTTTAGTGCTTGCGGGACGTAAACGGCAGATGCTGAGTTGGTTTGAGCAAGCGGGCATGCAGACAGGGGAAGGTGGTATTTTGATCCGGCCAGATTTGTATCTCGCCCTTAAAATGAATCAAAGCTATAAACAAGCCTTGGCTGAAGGGCAAGCGCCTGTGATCCAAAAAGTTCCTGATGACTCGGTATTGTTGCACAGTCATTTGTAGTTAACTGTAATGCCTTGTTTGATTAAACTGGGTCATAAAATAGCGCAGCTTAAGGTTGCGCTATTTTTTGTCTTAATTTGATAAGTAAATCAATGGTATGACTAGCTTTTTGAAGGTATTCAGTTTTACCGTTTAGTCTTTGAGAATTCTATCTAGGGGAATAAAACCGTGAAAACCATAATAACCCATAGGGCCGAGTATCAGACTCAGTAGGCACCATAAGCACTTTTTGTTGGTGCTGAGATCCACTTTACTTTTGAAGGCCCGAAGGGCAAATAGACAATGCAATAGCACCAGGCCCCCAAGCATAATAACGATATTAATATCCATATTTTCCAACTGTCTTATCCTTGTGTTCTATCATTCACGTCCTTGAGTCTTTAGGCGTGGTTACTTTTCTTGAGAATATTGTCTAGCTACGATTAGCTAAATTAGGTACCTAGTGGCAAATACCTTACTCGAATATTTTACCGATGGCTATAACATAAAATAAAAATAATCTTTAAATCTTATTGGCTTACACGTCTCCTAACAAGCAAATTGGAGAATGGCTAGCGTCCCAGATCACATATTTTTCCATCGCACGAATAAATATTTCACTCGAAATAAGTCGATTTAGCCAAGCGGCGACTCGCGGAAAATCATCACTCAGTGCACGTTTAAGATCCACTGCGGCAAACTGGCGTACAAAAGGTACGATTGCGTAGTCGGCAAGGCGAGGTGTATCGGCGACTAAAAAGGGGTGTTGCCCTAAGCATGTTTCAAGTTGCAGGAGGAAATGACTCGCCTGCTGATAATAATAAGCTTGCGTTTGCTCAGGGTAACGGTCGGCATATTTATAGCGGTCAAGCCATGGTTTAAATTGTTGATCATTTTGCGTGATAAGCTGTGCCATTTTATCTTCAATAGCAGGATTTTGCTGACACAATAGATCTAAGGGGTCTGCTTGCGTGAGTGCCCAGCGCATGATCTCAAGACTTTCGGCAATCACCTCGCCGTTTGCTAGCACTAATACCGGCACAGTACCCTTAGGTGAGGCAGCTAGCATTTGTGGTGGTTTGGCTTTAAGGGTGATTTCACGGACTTCAACATTGCATTGGGCTAACAAGAGTCCCAAACGTGCTCGCATTGCATAGGGGCAACGGCGAAAAGTGTATAAGACGGCTAGAGTCATTCGGATTTCCTCTACTGTGCGGCGCCATGCGTGGAAGTTGATGCGACTAAAGCTGACGTCAGCATGTTTATGTATGCTTATTGACGACGCGAGTATGCCAATGCGAATGTTGCGTGCCAATCATGCAATATTCAAAGGGCGCAGATGGTAACGCTTTCATACTGGGATTTCTGCTTAATTTGCCATCATAGAATGATTTTTCTCACCACTGTGCGTAAAGAATTAAAGACCCTGTATTTTATCTGTGTTTATCTTGCTGTGACTCAGGTAGAATTCCGCGCTATTTTTGGGATCTGCAGCAAGGCTGCAGATGATTGATTTGTTTATGCACTGGAAATTAAGTTCCAGCCAGCAAAGAGGGTGTTATGGCTAAAGTTGTCGTATGTGCGTTATATAAATTCGTGTCGTTACCGCATTTTGAATCTATCCGAGCGCCATTACTCGCTATGATGGAACAGGCCGAGATCAAAGGCACTCTGCTCCTCGCAAGTGAAGGGATCAATGGCACAGTTGCTGGCACTCAAGAAGCAATTGAAGCGTTATTAGTGTGGCTTAATAGCCAAAATGGCCTAGACAATATCGTTCACAAGCTGTCATTTGACGATGAAATGCCGTTCTACCGCACTAAAGTCAAGCTGAAAAACGAAATCGTGACTATGGGCGTCGAAGGTATTGACCCACTTAAAGTGGTTGGCACCTATGTGAAGCCTCAAGATTGGAATGCGCTGATTTCTGATCCGGACGTGATTTTAGTCGACACCCGTAACGACTATGAAGTGCAAATCGGCACTTTCAAAAATGCTATTAATCCTGTGACTGAAACCTTCAGAGAATTCCCTGAGTATGTGAAGCAAAATCTTGATCCTGCTAAACATAAGAAGGTCGCCATGTTCTGTACTGGCGGTATTCGCTGTGAGAAATCAACTGCTTATTTAAAAGAGCAAGGCTTTGACGAGGTCTATCATCTCGAAGGCGGTATTCTTAAATACCTTGAAGAAGTCAAAGCGGAAGAAAGCCTGTGGGAAGGCGAGTGCTTCGTGTTCGATAACCGCGTTGCGGTAAATCATGACTTGAAGAAAGGCCAATACGATCAATGTAATGCTTGCCGTATGCCAATCACTGAAGCTGAAAAACAGAGCCCTGCCTATGTGCAAGGTGTCAGTTGCCCACATTGTATCGATAAAATTTCTGACGAGCAGCGTAAACGTTTCGTTGAGCGTGAGCGTCAAGTGAATCTGGCAAAAGCCCGTAACGAAGCGCATATCGGCAGCGATGTGAATCAAGTGATTGAAGCGCGCCGCGAGAAAAAAGAAGCGCAGCGTCGACTCGCCGCCGAGAAAAATAACGCGAAAAAATCGCAAGTGCTTTAACTTTATATATGTCATTAGATGAGTAGTGAGTGAGTTAGTCATGAGTTCGTACTGAGCTCGTTTCTTACTCAGGCAGCTTTCACATGGCTCTCACAGTGAATATGGCTTGCACTCTGGCCCGACTCGTTCGGGCCATTTTTTTATATAGATTTTAGTTTTAGCGTGAATGTGCTTTTAGGCCATTATTTAACTTATTATTTATCATAGCGCTATGCCGAAAACCTTATATTTATGATAACTTTCAGTCGCTAGTATTAAAAACGTTAGTATTAACAACGCTAGCATTTAAAAAAAGTCGAGTGCTATAACACGAAAGGGAGCGATTAAGTGCAAGGTAGGCAAAGCGCATGAGCATTTGGAAAGAACTATACGATATTTTCGATAAGGAACGCAGTCGCTGGCAGCAATCGAGCGCCAGTAAGCAGGCGATTGCCTTCGAGTTAAAAGCCAATTTGGGTTTTCTGGCCGATGCCTTAAGCAGCGGTTTGTCGCAAAGTGCGATCGCCAGCGGTTTAGAATGCAGTATTTTTGAGGCAAAACTGAAAGAGGGCGCAACACTCACTGCGTTAAATCACCGTAAAGTGACACTGAAATTTATTGGTGAATTTGCCGAGTTTAATAAATATGTCGGTAAAGAGAACGATGCTTTAGTCGAGAATGCTTACGCTAGAATCAAATCGCTGCAGAAGTTAGTCGCGGCTGAGCCCAATAAAAATCATGATCTTAAGATTAAATCCCTGTTTCGCTTTTTAGTCTTTTTAGTGGCGCACCTTGAGGAGCAGCCATTGAGTCGCACATCAGCAAAAAAAGCCTAAGGCTGATGAGTGGCATTGACTAGCTTGTTATTTGAGAGACAAAAAAGGCGCCTGTGGCGCCTTTTCTATGTTTGCGAGCGTCATTGCTCAGTGTTTATAGCGTAGTCTTTAAAAGGCGTGTTCAAGAGCCATCTTTAAACTCACTTTTAAAAGCCGCCATTGAGTTTAGCCCCTAGGTGGCTCAGTTTTACTTATCTGCTTTATTGGGTTCTGAGTCCGCTGAACTTGGCTTGTTTGAAGCCGCATCGGCATCATTGTCTACTGCCGAAGGCTTGGCAGTATCTGACTTTATCTGCTTATCTTTACCATGTTGACCGAACTGCGGCAGGTTGAACTTAGCACTGTACTTCAACGCAGCAAGATTGCTGGCGATGACACCGACGATCAAAATAATAATGATCCAGACTTCTAAGGTCGACATACTCAGCTCCTGTTTCGAATAGACTCGCGCGCAAGACTCACGAGCGATTAATCAACCGCTAAACGTTGCTCACATTTACGAATGTCTTCTGGCGTATCCACTTCAATAGAATCAAAGGCGCTAATGGCGATTTTGATTTTATGGCCGTATTCTAATGCACGTAATTGCTCGAGTTTTTCCAGATCTTCTAGACGACCTAATGGTAGGGCGGCGAAGGCCTGTACGAATTTGCGTGTATAAGCATACACACCTAAGTGCTTATAAACGGGGTAATCTTGAGTATCGCGGCCAAAAGGAATACGCGAACGAGAGAAATACAAGGCGTAGTTGTTGTTATCGAACACCATCTTCACATGCATAGGATCGTCAAGCTCGGCTTTATTGACGATTTCAAAGCCTAAGGTGGCCATTTCAAACTCACCAGGGTGACGCTCGAAGAGGCTGATGACTTGCTCGATAGAGGTTGGGTCAATAAGAGGTTGATCGCCCTGTAGGTTGATCACTAAGTCGTCATCTTTTAGTCCCAGTTGGTTTATTGCATCATTGATACGATCTGTACCCGAGGCTGCATCTGGGCTGGTCATGACCACTTTGCCGCCAAAACCTTCAACAGCCGCTTTAATGCGATCATCATCGGTAGCAACGTAAATATTGGTGAGGCCTTTGGCTAACGACGCGCGTTCATACACGTGTTGGATCATTGGCTTGCCGTTAATCGGGGCTAAGGGTTTGCCCGGGAAGCGGCTTGAACCGTAACGAGCCGGGATTAACAGAGTCACATTCATCAAATTATCCTAATTTTATCAAAGATATACAGTGTAGATATACAATGCATATAGACAAAAGGGCTCACAATTGAGCCCTTTTAACATGTGTTAGAGCTTAGATACGACGGAACAGGGCAGTCAACATTTCATCTGTGACTTTCTCTTCCCAACCCGCGCCGTAAACGTTAGCCCATAGTGGACCCATGCTCTTAGTCACGGCAACCATTTTTGCTATGGTTTCGTCTGGCAGATCTTTACAGATGTTCTTCGGCAGCGTGATGTTATGTTTCTTCATCATCAGACGGAACTCTTCAACACCTTCTGGATAGAATTCTTCTAACACGTCAAAGGCGATACAGTTGCCGATACCATGGTGGTAACCCAGGATATAGGACAGACCGTAAGAAACCGCATGACAGGCACCCACTTGGCTATAAGCTATGCTCATGCCGCCCATGAAAGACGCCATCATTAGCTTGTCGTCTTTTTCTACGTGGTCGTCTAAGTACACTTGGCGACATAAATCCATCGCTTTTTCAGCGTAGGATTTAGAGAACTCGTTTAAGAAGGTACCTTGTAAAGATTCAACACAGTGGATATAGCAATCCATACCTGTATAGAACCACTGGTCCGTTTCTACGCCTTCGATTAACTCAGAATCCATGATGATTTGATCGAATACTGTGTAATCTGAGTTCAGGCCTAGCTTACGTACTGGACCACATAATACGGCGGTGCGTGACGCTTCTGCACCAGTACCAGAAATCGTTGGGATACCAATGTGGTGTACCGCTGGGTTCTTGATTAAGTCCCAACCTTGATACATAGCAGAGCCACCTGGGTTGGTCAGCATCAGCGATACCGCTTTAGCTACGTCCATGGTTGAACCGCCACCTAAACCTACGACGCTCACTGGCAGTTTGCTATTGAAAGCTTGAACTTGTTCAGTCAGGGCATCGATTTGAATTGTGCTTGGCTCTTCATCAACGTTAACCCAAATTATCATGTCTTGTGCTTTAGCTGGAATGCGGCCCTCAAGGGCTTTGCCTTGATGCACGTCATCGACTAAAAACACCACGAAGTCGTCGGCGGTTTTACGTTCAGCAGCTAACACTTCATCCAATTGGACGAATGAGCCACGGCCGAAGATCATTTTTTCAACTACTTTAAAATTCTTAAAACTCATTGCAACAAACTCCCGTAGAATTATTGGGCAAATGCTTTCTTGATGTTTTCGATACGCTCGGCGATCTGAGCATCGGTCCAAGACAACTTGATGAGCATAGAAATCGTGCGGCTCATAATGGCATCGGATTTAGGCACAGAAACTTGAGTATAGTCAGGTCTGTCGGCGATTAATGTGATTGGCAACGCAGCAGATGCCTTAAGCTCCTGAATGTGTTTCCAGTTTTTCAAATAATGCCAGTTGTTTACATACCAGTAGAAGCAGCCATCAACGCCGTTTTCAGCCAGTTTTTTGCTGATTTCTTGCGTGCGCGCTTCGGTTGGCAACATAAAGGTTAAGAAGCCAGCCGAGTCGCCTTCTGGATCTGGGATCTGGCGGAAGGTGACTTCTGGGATAGCGGCCATTGCATCTTTAATGGTCTTTTTGTTTTTACGTTGAATATCGATAATGGTATCGAGTTTACGTAACTGCGCTAACCCTAAGGCGGCATTCATTTCCGAAATACGGAAGTTCAAGCCAATGATAGGGTGTGACTCTGCGCCGCGGTCTTTACCAATATGGTCATGGCCGTGATCTGAGAACATGTGCGCATTGTTGTAGATTTCTGTGTTGTTAGTGATCACAGCGCCACCTTCACCACAGGTGATGGTTTTGACTGAATCGAATGAGTAACAACCCACATCACCGATAGTACCTAACGCTTGGCCCTTGTAGCTGCCACCAATGGCTTGGCAAGCATCTTCTAAAATCAGTAAGTTATGTTTTTTACAGACGGCTTTGATCTCGTCCATCTTCGCCATAGAACCGCACATGTGCACTAAGTTAATCGCTTTAGTGCGTGGGGTAATCGCGGCTTCGATACCTTCTGGAGATAAACACAATGTCTCATCGATTTCGGCAAAAATCGGAATCGCGCCTGCCATAAAAATCGCTTCAACTGAGGCTACAAAGGTAAAAGGTGGCACGATAACTTCATCGCCAGCACCAATGCCTGCAGCCATCATGGCCGTTTGCAGCGCAGCAGTACCGCTTGATAAAAGGTGAGCATGCTTCACGTTCATCTTCTCGCAAAGCAGTTGCTCCATATCGCGCGTCTTCCAGCGATCATTACGCATATGGTCGAAGTTGTAACGGAAGGTAAAACCGTTTTCCATAACGTCAGCGACTTCCTGCTTCTCTTCAGGACCAAATAATTCAAAACCGGGCATGGAAGGTATCTCCTTAGAATTTGTGGCGCATAGGTCGCCTGCAATTAACTGGCGGATTATAACTGGCGTAATAGACCCTTGCGATGTTTTATTGCTGAAAATTGTCATGGAAAAAGAAAAACCTGCACAGTGGCAGGTTTTATCTGAGCATTGATGACACTCAGCGGGGTGTTGAAAGCCTACATTCAGGCCGTTAGCGTGGATTGGCTAAACCATGTTCACGGTCAACCGTGACATCTAAATCTGTCAGTAAACCGTTATCAATGCCGTAAATCCAGCCGTGTACCGCCACTTCTTGGCCGCGATCCCAAGCTTCTTGCACTATGGTTGAACTGGTCACATTAGCAACCTGCTCAATCACGTTTAGCTCGCACAGGCGATCAAAACGTTTGGCTTCGTCCATCTGTTGTAATTCTTCCTGATAAATACGATAGATATCACGTAAATGCCCGAGCCAGTTATCGATGAGTCCTAAGCGTTGCTGACCCATGGCCGCGCGCACACCACCACAGCCGTAGTGACCCACCACCATAATATGCTTCACCTTGAGCACATCGACGGCGTATTGCAGTACAGATAAGCAGTTAAGATCGGTATGGATCACCATGTTGGCGATATTACGGTGAACAAAGACTTCACCGGGCATAAGATCAATGATTTGGTTTGAGGGTACGCGACTATCTGAGCAGCCAATCCACAGGTATTCAGGATGTTGCTGTTTCGCTAATTGTTCAAAAAAATCAGGATTTTCTTGGCGTATACGTCCGGCCCAGCGGCGGTTATTGTCGAATAAAGGTTTGAGTAGTTTCATTTTAACCTATTGTTTTATTGACATATAAAATGTCTTCTCATGCTCTAATTCATGCAAGCAGCACATTTTTAGCAAGAGTATACCAGCAAATTTGGCTCTGCTGGTCTATCCAATTAAGGTTTGAATCAGGATATTGAAAAATCGAGATTATTTTTTCTTAATAGTACTGCAAATGGATAAGCCCTCTCTGAGGGTTCAAGCACCATTTGATTTTGATAGTGTGTTTGTTGTTTATATCGCGCTAATGCTGAGTGGAAACCTTGTCCGCCACAGATTAAGGCGGACAAGGATGATGCCGTATGGGTTAGAACTTACTGATCACTTTCACGCTGTTGTTTACTTCGCTGACGTCAACAAATCCGATCATATTGGGATTGGCGGCAATCAATGCGAGCATTTCAGCGCTGGAGTCGACGACTTTGGGCGGTTGACCTTGGCCTGAAAAGACCAGTTTTGACCAATAGGCTTTTAACTGACTCTCGGTTTTATTAAGGATCTGTTTAACAAATGCATCACGTGCGGGCGTGCCTTCAGGTTGATCGAGTGCGACGACAGTGCCACCACTGGGGAAAGACTTGAGTTTGCCTAAATAGATCCGTGAAATATCCGCAGCGCTAATTTCTGACGTATTAGAAGGGTGCACCACGACGGCAATTTCGGCTTGAACACAGGCACTGCCAAGTAGAAGCACACTGGCGACTAAGGTTTTTATCATCAACCGAGAACTTATTAATAGTTTCATGCTTAACTCCTTAAAAAACTAAGTCTATTGCCATACTCAGCAACTGTTCATCGGAGGACGGTTTGTCGTTACTGTAGTTGGTGTACTCTAGTTTCAGTGCGGCAGAAGGATGGAAATCCCAGCGGGTGCCTATGATGTAGTAGGCGCTGTCTTCCTGCTGTGCTTCAAGCGCCGCTTGTGTTCCAAAAACAAGCGGTTCGAGTGCAGCTTGGTTTGCCGGTGGCAGACCATTGTAAACAGGTAACATAGCGTCATAGGCATCGTATTGGGGCTCACCTTTATCAATACCGTAGGTTAAGTGGAAGGTGAAATCGTGATAGCGGATCCCGCCGGAAACAAAGGCTGAATCTTGAATATTAAAGCTACTGGGATCGACATCAATTCGTGTGTATTCGGCCAAAATAAACCATTTTTCAGCATCATATTTAACGTTAGCGCCAATGAGTAACGCGCTGTCATTAATTGGTAAAAGATCATCAACCACTTGCTGAGTAAAGAGTCCGGTTTGAGAAATTGCATTGCCTAAGCCAAGCAGTGCGGGTAATTCGTAGGAGAAATCGGTGACTATGCCAATATTTAAACCGTACTCAAACCCATAGGTTACAAAGTTAAAGTTCATTATGTGGCCCTCGGCGGAGAAGGGCGCAGGAGGCGTTGATGAACCCGTAGGCGAGTAGTCAGAAACTGAAGTGGTAATGTATTTATAGGTCAAACCTACTTCGGTATCTCCCCATAAATCGGCATAAACTAAGCCTACACCTTCACCTGAATTAAATGGCAGTGAATAAACTCCGCGGGGCGGAGTGATCCAATGATAGGCATAGCCTACATCAATATAATCGGAGTATTTATAGAGATTAAAACGTTGGCGACCTGCCATAAGCATAAGTTTGTCGCTGATGTCATAGGAGATATAAGCCCATTCGAATTCAGCGCTATAATCGTTACTGCCTCTGGATAGCACTTGTGCAGTCGCTCTTAAGCCACTACCAAGATCGGCGGTAAATTGTAAGGCAACTTTGGAATCATTATTAAAATCGAGTTCTTTATCGTAACCATAATAGCTTTTATCGTCACTTAGACTCGAGCCCGCGACAATAGAGGCAAATCCATTTATTTGAACATCGGCATAAAGAGACGGCATATAAAGTGTGCTGAATACGCAGAGGGCAACTGTACTTTTTCTCATGGCAGAATACCTTGTTGAGGGAATACAGTATAAAGGTAGTTGATAATTAGTAGATTTCACCTTTGTGCAACATTTTTAAGCCGCTTGGAACAAAAACAAGGTCTTTACTTGTTAATAGAGGTTTCACAGGTGAGTTTAATGAAACGAGGCGTGCTCAATAACAGACTTTAATAAAGTAAAGCCTAATGTTTTTATCCATAAAATAGGAATTAAGTATGGGTGAGCAATATTGATATAAGCACATCTTAGTAACATGTGCTAAGTAGAAATACTTATCTTCAAGATGCGAGTTTTCGCACCTTGAAGCGTAGATTTAGTAATTGATTAATAATGTTTAGCCAGAAAATCGGCTAAATGTTGGTTAATAAATTCCGCTTGTTCGAGAGTTGATATGTGTCCTGCTGCAGGAATATGCACAAGTTGGCTGCCGTCAATGGCATCACTCATCAGGTAACTTTCCAATACGCTGCGGGCCTTATCTTCCACGCCAGCCATGATGAGGCAGGGCAGCGTCAATTGCTCGGCGTATTCCATGGTATCGCGACGACCAAAAATCATTTGTCCAAGTTTAACTATCGTGGGGATTTGCTCCGCTGTGATACTGGCAAGGGACTGTTCAAAGCCCGTAACCAGTTCGGGAGTGTTATTCGCGGCATCATTGGCGAAGAATAAAGGTAAAATTGCACTGATCAGCGGCGCAGGGATCGCCTTAGCGGCGGTAATCATATCCAGCATGCCATCATATTTCGCACGGGTGACTTCGGGTTCGAAGCCGATAAAACTGTTGAGCATAACGAGGGTTTTAACTCTTGTTGGTGCTTTCAGTACCAATTCTGCGCCCCACATAGCACCGACAGATTGTCCGACAACACTAAAGTGAGTTATCTCAAGAGCATCCATTAGCTCAAGCATTTGATCGGCAATATCGAGTAGCGTTTTGCAGTTATTGGGCAGTAAATCTGACTGACCATGGCCCCAAAGTTCAGGCACTATGCAGCGATACTGGGCGCTTAAGGTGGCAATTTGAGGCGCCCACATAGCGCTATCCCATAAATAACTGTGCCCAAACAACAATACAGGGCCTGAGCCGACATCAAGGTAACTTAATTTTCGATCGGCAATAACAAGCTGCTGACGGTGTGAAGAAAAATCCATAAAACCTACTTTATCAAATATATCATTGTGTTAAACCGCATTTTGGCGCCCATTTGACGATATAGCGCTATGCTTAACCTGTGTTGACTGATCTTTGCGAGTATTTCGTGATTAGGGCTGAGCGATACGCAGCACGTATTCATCTATTAGATTGTCTAATCGGGCGAGTACTGCATCTTTTAGCAACATATCACTGTTTTCTAACAGGATTGCCAGTTCGGCACGATCGAATTGTGGCAACAATAACTGTGCTACAGGGAAATAGCTGATGTGCCAAGGCTCAGGACTTACCGCACTTTGTCCCAGCTGAAACGGGAAGTAAAAGCCAAAATCATGGGCATTTTCTACCAGCCAAGCATGTAATTTAGCGCAGGGACCACCCTGAACATATTCAGCTTCAACAAGGCGCAGGGCTTTAACATCAATTTGAGCCGCATCGAACACATCGAGATCGGTACCCCAATGGTGGCGTGAAGCGCCAGGCAACGCCGACCAGAGCAAAATCAAGTCAACTATGGCATCGTCACTTAAGCCCTGAATATTGACTGGTAACTCATTGGCATCCAATACCGCGCGTTTACCGCTAGCCTTGGCATTCCAAATTGCCAGTTGCCGTTCAAAGGGACGATGAGCCGAGCAAATCGCGAGTTTTATGCCCGCATCTTCAGCTTTTTCCGCCATAGACTTAAAGGCGATAGCTGTGTTCTCCTCTAACCCAAAGCTATGATAACCAAGGTGATACGGGCTTAAATAATCCACCAATTCAGGGGAGCTTAAGCCGTAAAGCTTTGCGGTTTCGGGACGGATCTTCAGATGTGCTAACACAGTAATTGTTCCAAAATGACTTCATAACACAGGGCTAACTGCTCAAGGTCGTCCACTTTAACGCATTCATTCACTTTATGAATGGTGGCGTTGATAGGGCCAAGCTCTAACACTTTGGCGCCCGTTGGCGCGATAAAGCGACCGTCTGATGTGCCGCCAGTGGTTTGCGGATCGGTTTCATAACCTGTGACTTGGCGGATCGCGATACGGGTTGCATCTAATAACGGGCCATCACCGGTTAAAAATGGTAGGCCATTGAAAATCCAGCTGATATCGTAATCTAGCTCATAGGCTTTCAATAGAGTTTCAACTCGCTCAATCAAGATTTCGGCGGTCACTTCGGTGGAGTAACGGAAGTTAAACATCACTTCCAGTGCACCAGGGATCACATTCGATGCGCCCGTGCCGCCATTAATATTGGCGATTTGGAAGCTGGTGGGGGGGAAAAACTCATTGCCATTATCCCAGTGCATCTGACTTAGCTCGGCTAAGAAAGGTGCGGCTTTGTGGATTGGATTATCGGCAAGGTGTGGATAGGCCACGTGGCCTTGAATGCCTTTCACGGTTAAGTTGCCAGTTAAGCTGCCGCGGCGACCATTTTTGACCACATCGCCCAGCTTTAGGGTTGATGAGGGTTCGCCGACTAATGCCCAAGTGATCTTCTCGTTGCGCGCTTCTAAGGTATCAATGACTCGCGTCGTGCCGTTGATGAATGGACCTTCTTCATCGCTGGTGATCAAAAAGGCGATAGAGCCACGATGATTGGGGTGTTTAGCCACAAAGCGTTCGGTGGCAATCACCATAGCAGCGAGTGAGCCTTTCATGTCCGCTGCGCCGCGGCCATATAAGTAGCCATCAATGATGGTGGGCACAAAAGGTGGCGTGTGCCAGCGGCTCACATCGCCCGTTGGTACAACGTCTGTGTGACCCGCAAAACAAAAAACGGGGCCTTCATTACCACGGCGAGCCCACATATTGGTGGTGTCTTCAAATACCATAGGTTCGATATTAAAACCGATGGCGCTGAGTCTTTCAGCCATTAAGGTTTGGCAGCCTTCATCAAGCGGTGTCACCGAAGGGCGGGCGATCAGCGCTTTTGTTAGTTCTGTAACGGGATAATTGTCGGCTGGCATCATACTGAGAATACTCTTTTATAGGCGGCTTCATCAAAGCCAATTAGCACTTGTTCACCGACGACTAAGACGGGGCGTTTGATCAGTGTCGGTTGCGCCAGCATAAGTTGAATGGCTTTGGCTTGATCAATATCGGTTTTATCTGCATCACTGAGCGCACGAAAGCTCGTGCTGCGCTTATTGAATACGGTTTCCCAGCCAGCGGTGTGACACCATAATTCGAGGTCTTCTTGACGTAGGCCGTCATCTCTAAAATCATGAAAATGAACTGGAAGTTGATGATTCTCAATCCATTTGCGTGCTTTACGCACTGTATCGCAATTCTTAATTCCGTAGAGGGTCAAAATGATGCTCCAGTGTGGATGGACGCTTGGCTTGCAAGCATTGATTTTACTGGCATTGTGGCATTGTGCGTCGCATGTCACAAGTGGGATGTGTTGCTGATATCTGGTGATTAATAAAACGTTAATTTTCTAGAGATAATAATCGCTGGTGACTTGCTTTGGTTTAACTTTTTAACACTTGTTTAACTTAAGTGCCTTGTATATATTGTTTTTTCATTAAAATCAGTTTGATTTAAGCATTGAGGTCAATGCGCTTTTAAAGGATTAAGATGCACAGCGATGTTTCATTGCAGCGATTTAAGCAATTTCCGCGCTTGATGTGGATATTTTTGTTTGGGTCTTTTATCACCCGTGGCAGTTATTACATGGTGTGGCCATTCTTAGCCGTTATTTTATATGAGAAATTTGCGCTAAGTGCCACTGAGGTCGGCATGGTCTTGTCCAGCGCCGCGATTATTTCGGTATTTACGAGCTTTGTTGGTAGCTCATTGTCCGACAGAATCGGTCGTCATAAGCTGATGTACCTGACGGGCATTCTCTATATCATCTCGTTTTCGTTATTGGCTGAAGCCAATTCTGTCGAGGGGTATGTGGTCGTGATGACCCTGTGCTCTATGGCCACTTCACTGTGGCGACCGCTGACATCCGCCGCTATTGGCGACATTATTGCCGATCCTAAGACACGCGAATTGGCGATGCAGTCGCTGTATTTTATCGTCAACGTTGGCTGCGCCGTTGGCCCTATGCTGGGGGTATGGCTTGGTCTTACGGGCAAGCAATCCAGTTTCTACCTTACTGCAGTGACCTTTGCCGTATTGTTGGCCTTGTTATATTGGGGATTTAACCACCAAACCCGTCAGGAACCTGCTATGGCGACTGGCGCCTCATCGAGTGACAATTTAAGTGGCGATACGAGTGGCAGTGAAAGTGACTTTGTAAATGACATGACAAGTGATGGTGTTAATCGTGGTGTGAATGGCTTATCGACTGATGCAGAGGCGAGCACGAAAAAAGCGGCAGTCGTGAGCCGTAAGCAAATTATCGCCATTCTATTGCAAGATAAACTGCTGCAATGTTTAATTTTTGCCAATATTTTGTGTATGTTCATTTATGCCCAAATGGACAGTTCGTTGATCCAATATCTTACTCGCGCAGGTGCGCCTGATTTGCTGACGTTAATTTCTGGCATGATTTTCACCAATGCTATGGTGATTATCTCCACCCAATTTTTGCTATTGAAACTCATGGCCCGTTTTCCGCTCGTCAAACGGATTCAAATCGGATTGCTATTACTGATCGGCTCACAAATCTGGCTGGCATTTAATCCGCTGGATCTATTTTGGGGCTGGATTGGTGCGATTGTGGTGATGAGCGTCGCCGAGACTATTTTGTTCCCCACTATGAATGTGCATATCGACCGCTTAGCCCCTGATCATCTTCGCGGCGCCTACTTTGGGGCTGCTTCATTCTATGACTTAGGATTTGCGCTCGCGCCCCTTGGAGGTGGCATCATATTGGATCATTTTGGCGGTCAGTGGCTGTTTTTGACAGGCGCTTTACTCTCGGTATTGGTGATTTATCTGTACAGTATTTTAGATAAATTGCCGCGCCCCGATTTTGCCATGTTTAAAGCGGATTAGTGTACTAGAGCTATGTATCAGCTCGTTGCAGCTAACGTGATGGCTGAGCGTGAAAACGACCGAAATGGATTATTCTAAGTGCTGTGTATCGAGACTGCTACAGCTTGGCGAATGCAAATACCGTTTTAGGCTCGGTTTCCAAAAACGTAAAAGGCTGGCTCATGATTGTGAGCCAGCCTTTTATTATTCAAAACACAACCGATAAACGATGCATGTTAAATTAGAGCTGTACCGTAAAGATCACGTCTTTACCTGCGGTGACACTGCCTTGGGCTTTGTCGAGGTATTTGACATCTTCCATGTTTGCCAGCACGACAGGGGTGAGTAGGCTGTCGACTTGGTC
Organism: Shewanella sp. M-Br; assembly: GCF_036245925.1. Lineage (NCBI taxonomy): Bacteria > Pseudomonadati > Pseudomonadota > Gammaproteobacteria > Alteromonadales > Shewanellaceae > Shewanella > Shewanella sp. M-Br. The sequence continues at coordinate 27,015 of NZ_BJBV01000009.1, forward strand.
TTTTAGATAATCAATATCGAATGACAGGATCGGATCGCCGACTTTCACTTCTTGACCTTCCTGGGCTAAACGTTTAAACCCTTTGCCTCTCAGCTCGACTGTACCTACACCAAAGTGAACAAATAGCTCTAAACCTTGGGGAGACTCAATGCTGAATGCATGATTTGTCTCAAAAATTTTACCTATGGTGCCGTCGATAGGCGCCAGAATTAATTCGCCTTTGGGGGCGATAGCGATGCCATCACCGACAATCTTTTCAGCAAAAACCACGTCGGGGACTTTTTCAATGGCGACAATATCCCCGGAAACGGGGGCATATACCATGATACCGCCAGCTAATTGAGTCTGGCCCGATACCAAGCGCCTTATTCGGCTTAAAAATCCCATAATCTAGAGCCTCTTTTGCTTGTTTTTGTCATTGTTTTTGTTCTGTAATGCAGCATAACGAATAAATGTCTCTATTTATAGCTTGTTATACACTGCTGTAAGCTTGCAATTCTATCTTGTTGTAATGCTGTGTGCGCTAATGCCGAAAATTGTGTGATGCTGCCTTGGCAAATGGCCGCTTTCACTTCTAAGAGTGAGCTTAAGTTAACACTGAGTTCGTCCAACCCCATGCCGATTAACAGTGGCGCAATTTGCGGTGAACTGGCGAGTTCACCGCACAGAGAAACTTTAACATTAGCGGCCTTAGCTTGGGTTATTGTCATGTTAATTAAGGCTAAAATGGCAGGCGAAAGGGACGGATAGTCACGGGTAAGCTGCGGGTTGGTCCTATCGGCTGCCATTGCATATTGGGTCAAATCGTTGGTACCAATGCTGACAAAATCGAGTCTTGGCAGCATAGCGTTGAGGTTGAATACCGCAGCAGGGGTTTCGACAACGATACCGTAGCTAAGTTCGCCATAGCCTTTCTCTTCTTCTTCCAAGGCATCTTGGCACTGGGCAATGAGTGCAAACACCTCGTCCAATTCTTCGACTTGATTGACCATAGGGAACATCAAACGGATCGGGCCATGGTTAGCGGCACGCAGAATGGCCCTCAATTGGGTTTTAAATAATTCTGGGTGCGCCAAGGTGTAGCGAATGCCGCGAAGACCCAAGGCGGGATTATCTTCAATTTCTTGGCATAAACAGGGTAGTTCTTTGTCTGCACCTATATCTAAGGTGCGGATGGTAAAGGTTTTACCGCCTAGGGCGTGCAATGCATCGCAATATAAGCTGTATTGGGCTTTTTCATCGGGCAGGGTGGCGACGTTCATCAACATAAATTCGGTGCGAAACAAACCTATTCCATCGGCGCCGACATCGCTGACATGAGTGATGTCGTTGAGATTACCCACGTTTGCCATGAGTCCCACAGTATGACCGTCTTGGGTTTGCGCTGGGACATCCTTGTAAGTTTGAAGTGCTGCGCGCCTTGCTTGTTCATGGTGAAAGGTGACTGTGAGTCTTGCCTGTTGGTCTGGATTGGGATTGACACAAAGTTCACCCGCGAGTGCATCGAGCACTAAGGGCGTGCCGTTGGGAATAGAGTCTGCATCGAACTGACAACTTAAGATGGCTGGAATGCCGGCTGCTCTGGCTAAAATGGCCGTATGGCTCGTTAAACCGCCCGTTTTCAGTACAATACCGCAGAGGTTTTCCCGCGGCAGTAAGGCAAATTCGGCGGGGGTCAAATCCTGCGCTAATAAGATAGTGGGCCTATCGAGTTTTTCGAGCCCTTGAGCTAAATGGCCGTTTATCGCTGCAACGACTCTTTGGCCTAAACAGCGCACATCTTGGGCTCTATTGGCTAAATAGGGATCATCTAAGGATTGTAACTCATTGGCCTGATGGGCAAAAATACGTTCCACCGCCACACTTGCCGACAATTGTAAGGTGCGAATGGCATCGTTCACTTGCTCGATTAATTCATCGTCTTCTAATAACAATAAGTCGGCTTCGATCAACTGATAATTTTCGGAGTCACTATCGAGTGCAGCTTGGCTGTGGGTCAGTTGTGCCTGTAGTTCTTGCAAGGCTTTGGCAAATTTACCCTGTTGTTGAGGGATTTTAGACAGGGGAATAGGGCGATAATCGAGGTGATGTTCGGTGTGGAGCAGGTGAAGTGCCTGTCCAAAGGCAATTCCCGATGACACTATAATCCCCGTTATTGACATATCCCTTCCTAAATTAACCACTGAACTGAGTGTCCGTTAGCGATAGCGAGTCTAGTTGAGTGACGCTAAGCTTGTAAAGCGTTTGTATGTAAAGCATTAGCATGTCAAGACGGTCGAGACGAGTTTTTTGCGTGTCGGTTAAACCTGCAGATAAACGCACTTTAGCGTAAGAAAAGGCCTAGCTTAGGGTTATGAGCAGCTCAGAGACTTTCTCAACCGCGGCCTGTGCCTGTTCACCTTCGGCAAACACTCTTACCGTGACGCCAGAATATAAGCCTAAGGTTTGTAGCTTAAACAGACTCTTAGCACTGGCTTGCTTACCATTACACTCGACCATGACATCACAGTCAAAGGTTTTGGCTTCTTTAACCAGTAAGGCTGCTGGACGGGTGTGAATGCCATGTTTGGCGGTAATGGTGACTGTTTTTTCGTACATAGTAGATGAACTCATATTTAAAGGGGTATTACATTTCGTCTTTCGATTCTATGATGTGATAGCCCTGTTTTTTCAAGGCGGCGATGGCACTTTTGAGGCGATTATTTTTTACTAAAATGTAATCGGTATCAAAGGTCGAAATCGCAAAAATACTGATTTGTTCGTCCGCTAAGGTGCCAGACACTTTAGATAAAATGCCTGTCATCGAAAATCCCAGTGGCCCGAGTACTTCAAAGCAACACCAACCCGGTTCTTGCTCTAGGCTGTCGAGTTCCATTTCACTGGAAACGACTAAAGATAAACCTTCTTGGGTCTTACCAATGAAATACATGTCCTGTGCAAAAACCTCACTGGGCAATACGGCATTCGGGCTAAAGCTATGAATTGTGTACTGTTCAGGGTGAACGGCTAAGGTCATTCGCATGGCAGTGTCTCGGTTGGATTTTCAAGGCTAAAGCATACCGCATATCAAACGTTAGCGTGACAGAGAATTTGTGGTTAATGGGATTTTTTCGTTGAAATTCATTGTTGGTGAGCTAGTGGTTAACAAGCGTTACCAGAAGGTTTACCCAAAGAAAAGGGCGCCCTATGGCGCCCCAATCGACAAGTCATGCCGTTCTCATACACTTTAGTTAGATTTTAAACTGGCCTAAGGTGCGGGACATGTCTTGGCTAATGTCTTGCAGTGACTGAGCTGCATGGCTATTACTTTCGTTAGCTTTTACTGAGACTTCGGTTAATTCCGAAATATTACAAATATTTCGATTAATTTCTTCGGTCACCAGTGATTGCTCTTCAGTGGCGCTGGCTAATTGTGTGTTCATGTCACTGATATGGGCAATCAATTGCAGAATCGCCGCCATGGCTTTACCCGCTTCGTGGGCTTGGGCCTGTAGCTCATCGGATTGCAGTTGAGTTTGATTGTTGCTCTTCATCACTGAGCCAACACCGGATTGGATCTCGCTAATGATTTTTTGGATCTCATTGGTCGAGTCTTGGGTGCGAGTAGCAAGGGCGCGGACTTCATCGGCAACTACGGCAAAACCACGGCCGTGGGTCCCAGCTCGAGCAGCTTCAATGGCGGCATTGAGGGCGAGCAAGTTGGTCTGCTCGGCAATGCTGCGGATCACATCGAGAATGCTACCGATTTGCTGTGAGGCGACGCCCAGCTTTTGGGTGATGACTTCAGAGGCTTTTAATTCTGCCACCAGTTTTTCTGTGTTGCTGACTGTGTTGTCGATCACGACTTGGCTTTGCTGCGCTTGTTCTTTTACGCTGTTCGCCGCATCGGCCGCTTGCTGAGTATTGCTCGCCATTTCATGGGTGGTCGACAGCATTTGATTGACGGCTGTGGCGACGCTGCCAGTTTCTCTGTGGATATGTTCAGCACTCTGATTGGACTCTTCAACTGCAATCAAAAGCTGTTTTGCATCTTTATCTAATGCTTGGCCTAAAGGTTGTAAATGGCCGACCATGTCGCCAATTTTTTGGGCGAACATGTTGAAGGCGCGGGCGAGATGGGCAATCTCATCTTTACCTTGAGCATTAATGCGCTGACTTAAGTCGCCTTCGCCTTGGGCAATATCTTCAAGGGCATCAATAGCATCATTTAATGGTGAGGTGATGGAATGGTTAAGCACAAGGAAGAAGGCAAAAATCGGCACTGAAATCAAAAACATGATAATTAGATAGTCGATAATGACTGACTTTAAGCTCGCTTTGACATCGCTAAGATAAGCGCCTGTTATGACTGTCCAACCCCATTGTGGGTAGTAACGGGCTTCTGCGAGCTTATCTTCGATGGCACGTGTCATAGGATCGGCGATAGGGTATTCGAGGGTCGTTTTCGATTTAGCACGCGCTAATGGCAGCATAGTGGCTAAGGGATTTGTGCCATTAGGTAACTTGAAGGTTAATGCTGAGGTGCCAATAAGATTTGCGCTATCCCCGTGAGCGAGGATTTGATTATTATCATCAATAACAATGAAGTAGCCGGAACCGGAATAGCGAGTTTGATTGATTAAATCCGCGGCGATTTGTTTAGCTTCTGCTTCGCTAAATTTACCTTTGAGCGCATCCTGACGGTGCACATCTATCACGCTTAAAATGCTGGCGAGCTGACCGTCTATCTGCAACCATTTCTGCTCAATTAAATTACTGTACTGTTCTTTAATTGAAAAACTGGCAAAACACACTGTTCCTATCGCGGCCATAAGGAGCATCATCATTAAGCGTTGCAAAATGGTAAATCGGCGCAAAAATGTGATCATTTGGATTCCTTAAGGGCTTATTATTGTGCATTAATATACCTGCGAATCAATCTCAATTGAATCGTCTGTGACATAAATTAAGCAAAAGCCGTTATAAAATATGAGTTTCTTTGATCTAAAGCAGGGAATAGTGATAGGGAACTTTAATCTGTTGCATTATGGGGCATGTTCTTATTAAGTTAGGCCGTTTTATAAGTCGTTTCATGTTGAAGGTTTTATCTGATCTATTAAATATCAATAAGTTAGCGTTATGTTAATTTTGCCATCTTGCTATATTAGGCTAATCAATTGTTTTAATTTTGATTTTTTACGCTTTTACGCGCAAGATTAATTCATTATTCAGTTTGAGAATCGATTATGACCACAAATACTATCGTAACGTCGGATGATATTTTACTGAAGTTATGCCACTCAGTCGCCCACGTCCTTTCTAGCACCAGTGCCAGCAATGTTACCCATGCGGGTATGGTACAAAGTATTGCGCGTACTCGTCTTAAACCTGATCTCGGTTGTTTCTCGATTTTCGACGGTGGTTTTTCAGGACTGGTTGTGATCAACTTTTCAGCCTCTGCAGCGATTGAAATCTACCGTCGCTACATGCTGAACATGGGGATGCCTGAATCTGAGCTCGCGTTTTCGCATACGTCAGATGAAGTGAGTAACGTGATGGGCGAACTGATGAACCAAATTCTAGGGGATTTTATTAATAAAATTTCTAAAGAATTGCAAACGTCAATCAGCCAAAGCCAGCCAAAAATGTTGACGATTAATAAAGAGTTAACTATATCAATCGATGCTAACTTAGACGATGCGGTTGCCCGTAGAGTGTCGTTTAGGACTGAAAATAACCATATTTTTTACCTCGAGTTTGCCATGGACAAAACCGAATTCATTCGCTTAGATGAATTTGTCTACGATGAAGAATTCGATCCCGATAGTCTGTTAGAGCAGCACAGTTCGATTGGGGGAAATAACGACTCAAATTCGAATGTTTCGCCTTGGGTTAAGATGGCCGATAAACCCGCCATTGCGACTCGTGCCATTGATAATGAAGCCGATGATTTGCTCGATCAGCTCGGCATTTAAGCAGAGTCTCTAATGTAAGACGGATGTTAACGCATTCGTCTATACAAGTGGGTGGAACTGTTTTAGTATCGACGCAAAATAATAACTAAGGTTAAATCCTCTTTATGGCATCGAAAGCGACCTCGATTGATATTGCTTATCGTGCTGGCGTATCCCAGTCAACGGTTTCCCGTGCCCTTAGAAACAGTCCGTTAGTCAATTTAGAAACTCGCCAACGTATTCAAACTATTGCCAAAGAGCTGAATTATAAGGTCGATAAAAATGCCAGCAATCTTCGCACCCAAAATAGCCATACTTTAGCGCTGTTATTGTGTGAAGACCCCACCAACGATGACTCGTTAATCAATCCTTTTTTCCTGTCTATGCTTGGCTCCATTACCCGAGCAACGGCGCAGCAAGGTTATGATTTATTGGTTTCTTTTCAGCAATTGTCCAGCGATTGGCACGCCGATTATGAAGACAGTAATAAAGCTGACGGCATTATTCTGCTCGGTTACGGCGACTACATGGACTACGAGCAAAAGTTGGAGCGATTGCTCGCGCAGAATACTCATTTTGTGATCTGGGGTGCTGAGCATAACAATAAGTCAGTGCTATCGATTGGTTGTGATAATCATCAAGGTGGCTTGATTGCAACAGAGCACTTGATTTCCCTTGGTCGTAAAGCTTTTGCCTTTTTAGGCGATGCCTCAAGCCACAGCCCTGAGTTTAGGGACAGATATTTAGGTCATGTGAAAGCGCTGCAAATGGCGAATATTGCTGTCGATCGCACTAAGCAAGTGTCGGCAATTAGCACTGAAAGTGCTGGCTACGATGCGGCTATGGCATTGATGGCCAAAGGCGCACAGTTTGATGCTATTTTTGCGGCTAGCGATCTGATTGCCATTGGTGCTATTCGTGCGTTGAAAGAGAAGGGCATTTCAGTCCCAGAACAAGTTGCTGTGGTGGGATATGATGATATTCCTGTGGCGAGTTTTGCCAATCCGCCATTAACGACCATTAAGCAGAATACCCAATTAGCCGGTGAAATCTTAGTCGACAGTGTACTCAAACTTATCCGCGGACAAGAGGTGAGTGCGCAGCTTATTCCGACGACCTTAGTGGTTCGCAGTTCCTGTGGCATTGATAGCGCGCTGCTTAAGCCGTTATAGATGGGCCGTTATTGCTAGGAGCTTGCTGTTTTTTGCTGGCAAGTTGTTGAGCACTTAATTTGCTTATTGAAACATCGCCGATAATCCTTGGATTTATCGGCTTTTTGCTTTTTGGGATCACTTAACCGCATATTGACGTAAAAACTTCGGCACATCTGCTTTGGTTTTCTTGGCGATTTTTTGCAGTAACTCGAAGGTGGGAGCATTGAGACCAAACTCTTGCTGAAGGTCTGCCAGCATTGCCAGCCACAAATGGCCAGTCATTTCGGCATCGGCTAAGGCGCGGTGAAAGGTGCCATCGGTTGGTAACTGTTTATAGCGCACTAAAGTACCTAACTGATGATTGGGTGCCGCTTGATATAAACGTCTCGCCACCAGCAAGGAGCAACCAAATTGCCCTCGATAGCGATGGCGAATTTGGGCAAATTCCGCGTCTAAAAAGCGCTGATCAAATGCCGCATTGTGGGCGACTAAGTTATGATCGGCGATAAAGTCGGCAAAACGCGCCATCACTTCATTGCAGGGCGCTGCATCCCTGAGCATTTGATTGCTGATCCCTGTGTAGTCCTCAATAAAACGACTTATTCTAAATTCTGGGTTCATCAACTCTGAAAATCTTTGGGTGATCACGCCGTTTTCAATCAGCACAGCTCCGATTTCAATCGCGCGGTCCCCTTGATTGGGCGATAGCCCCGTGGTTTCAAAGTCGAGCACGACCAAAGTGTTAGCTGCAGATGTAGGCATAGATCTTACATGGACTCTATAAATGATGTGTCAGCATTGCCGTCTTTGACAGCGCAACGCTTTTAGATAAGCCGATTGTAATTCAATACGTTAGTAAATTCACTATGACATTAACGCTGATAAAAGACTTAATGCTTTGTTGATCCGGTCGAGCTTTCTTGGTTTCGCTTCCTGTTAGCATTTACCTCTATGAATAACAGTTTGGTTTGTGAGCAACCCATGCAACTCGATATTAATGGCTTAACGCCCGCGCAATTTTTAGCAGAATATTGGCAGAAAAAACCTTTGGTTATCCGCCAAGGATTCAAACATTTTCAAGATTTAATCTCGCCCGAAGAGTTAGCTGGGTTAGCCATGGATGAGTTGGTGGAATCTCGGCGAGTGTACCAACAGGCAGGGCAATGGCAGGCTGAATTTGGCCCTTTTGATTCCTACGATCATCTCGGTGAACGGGATTGGACTTTGATCGTGCAAGCCTTGAACAACTGGGTGCCCGATGCAGAAGCCCTGATCCAATGTTTTGATTTTATTCCGCGCTGGCGTTTAGATGATGTGATGGTGAGTTTTGCCACTCCTGGCGGTGGCGTGGGGCCGCATATCGATCTGTATGATGTGTTTATTTGCCAAGGTTCGGGACGTCGCCGTTGGCGCGTGGGCGATCTGGGGCCGCACAAAGAGTTTACCGTCCATCCCGCTTTGCTGCACACAGAAGCCTTTGAACCGATTATCGATACTGAGTTGTTGCCCGGCGACATCCTTTATATTCCCCCTGGATTCCCCCATGACGGCATAACCTTAGAACAGTCTTTAAGTTTTTCAGTAGGTTATCGTACAGCTTCCGCCAAAGATATGGTAAGTGCTTTGGCTGATCATCTGTCTGAGCAGGATTTAGGCACACAGCAGATTGAAGATCCAGACCGCGAGCAGACAACGCGCAGTGGTTGTGTTGATAATCGTGATTTAGCGCGGTTACGCACGCAACTGACTAATATGTTAACCGATGAACTGGTGAGCGAGTTTTCGGGCCGCTATTTAACTCAATCTAAATGCGCCCTCGATTTACCCGATGAGCCGTTGGACATCACACAAGACGAAGTGCTCGCTTGGCTCGATGAGCAGCCGCTTATTCGCCTCGGCGGACTGCGTTGTTTGTATTTTGATATCAATGTGGGACAAGGCGTTGTCTATATTAATGGTGATAAGTATCAGCTCTCTGCCGAATTGGTCGCGGTGATCCCACTCCTGTGTGATAGCAATCAGTTAGATAAAACCGCCTTAGCCCCCTGGTTAGCCGATGCCGATTTGCTTACGCAGCTTACTGAGTGGGTGAACCTCGGTTACTGGTACTTTGAAGACCTGAGTGATGAAGAGTGTTAAGGCTGAATTAGATCTAAAGCCTTACAGGTTTAAAAACTGAACAGTTTTTAAAGTGGCATGTCAGCGACTTACTGACATGGTATTCTTTTATCAATGGATTGATAGTAATGTCATTTGCATAGTACTGTTCAGTCATACTGAGCAATGAAAGCATTGGTCAAAGTCGAGGTCGTAACTCAACCAAATTCACTTAGCACGCCCTGCCATCGGAATAAAAAAGGAGGCTAATTAGCCTCCTTTTTGTGGTTTAAATCTTACTGAGTGGATTACGCCGCACGTTCCTGTGAAGTGGTTGAAACCACTTCTGGGCGCAGTTCTGCTGGGTCAAAGTCATCAACGTTGATTGATTTCATACGACCAATTTCTGCTCTTTCCAGTAATTGCACTTCGGCATCGCTTAACACACCTAAGGCTTTACCTTCTGCGGCAACTTTATCTAACCACATAAATGGTAGACGTTTACCGCTCGCTTTACAGACTTTATCGTGCAGCGGTTCAGACGCGATGATGTCGAGTAGTGTTTGTTCTTGGATACCCACAGCATTGTGCTCAGAGTTAGTCCAGAACTGGCCTTTACCTAAACGGTTACGGCTTTCACACGGTGTTTGCATGATCTTAGCAACTTTATGATCTAACACATCGCTTGGGCGTTTCAGTGGACGACCGAATGGGAACATCACCACACGTAATGCGCCGCCAAGGCCCATAGGGAAGTTATCCAGTAAATCGTCTAAAGAAGCTTGCAGCTTGTACAGCGCATCTTCAACTGCCCATTGTACTAATGGTAAGTCGTCGGTTTGACGGCCTTCATCTTCATAGCGTTTCAGTGTGGCGGATGCCAGATACAGTTGGCTCAGTAAGTCACCTAAACGGGCAGAGATACGTTCTTTACGTTTAAGGTTGCCGCCCAAGGTTGCCATGGCTAAGTCAGAAAGCAGGGCAAGGTTGGCACTGAAACGGTTCATCTGTTGATAATAACGTTTGGTTTTATCTGAATAAGGCGCGTTAGAGAAACGGCTTGATGTCAGACCTAACCAGAAGCTACGGATGAAGTTACTGGTCGCAAAACCAATGTGACCAAAGATAGCCGCATCAAAGTTAGCTAAACCTTGACCCGATTCAGTATCAAACGCTGACTCCATTTCTGCGAGTACATACGGATGGCAACGAATTGCGCCTTGGCCATAGATGATCATAGAACGGGTGAGGATGTTTGCACCTTCAACAGTAATTGCGATAGGCGCAGCTTGGTAGCCACGGCCTAAATAGTTATTGGGGCCAAGACACACGCCTTTACCGCCGTGAATATCCATGGCATCGATAACGCATTTCTGCATTCTGTCTGTCAGGTGATATTTCACAATCGCAGAGATAACCGACGGTTTTTCACCTAAGTCGATACCTGTGGTGGTCAAAGTCGTTACAGCATCCATCAGATAGGCGTTACCGCCGATGCGTGCCATTGGCTCTTCGATACCTTCAAGCTTGCCGATAGGCAATTTGAACTGACGACGAATGCGAGCATAAGCCCCTGTTGCCAGCGCTGCGGTTTTCACGCCACCCGCTGAGTTTGATGGCAGCGTGATACCACGGCCCACTGACAAACATTCCACCAGCATGCGCCAGCCTTGACCAGCCATTTTCGGGCCGCCAATGATGAAGCTTAATGGTACGAATACTTCGTTGCCGCGAGTCGGACCGTTTTGGAACATGCAGTTGAGCGGGAAGTGACGACGACCCGTTTCTACTCCTTCCACATCGGTAGGGATCAAAGCACAGGTGATGCCGAGTTCTTCTTTATCGCCAAGGAGATGCTCTGGATCGCGCAGTTTAAAGGCTAAGCCTAATACTGTCGCGACAGGGGCTAAAGTGATGTAACGCTTGTTCCAAGTCAGCTTCATCCCCAGAACTTCTTCGCCTTCCCATTGGCCTTTACACACAATACCAAAGTCAGGAATCGAGCCTGCATCGCTACCGGCTTCTGGGCTGGTCAGTGCAAAACAGGGGACTTCTAAGCCTTTGGCTAAACGCGGTAAATAATGGTTTTGTTGCTCTGGCGTGCCGTAATGTTGCAGCAGCTCTCCAGGGCCTAAAGAGTTAGGTACGCCAACAGTTGAAGCCAACTCACTGCTTAACCCCGCCAGTTTTTGTAACACGCGAGATTGGGCATAAGCTGAATATTCTAAACCGCCGTATTTTTTCTTAATGATCATGGCGAAGAAACCGTGATCTTTCAGATATTGCCATACGTCGGCAGGCAGATCGGCAAGTTGATGTGACACTTGGTGTTGATTCACCATGCGGCACACTTCTTCAACAGGGCCATCGAGGAAGGCCTGTTCGTCTGCACTTAAACGCGCAACTGGGTAGTTATGGAGTTTTTTCCAGTTCGGGTTACCCGCAAACAGATCGGCTTCCCACCAAGTGGTGCCGGCTTCAATCGCTTCTTTCTCTGTTGAAGACATTTCCGGCATTATGCCGCGATATACCTTCATCAGTGGACGACTGATCACATTTTGTCTAAATGCACTGATATTTAACGGCAGCGCGATCACGAGGAAAACGATCCAAGAGATAGGGCCGACAACATCGAGTGTCCATCCTGCTGTCATCACAACAGCGGCTGTAATAGTGGCAGTGAGCAAAGATACCCGAAGGTAAGCTAGGGCTCCTAGCACTAAGATCATGGCGATGATCCAAAGTAGGGTAGTCACTGTAATTCTCCTTAAATATGACCGAGTGCCAACCACAGGTCATAGAGTGTTTTATTGATTGCGATCACAATTATAGTTTGTGGTCAGACCTGTGTCGCATAAAAGTTAAACCTAAGAGAATTTTAATACAAGTATTTTCAAACAATTGTTTAAATTATTTGTCAGCTTTGATCATTCCACAAATGTCATCAACTAGTTACAATGCCAATAAGTAGTTTTTTTGATTGATGATAGGCGAGAAATATGTGCGAGTTACTTGCGATGAGCGCCAATGTGCCGACCGATATTGTGTTTAGTTTTACGGGATTAGCACAACGTGGTGGTGTAACCGGTCCCCGCGTGGACGGCTGGGGTATTACTTTTTACGAGGGGAAAGGTAGCCGTACTTTTAAAGATGCTTGCCCGAGTAGCGAATCGCATATTGCAAAATTGATCAAATCCTACCCGATTAAAAGTGAAGTGGTGATAAGCCATATTCGGCAGGCTAATCGCGGCTGTGTGTCTTTAGAGAATACTCATCCTTTTACCCGCGAATTATGGGGACGTTATTGGACCTATGCCCATAATGGGCAATTGACGGACTATCTGCCCAAGTTTCATGTCTCGCGCTATCAACCCGTAGGCGATACCGATAGCGAACTTGCTTTCTGCTGGATTTTGGAACAAGTCGCCCAGAAGTTTGGCGGTACTAAACCTGAAGATATGTTGGCTGTGTTCCATTTTGTCGCGACGTTGGCCGAGCAAATCCGTGCCTTAGGTGTGTTCAACATGATATTGAGCGATGGCGAGCATTTAATGAGCTATTGCAGTAATAACTTATGTTACATCACTCGCCGCGCGCCGTTTGGTAAAGCGAAACTTATTGATACCGATGTGGTGATTGATTTTGATAAGGAAACTACCGCCCATGATGTGGTGACTGTGATTGCGACTCGCCCATTGACCGAGAATGAACAGTGGCGCGTTATGCAGCCGGGTAACTGGAAGCTGTTCAGATTGGGTGAGCTGTTAATCGATCTCTGATGTTATGCCGTTGAGCTAAATAATGAGGGCGAGCGGATTTACGGTTGATTTTGTTTTGTTCAGGTCACTTTATTAAAAAGTTCGAGTCAGTATCTAACATACCTTCTAGCAATCAGTGATGAACCATTAGCCATGAACATTAACTGAACTTAGAGGTAGGCCCTAAGTTCAGTTAGATATAGTTCAGTTAAATATAGTTCGGTTAGATATTAGTTCGGTTGGGCTTTATTCGATATGAGTTTGGCTTTAGTTCAGTATTGTGAAGCTAAGGCTTTGTATCATTGGGTTAAGTTTATACATCTTACCGATTAACCTTCAGTCGTGCCGAGCAGTTTAGGCACTAGCGGTTTCTCTGCAATGTCTGCAGGTATGGTTTCTTGGTGCGGCACTTCATCGAAGTGATATTTAAGTAACTTAATATCGAGCTGCTTACTGCCTTTTTCAAAGTGAGTTAACCGCACGGGCAAATACGCTAAGTCAGGCGCCATCCAGAAGAAGGTTTGACGTTTTTTATTGTCACGCACGACTTCGATTTTGACTGTGTCGTAACTGCCGCTGTCGATGTTCATTCGTTCTTTACCGATCACATGAAACTTGTATTCATCGACTTCGTTGTCCTTGACCATCTTATAGTCGAGCACTTCTTTGCCCGCCATCATATCTAGCCTAAATTGCAACTGCACCATAAGAGGATCAAAGATTTTATCATCATAGGGAAACTTGCCTTTTTCATCTTTGTAACGGGTATGAATAAAGCCTTGAGCTTTGGCGAATGCGGTTTGCTCCGTGTAATTAGGCCCGACACCTTGGCGTTGTTGTAAGTAACGCAAAGGACTGAGCTGCGTATCATTTTGAGTAAATTCACTCAAGATGTGACGCACATCGGTTAACAATAACAGGCTGAGATCGCTATCAAAACGATACTTAAACACGCCATCTTCGGGATTGGGTAGCGTGTATTTGGCTTTTCCTAATTCAATGTCTCCATAGTTGACTTGGTATTCGGCCGTCTGCGGTGTTAGCGGCGTTGGCGCTGCCATGGCAAACATACTTTGAGTGAGGACGGTAAAACTCACTAATAATGTGGGAATGGTACGCAAAGAATGCTCCTTGGGTCGCAGGTTTTCACCTTGTATCACTACAGAATGGTCGGTAGTGGTTGATAAAAAAGTGTCGAGTAGCATGCTTACTTACACAGTTCTGGGTCAATCAGTTGAGCATAAATCAATTATCGGATCGACTGTAAGCAGGTTATAGCCGAGGACGACGTTTCTGTAAATAGAGATGTAAATAGTTTATGGATCAATATATTAAATTAAAATGGCATTGCCATGACTAAAGTCACCAGATCCGGGCGCCACTCGTATTCAGACAAATTAATTTTGCCGCAGTTCACTGTTATCCCTTCAATTCTTAATAATTCCATCTGTTCTTGAAAGAAGGTTGAATTTTTCTCGAAGGATATTTTGCCTTGACTATTGAGTACCCTATGCCAAGGGAGTGACAAATGTTCGGGAGCTGCTTTCAGTGCTTTTGACACATAACGCGCTCGTCCCGGTAATCCTGCATAATCGGCAATTTTGCCATAGCTGCTGACTTTACCCTGCGGGATCATGGCGACGATATGCCAGATTTTCGCCATAGGAGACAAGTCCACAGTTTGGGGCTGTTTTCTCGCTACACTCTGTTTATCTTGTTCAAGGTATTGATAAATTGGTGATTTTTCTTTAGGGAACGATGCCATTGAATTGTTAACCCTCAGCTTAATGGTATTCACTCACAAAGAATCACGCTCAAAAACTTTTGCTTGATGAGTTCACGCTAGTGTAACGGTAAAGCTTGGCTTAGCGGAAGATGTGAGAGTATTTGGCATTTAAAGGATTAAGCACTTCTCGATATTTTTATCGGCTAGCTCGATTACTAACAAAATATTTAAACTGTTTTTAGCTTAAATATTGTGTAAATGGTCAAATAGTCCATAATAGCGCCAATTTTTTTGACTCGATGAGAGAAGATAACTGGCATGGCTGTACTCGATATTCTAACTATTCCCGATGAGCGCCTTAAACGTAAAGCGCAACCTGTAAAAGATATTGAAGCTGTTCAGGGATTTATCGATGATTTAATCGAAACCATGTATCACACGGACGATGGTATCGGTTTAGCGGCAACTCAAGTCGGCAGTACAGATGCCATTATCGTGATCGATTTATCTGACGGTCGCGACCAGCCTTTAGTGCTGATTAATCCTGAGATTGTTGAAAAGTCAGGTGAGTTCGTCGGTGAAGAAGGTTGTCTGTCTATCCCAGGTTATCGCGCTAAAGTGTCACGTTTTGAAAAGGTTAAAGTGACAGCCTTAGACAGAACTGGCAAGGCTATCGAAATCGAGACCGATGAGTTTTTAGCCATAGTGTTGCAGCACGAAATCGACCATTTGCATGGCAAAGTATTTATCGAACATTTATCCATGCTAAAACAACAAATCGCCCTTAAAAAAGTGCGTAAATACGCTTAACTTTTGACTTAAGTTGTATTTTTGAAGGTGGTTGTACCTATTCACTAGCCGCATTTATAGTGCGGCTTTTTTGTATTTAAAATCTAATCAAAGAAAATTAATGCTGTGATATGTGAACATAACAGCTTGTTTTTACTCTGATGAGTGGATAAGGTAACCAAAAATCTGCATTATACCAATCGTATTAAATATCTGTTCATTCAGCGGGAGTTCAACGCGCTTTAGACAAGGCGAAGGCATGAAGGCATAGTGGTGCTCTGTCGAAAGCCTTAAACGCAGTATAAAGGGCGTTGAAACCCGCCCTTCTGGAGCCACACAGGCATCCCACTCTGGTGTTGCATTGACTTAAAAGGGAATGACCATTTCTGCGTCAATGCGCCTTGGATTGAGATGTCTGTGAGGCTCTGAACTGATTAGATATTTAATGTGATTGGTATTATTGTAGGTTCAGTTTTCATCATTAACAGCAAGTGTATGGATACGGTAGGGAAACAAATGAAACTTAAGGTATTAGCCTGTGGTATAGCCTCATTCGCAATGCTTTCACTGGGTGGTTGTAGTGCATTTTTTAACGGTAATACTACGGAGAAAAATGCGGTATCAAGTAGCTTAGTCGAATATTTATATCCTGATGAGAAGAGTCGCCAAGCCCAGCAGCCATCCTTACCTGTGCTGCGTTTGCCTATTACCGTCGGCATCGCTTTCTTGCCTTCGTCCCATTGGCAAGCCGATGCAATTGATAGCCGAACTCAGATGGCATTACTTGATAAGGTTAAAAAATCCTTTGTTAAATATGACTATATCGATCGTATCGAAGTGATCCCAAGTACCTATCTTAAAAATGGTAAAGGTTTTGAAACCTTGCAGCAGGTTGCTCGCCTGCATGATGTTGATGTTATGGCATTGGTTTCTTACGATCAATTGATGCAAAGCCATGAGAACAAATCCGCCATTCTTTATTGGACTATCGTGGGCATGTATTTAATCCCCGGTAATGAAAATGCGATTCAAACCTTTGTTGATACAGCCGTTTTCGATATGCGTAGCCAGAAGATGTTATTTAGGGCGCCAGGTATTAATCAGTTAACTGAAAGTTCAACCGCTGTTGGCGTGACGACAACCTTAAGAGAAAAATCCTACGAGGGCTTTGATCTTGCGGTAAACGACATGATAGTCAATTTAGATGACGAGCTTGCCCGTTTTAAAACTCGGGTTAAGGAAGAGCACGTCGCCACCATTGAACATAAACAAGGTTACAGCGGCGGTGGCAGCTTATCGCTATTGATACTTTCACTACTGGGCATTTTTGCGGTGCGCCGTTTTACCATCTGCCGAGAATAGTTGAACTCATTTATCAGGGGTGAGGTGAACGAAAAGGAGTTTCAATCTTTTGGCCATTCCTATTTCGGGCTTTGTATTAAGTTCTTATCACTCCTTTACCCTATGTTAAATGGGCTGATTGAAACATTAAGGACTTAAATATAATGACAGACATTGTTGATAGAATTGTTTATGAAATCGAGGATGTTGAAGAGGCGGTAAACCTTGTAAAAACTATCTCGTCAGCACATGAATTGTATGCCTTATTGGACCATTATAATTGGGATGATGGTAATGAGATTCCTATTGCAATTGCGGATCATCCATTATGCGAGTTAGCCATTGCCATAAAGCTATTTTGGCTTGCTGAAGCGATGGATTGGTTAGAAATGAATGAGCTAAATGAATTAATTCCAACAAATGAAGTAATAGAACCTCATCAACAGGAATATTATGATTTCGCGGTCATGCTGACTAAGCGAATTTTAAGCGGTTATTATCAGGTGAAAACAGTCTCTCATACTGAAAAAATAACAAAGACGGTGCAATATTTTCTTAAGAAGCGTGGAGTGCCTGAGATTCTGTATCAACCTATTGTGGCATGAGTGTAGAGGTATACGAAGTTGTATTAGCCTCACCATTTATTTTGTAGCTATCTGTTCGTAAACATTTCTATAAACCCCAAATCATATCCTTACAAAATAGGGCAGTGCGATCAGGGCGATGTCGATGGCGATAAGTAACGCGAGATTGGTGACAAAATAGGGATAAATCATCAGGGTGAGGCCAACGGCTAAAGGGATGGGGGCCACTTGGCGTTTGCCATAGGTGAAAAAGCCAAGACCAAAGAGGCTAAAGACTAAACTCCATAGTAATAATGCAGGATTATCAAACATCTTAAGTTCCTCAATGGTTAGCCTAGATAGGCTTTGACCTTATCACTGCGTCAAACTGGTCAATCGATTACTTAAACTATTGGTTAAACGGCTGCGTCGTTTTATTGAGTCTAATGCTGACCATCCCGTAGCGTAATTAAGCTTTATTCATCTTATTGCTGCGATGTTGCCTTATTTCACTCGTGCTATAGCTCATATAACTCTAAGGGTAAGCCGTCGGGATCGCTAAAGAAGGTGAATTTTCTGCCTGTGTATTCGTCAATGCGGACGGGTTCAACGGTAATGTGATGGCTATGAAGATGTTCGATGACGGTTTCAATCGATGTTACGCGAAAGGCGAGATGCCTAAGTCCACAGGCTTCGGGATAGCTTGGTCGTTTGGGTGGATTATCGAATGAAAATAACTCAATTTGACTCTTATCGGCCAGTTGTAAATCAAGTTTATAGGACTTACGTGCCTCACGGAAATGCTCTGCAAGCACGGTAAGGCCAAGAATGGTTACATAAAAGTGTTTGGACTTTTGATAGTCGCTGCAAATAATCGCTGCATGGTGAATGCCGAGTAACATTGCTTTCCTTTGTGATTTTTAATGGTTGATCAAATAAGATAGAAAGGTTTGAGAGTATAACGGTTAAAAAAAGATAGCGTCACAGTTTAGCGTGACGCTAACGGTCGATTTCACTTTTTAGCTCACCTAGGCTTTTTGCTCGTTTAATCTTCTAGCTCGAATATGTCTGAAGACAGCGGTGCAAGTTGCATCTGAACTTGTCCTTCACCTTGTTTGACAACCAACTGTGCTTTATTGTCTTCCAGCAAATCCTTAAGTGGATAGGTCCCATCCGTTAACTGCCATTGGTCGATAAGTGGCTTTGGTAGCTTAAGGGATAATGGCTTTGCTTGGGTTTGATTAAAGTTATTCACAATAATCAGTTTTTGGCCCTTTTTATTGGTCGTATTTTCCTCAAAGCGCACAAAGGCAAAAGTGCTGTCATCATAACCCGTTGCACTGCCATGAGTATCCATTGTGGCGGTTTGTGCGCTGCGGTTGGCGGCATCGAGTGAGTAATATTCTCCTAAAAGCGCAGGTACATTTTTACCTGTGCTTAGGTTCAGTAATTTTTGATAATAAGCCCGCAAAGTGGCTTCCTTTACGGTTGATTGTCCACCATCAAACTTGCCATTGTTCATCCAGCGCTGATGGGCAGGGACGCCAACATAGTCAAAAATACTGGTGCGTGATGCATGACCAAATCCTGGGTTGTCGGTGGCGGCTTCTCCCACTTCTTGGCCAAAATACACTAACGTCGGTGAAGTGCCTATCGTCGCCGACACTACCATAGCGGGTAGGGCATAGTGTGGATTCACGGCTTGGGTTGCAGTGGGCTTATTTGTGTGTAGCGATGCTAAAAATGCCGCATTACCAATACGTTGCTCGTCGTGGTTTTCTAAAAAGTGCAGCATGTGAGATTCAATATCCTGCACTTTTTCCTGATCTGCCGCGATATTAGCTGTGCTGGTTTTACCCGCCATCACGGCTTTGAGCGTGTCGTAAAGGTCAACCTTATCGTACAGATAATCCATTTTGCCAAGTTGGATATAATCTCGGTACAAGTTAGGGTTATAGACCTCGGCCAAGATAAAGGCATCGGGATTTGTGTGTTTTATCTGGCTGTTGAGATAGCTCCAAAACTCCACTGGTACCATTTCTGCCATATCATAGCGAAAGCCATCGACCCCTTTCGCTAGCCAGTACTGCGCAATCTGATTGAATTTAATCCAAGAGCTTGGGAGCTCGGCTAAGTGTTGTTGCCAAAAAGCGTAATGCTGCGCCTGCGTTAAAGTGGCGAAATTGGCTGGCAGGCGAGGGAAGTCATAGGTGCCATCGGGGCGTACGCCGTAATTGATTTTAACGGTCTCGTACCAATCATTGGCATCGGGCTTGGCTAAGCGTGAGCCATTGCCAGTCCATTTTGCGGGAAATTCGCTGAATTTTCCGTCACTTAATGGGTGAGCTTCTCCGCCCAGCGGTTTAAGATTTGCGGGTAGGCTTGGCACTTCAAAGGTATGCGCTTTTCCCTTTGCCCTCTCGAAGCCATTATTAACATCAACTTTATCAACGACGTAATAGAAGTTATTATTTTTGGCATACTCCAGACTGGTATCATCATCTTCGCCAAAATCGCGCACGCCTTGGGGTTTATTAACGGATTGATAATGGCGCGCCACATGGTTTGGCACGATATCGATAATCACCTTTAAGCCGTGGTGATGGGTACGGGCAATGAGCGCTTCGAACTCGGCTAAACGGTTGGCGGGATTGACCGCCAGATCGGGGTTGACGTTGTAGTAATCTTTGACTGCATAGGGCGAGCCTGCGCGGCCTTTTACCACATCGGGATCATCAGTACTTACGCCAATCGTGCTGTAATCGCCAATCAAGGCATGGTGGGGAACGCCAGTGTACCACACATGGGTAACGCCTAGGTCCTTGATGCTATTGAGTGCAACATCGTCGATATCCTTAAATTTGCCGATGCCATTGTCGGTAATCGTGCCCCAAGGTTTGTTGGTTGGATTTTTATTGCCATAAAGGCGAGTAAAGATTTGATACACCACAGGTTTAAGCGTCATAACCTCACTCTCAGACTTTGGTAGTAACTCATTATCAAGCGCCTGCGTCGATGTATTTGCATTGGGCGAGAAGCTAAAAAGCGAGGCAGTTAATAAAGAGGCAGTTAATAAAGAGGCGCTGAATAGAGCGTTTAAACATAAGCTGAGTGATGACTGTCGGCGCTGCTGGTTTTTTGCTGCTTTGGTTATAAGTAAAGCCACTATGGGAAATTTAGCCTCTTCGGAGCACTGAATCACTCGGGAATAGATAGGCGATAAAAAGCTCAAGACTGAATTCCTTTTAGGGTTGAGTTTTTGATTGGGTGAGTTGTTTGAGCCTGAGTTAAATCGCTAGCTGAGTAACTCATATGATTAGAGGTTTGACGGCTAGATAAGCCAGTATTTAGCTGCGGTCTTGCTTTAAACTCAAGTATAGTGACCCCTGCGTGGGGCAATGCTAGCGCTTGATTGAGTGAAACTGTGTTGCCACTGATGATATCTGTAGCGGCGCGGTTATCGCCAAGTACACTGGCAAAGCGGTTTACATCTAGCGTGACTGCCTTGTCATTTTTATTGTAAATCACCATGACTTTATCGGCCGAGGGCTGAGTGCAGGCATTGTGTTGGGTTAGAGAATTCTTTTGTATTCGAGACTTAAGCGCCTCGGCTTTTTGTTCAGCTGATAATGGCACATTTAATACGCAACGAAATTGCACATAGACGCCATCCTGCGGCACAAAGTGCAGCAAGTCGCCCGATTGTAGCGCAGGAGATTGTTTACGGTAATTCAGTAGGGTACGGACAAAGTGCTGTGCTTGTCGCTGGGGTTCACTCAGTCCTTGGCCGGTAAAGGCATTCGTGGCATTGTTGGCAAACCCGCCGGGAAAATCACTGCGTACAACGCCATCGTGACGGCCCTCGGTTGGGCTTGTCATCAACACTTCTGTACCGTAGAACAGCTGTGGAATGCGTTTGGCGGTCAGCACATAGGTGAGGGCCATCTTGTATAAGTCTATATTTTCTTTCACTAAACTGAAGATACGATTGGTGTCGTGATTGCCTTCAAATAGCACTAGTTTACTGGGATCGGCATACACAACATCGTTGGCTAACATCTCGTAAAGCTTAATAAAACCCGTATCCCAGCTTTCTGGCTCATTAAGGCTGGCAATCAATTTTTCGTATAGCGGGAAGTCCATCAAACTGGGTAAATCTGAGGTATAACCATCGTCATTGATTTTGCCCTTTTGCCAATAGGACACTGTGATGGGGTTTGCGGTCCATTCTTCACCCACAATATTAAAATGGGGGTATTCAGCCATCACGGCCTTAGACCATTTAGCGAGAAATGCTTTGTCGGCGTAGGAGTAAGTATCTTCACGTATCCCCGAAAGTCCTGTGTACTCTACCCACCAAATACTGTTTTGGATAAGATAGGTTGCCAGTTTTGGATTGCTTTGATTTAGATCTGGCATAGTGTCGGTAAACCAGCCGTCGACAAAATCAATATGATCTTGCGCTGCCGCGTAGGGATCTTGCACTGTCGTGCGCCTATGGCTGGTGAAACCGGGGCTGGTAACGCTGGATTTAATAGCACTGGATTTAGTATCGGCAGACTGCATCAAGTCAGGCTTAGATTTGCGATTATGTAGCTGCGTTTTTGTGGCGTCATTGAGCCAGTCTTGGCTAGGTAAATCGTTGAGCCACCAATGATTAGAGCCGATATGATTCACGACAACATCTTTAATTACCCCAAGGCCAAGCTTGTTAGCCTTAGCGACTAAGGCTTTATAATCCTCGTTGCTGCCAAAGCGGGGATCGACACGGTATAAATTGGTAATTGAGTATCCGTGGTATGAGTACTGGGCTTGATTATTCTCAAGCAGTGGATTGATCCATAACTGAGTCACGCCAAGTTTTGCCAGATAATCTAAGTGCTGGCTGATCCCTGCGATATCGCCGCCATGGCGAGCATCGGGATAATAGGGGTTGCTGGAATTGCTAGGAGAGTTAGCCGCGACTTGCTCTAACATATCGGCTTGATTGTCATTACTCGTGTCGCCATTGGCGAATCGGTCCGGCGTGATAAGGTAAATCACATCCTTATTGCTAAATCCTTGGCGCTCACGGCTACCTTTAGCGCGCCCTTGCAACGTATAGGGCAGGCGATAAAGAGGTTTATTGGCTTTTGAAGCAGAGTCAGTGCTTGAAATCACTAGTTCAAAGGTTTGCGGCGCAGCTTGACTCAGATCTAAATTGATAAACAAATAGTGTGGGTTATCAGTGTGCTCAAGGCTTTTAAGCCTGATGCCTTGTCCTTGAATATCAACCTTAATTTGCTGCGGTAAGCTTGGAAGTTCGCGGCTATACAGCATCAACTGTAACTCAGGATTCTGCATTCCCGCCCACCAAAAAGCGGGTTCAAGCTTAACGTCCGTCGATATATCTGGCTCAAAGATGTTTGCATAGGCCGTATTAAATGAAGAGCAAACCAAACATAAATAAAGCGCTATCATTAGGTTTTGACGGATCATAATGTAAGCCTTTTAAAGAGAAATAAGTAAAACGTGCTGGCATGATGAATGTTAGAAATACTGAAATCTGCATAAGCAAAAGCCTGCTTCTTAATTGAAGCAGGCTTTATTCTGGGTAGCTTATAAAGAGTAACTTAACCCTAGGAAGTACTGTCTACCGAAGTATTGAATTGTTCCTGTTTGATGTTCTTCACCAAAATAGGTTTTGTTCGGCTCATCGGTTAAGTTATTAATTTGGAATAAGAACTTAAGTCCATTTTCCAATGCGTATGAAGCTTGATAATCCACAATTGTTTCGGCATCGAAGAAAGCAAGTTGTGATTCAACTGCCACTTGTTCTGAAACGTAGCTGCTACGATATCTCATGCTGACGCGAGTATCGAAACCATCCAGAGTATAGAACAAGGTGGTGTTGAGCACGCTTTCTGATAAACCTGGTAATGGAATGGTTAAGTTTGAACCACTTAAATCTGTGGTAAATTCCACTTCACTGTCTGAATACGAGT
Organism: Shewanella sp. M-Br; assembly: GCF_036245925.1. Classification (NCBI taxonomy): domain Bacteria; kingdom Pseudomonadati; phylum Pseudomonadota; class Gammaproteobacteria; order Alteromonadales; family Shewanellaceae; genus Shewanella; species Shewanella sp. M-Br. The sequence continues at coordinate 50,360 of NZ_BJBV01000009.1, forward strand.
AGCTGCCAGTGAAGCCAAGACCGCTGAGTGGCGATGGTAGGAAATCAAAGACTTGGGTATAACCTAACTCAACACCACGAATGTAGCCGCCATTGTCGTTGTTGATTGCAGTTTGATATTGACCTTCATCTTTTACTACTGGGAATTCAACACCATTATCGATAATAGTATCGGGGACGATAAATCCATTACCTTCAAAATCAAATGGTTGGATTGTAAAGTTATTGATAAAGGATTTAATATCTTTGTAGAACAAGGCTACGACAACCGCACCTTCAGAATCTTCAAAATAGTGCTCGTAAGATAAGTCGTATTGATCTGCATAGAACGGATCGAGTAGAGGACTGGTGTTACCCCAAGCATTGTACTTTTTGTATCCCGGTGTAGCAGAATCGTCATACCAAGATCCCATGCCTGACTTTAGCTTGTCGATTGGAGGACGTGACATCACAGAGGCTGCAGCAAAGCGCAGTTGATCATTTTCAGTGAGGTGGAAAGTTAAGTTGAGTGACGGTAAATAATCGGTATAGGTTTTACCTATCTCGTTACGGATATAATCGGTACTGACCACGCCAAGTTCATCAGTAATCGCTTCACCTAGACCATAGCCAACTTGTTGTAGACCTTTACTGCTTTGATCTGTTTGAACAACACGCACGCCCACGTTACCCGTGACTTTCATATCGCCTAAGTCAAACTCGAGATTACCTTGGACATAGCCAGCTAATACATCTTCATTGACCGAACCGCTTTGGATCATGGTCCAGTTATTAGACCAATTTGCTGTCGGGGTGAAAGGGGATTGTCCTGTTGCCGCTAACTGCGCGTTAACCAGCTCAATGGCTTTGTTAAAATCAACGGAAAGGAAGCTAGGGTAACCAGATAATTCACCGCCAAAGTTGACGACATTTGTCATGTCAGTGTTCATTTGAAGCACCGGCTGGTTAGTTGGGTTTTTACCAAATTCAAAACCATAACCGGCTTGTGAACGTTGCGCATTAAACTCACGTTCTGAGTAGCGCAGACCAAAATCAATTGAAGTTAAGAAACCAGAATCTAATGCATAGTTAAAGTCTAACTTGTAAGCGACAAGATCATTTTGTTGATCGTATGGCCACATACCCACTTCTTTTAAACCCAAGGTAGCGGTATTGGTATAGTCGTTTGAAAAGCTGACATCGGCTGGGCTTAAACCATGTAGTTGATAATTAATTGATTCGGCTGAGCGTACTTCATTACCTATATCATCATATAAAACGGCACGAGTACCGCCGTTGACGAACTCACCATCGGCTTTTGAATAGCTCACATCACCTGCGACAGTTAATGCGCCGCCATTGTTCCACTCAATATTGACTGAGCCTGATGTCAGTTCTGAATATTTTGAGTCGTTATCATTGATAACAAAAACGGCAAAGTTATCAGTACCATCAGTTGATACCGTTCCGCCTGTCATAGAACCATTTTCGACAACCGCATCACTAATAGTACCGTTTTTTAATGACTTAACGCGAAAGCCTCGGGCAAAGTTTTCGGAAGTGAATTTTGAATGGAATAAATCACTTTTTACACTGAGATTGTCTGTTGGTTGCCAATGGATAGCCGCCATATAACCATCACGTGTATCATCACCGCCTTTTTGCTGTAACTCAAAACCTTCACTGATTGATTCGGCAGCACCGTCGCCATTGACATCTTTTTTATCGTCGTTGAAACGTAAACCAATGAATTGACTGGCAACATAAGGTTGATACAAATGGGCATAGCCTAGCGCCACACCGAGTGTATCTTCAAGGAATTTGCCTTGATAGGCAAAGCTAAGACGGTTGCCATATTGATCGGCATCGGAAATCTCATCCGCTCTGTCATTAAAACTGCCGCGAGCATTGATATTAAATGATTGGTCTTTGTCGCTTTTTAAGGGATCTGCGGTTTTTAATTCTACCGTACCGGCGACGCCACCTTCAATCAGCGAGGCTTTTGGTGTTTTATAGACGGCGGCTTGACTAATTAATTCGGATGGATATTGGTCAAACTCAATCGCGCGTTTACCGCCCGTTGTCACTTGTTCGTGTCCATTAAGCGTTGCAAAGACGAAATCACCATCAAGACCTCGAATATTGAGACCGCTTGCTTGTCCACCAGTGCGCACTGCGGTCACGCCTGGTAAGCGAGTCAGTGCATCAGCGATTGACTGATCTGGAAGGGCGCCAAGATCATCTGCTGAAATCGATTCAGAGACGGTATCTCCAAAGCGTTTATCATTTAGTGATTTGATGACACTGGTTCTAAAGCCTTTAACTTCAATAACCTCAATAGCAGCTTCTTTTGCTTTTGCTTCCTTATCGGTGGTCACTCCATCTGCCGCATAGGAGTGCATACTGGCACCTGCGGCGATGAGCGCTAAGGTTAGCAAACTGGGTTTAAATCGCATCATATCTCTCTTCCCCTTGGAGTCGCTTTATCGCTTTGTAGAGCGTTTTATCGTTATCACCGCGTTATTTTTGCGGCCTTTTTTTGGTATATGGGCGCTTAATTGACTGCATAAGTGCTGCGTTTATGACCAAATTGTTATGCAACGGTGAAGATACTACTCCCGAGTTTCTTAGCTGAACAACAGAGTGCATACGTATTCAATACCTAGCAGAGTTAAGAATAGACTGTGATAGAGGGTGAACTCAGGGAATAAAATGATTTTATTTTGTAATCAAGTGACTGTTACTAAAAAGTAAATTTCATTGTGATGCCATGTGACTATTGGCTGCATCTTCTGCATACGTATGCAGGTGTATTGAACCTTATTTCCCTCTTCACGTATGCTCGGTAACACAAAAGAAGCCGCGATGACTTTACTCTGCAGTAACAAAACGATAACTGTTTGCTTGAGTGTGTTAGGGAAAGTTCGCTGTAGAATAATGATAAAGGGGCAACAATGAGTGAGTTAACGTGGTGGCGTGGTGCAGTGATTTACCAAATTTATCCGCGTAGCCTTTTAGATACTAATGGTGACGGCGTCGGGGATTTACGCGGCATTATCATAAAGCTGGATTACATTGCGAGTCTCAATGTCGATGCCATCTGGATTTCACCTTTCTTTAAATCTCCTATGGCAGATTTTGGCTACGACATCAGTGATTACCGCGAAGTTGACCCTCTTTTTGGCACTATGCATGATTTCGATGAATTGATTGAAAAAGCCCACGGTTTAGGTATTAAGGTCATTATTGATCAAGTATTAAGTCATACCTCGGACCAACATGCGTGGTTTATTGAGAGCCGCGAGAACCGTTCGAATCCCAAGGCGGATTGGTATGTGTGGGCCGATCCTAAGGAAGACGGTACAGCGCCTAACAACTGGCTCGCGATTTTTGGCGGTTGTGCTTGGGAGTGGGAACCGCGCAGACAGCAATACTATTTACATAACTTCCTGCGTAGTCAGCCCGATATTAATTTCCATCATCCCGAAGTGCGCCAAGCTGTGCTGGATAACGTTGAATTTTGGCTTAAAAAGGGGGTAGATGGCTTCCGCTTAGATGCCATTACCTTTTGTTATCACGATGAACTGCTCAGGGATAATCCGGCAAAACCTAAGGATAAACGTCAGGGCCGTGGTTTCAGTGAAGATAACCCTTACGCATATCAATATCATTACTACAATAATGACCGTCCGCAAACCATCGCTTTTATTGAAGATTTACGAAAGCTCATCAATCGCTATCCAGGAGCGGTGACCTTAGGCGAAGTCTCTGCCGAAGATTCTTTGGCTGTAATGGCTGCCTACACTAAGGGCGAAGATCGCCTGCATATGGCCTACAGTTTTGAGCTGCTGACTGATGATTACAGCGCAAGTTATATTCGCCAAACCGTAGAGGCTTTGGAAGCGAGCATAGGTGATGGCTGGCCATGTTGGGCTATCGGCAATCATGATGTGCAGCGCGTAGCGAGTCGTTGGGGGCAAGGTAAGCAGAATTCAGACATGGTCAAAATGCTTAATGCCATGCTAAGTTCGCTGCGCGGCAGTATATGTAGTTATCAAGGTGAAGAACTCGGTCTAACTGAGGCGCCAATTGAATACCATGAGCTGCAAGATCCCTTTGGCAAAACATTTTGGCCTATGTTTAAGGGGCGTGATGGTTGCCGTACGCCAATGCCGTGGCAGCAAGGCGCTGACTTTAGTGGCTTTAGTGATGTTTCTCCTTGGCTGCCAATTCCACCTGCGCACCAAGCGTTAGCTGTGGATGTACAAGAATCTGATGCTGATTCTATGCTCAATGGTTATCGACGTTTTCTGGCTTGGCGTAAGTTACACCCAGTGTTAGTTGAAGGTGATATTAAATTTGTTGATGCAAAGGAGCCCATTTTGGCCTTTGTTCGCACCTTAGGCGATATAAAAGTGTTCGTGGGATTCAATTTAGGTGATACCGAGGTCGAGTTTGATTTCTCTGCATTTGAACTCAGTGAACCGCTGACGGGACACGGCCTTAAAACCGCACAAATAGAACACAATCAGCTGAAGTTTTCGGCATTTACCAGCTTTTATGCAGTGTTAAAGTGAAAATGATTCATTTTTATTCGGTTGAAGTGTTATAGATACGGGATCCCAAGCCCACAGTTCGATATAAACCCGCCCACGGGCACCATGGGGAATGTAACCTTAATTAGTTCCTGATAATAAAAACATACAGAGAGAATAACTATGGCGTCATCAATTAATACCGGTAGCTACACGAGCAGCACTGGCGAAAATGGGTCGGGCAGTTATCGTTTTGCCTTGATCTCATTGACTTCACTGTTTTTTATGTGGGGTTTTATCACCTGCTTGAACGATATTCTGATCCCGCATCTTAAAGCGGTGTTTTCGCTGAATTATACTCAAGCCATGTTGATCCAGTTTTGTTTCTTCGGTGCTTATTTTCTAGTCTCAATCCCTGCGGGTAACTTAGTGAAAAAGCTGGGTTATCAAAAGGGAATTGTTACAGGTCTTGTGATTGCAAGTATTGGTTGTGCGCTGTTTTATCCTGCGGCGGCCCTCGCTACTTACAACTTGTTCCTCGGTGCATTATTTGTTTTGGCATCAGGCATCACAATCCTGCAAGTGGCAGCCAATCCTTATGTCAATGCATTAGGCAGTCGCGAAACTGCGTCGAGTCGTTTGAATTTAACGCAAGCGTTCAACGCCTTAGGCACAACGGTTGCGCCGTTTTTTGGTGCTATGTTAATTCTTTCTGTTGCCAGTTCAGTATCAGGTGATTTAGCCCAAGCGAGTGCTGAAGCGGAAGTAGTTAAACTGCCATACCTGTTACTTTCTGGCGCCTTGGCAATTCTAGCGCTGATTTTTGCGAAGTTAGATTTACCTGTGATCCGTGAGCATGATGAAAGTGTTCAAGGTGAAGTTCAGACCCATCTAGGTAAAACCAGTGCCTTACAAAGCAAGCACTTAGTGCTCGGCGCTGTGGGTATTTTCGTGTATGTCGGCGCAGAAGTGTCTATCGGTAGCTTCTTAGTCAGCTTCTTAGGTGAAAGCCATATTGCCGGTATGCCAGAAGCCGAAGCCGCCCATTACATCGCCTATTATTGGGGCGGCGCTATGGTGGGACGTTTCATTGGCTCTGTGGTGATGCAAAAAGTACCAGCAGGCTCAGTACTTGCATTTAATGCTTTTATGGCGGCGCTACTTGTGGTTGCAGCGATGACAACCAGTGGCAGCATTGCCATGTGGGCAATCCTTGGGGTGGGGTTATTTAACTCGATTATGTTCCCAACGATCTTCAGCTTAGCGCTTCGTGATTTAGGTCCACACACTTCACAGGGCAGTGGCATTCTGTGTTTGGCGATTGTGGGCGGCGCGATTTTGCCTTTATTCCAAGGCATGTTAGCGGATAATCTTGGCGTTCAGCTTGCCTTTATTCTGCCCGTGATTTGTTATGGTTTTATCCTGTTCTACGGGGCTAAAGGCTCAAAAATGTAATGGATTAAACTGACTGTGGCAAAAAAGCGATCTTAGGATCGCTTTTTTTATGGCTTTAACCTTAACTCGGCGCCAGCGCGCTTGCGTATTAGGGCCTGACCTCCTATGATCCTCCGGTTTTATCATTCATGGTGACCTTTTAAATGTTGAATTCTCCGCTTTCTGCCAGCTCGAACGAATTAGTGATCAGTATCTTAACTATGGTGCTGAGCCAAGGAAAACCCTTAGATCGGGCCTATTCTCAGCATTTTTCTGGGTTGCAATTGGTACCCGCCGAACAGGCGCGTATCGCATTAACGACGGGTGATATCCTACGTCGTTTAAATCTATATTGTTATCTGGCGGAAATCAGCCCAGATGAGATGGAGCGTTTTGGCTCTAAATTGCTTAATGCTTGGCATTTATTCCATTGGCTTGAATTGCCTAAAATGCAATATTCGTTGCAAGTTGATGAGGCGCGTTTAGCTGAGCGTATTGAGCAAGCGAAAACTAAGCCCGTGTTGTGGGACGGTTGCCCTGAGTGGCTCGATGTTATGGGCCGTGAGCAACTAGGTGAGTCTTGGGAAAAAGAGCGCGCCGCGTTAAGTACAGCGCCGAAACGTTTTTTACGCGCTAATAGCCTTAAGGTGACTCGTGATGAACTGGCCGCTAAACTTGCCGCTGAGTTTGTGAGCACGCTCTGTGTTGATGGGGTCGATTCCGCCCTTGAAGTGACCTCCGATTCAGCCTTGTTCCGTACACAAAGCTTTAAAGATGGCTTATTCGAGCAGCAGGATGCGGGCTCTCAGCGCGTAGCTGCGGCGCTTGATGCCAAGCCAGGCATGAAAGTTATTGACGCTTGCGCAGGCGCGGGCGGTAAAACCTTACACATAGCTGCGCAAATGCAGGGTAAAGGACGCTTGTTGGCCATGGATGTGGAGCAATGGAAACTCGACAAACTTAAGGAACGCGCCCGTCGTAATGGGGCACACAATGTCGAAACCCGTGTTATCGCCAGCAGTAAAACCATTAAACGCTTAAAGCTCAGTGCCGATAGGGTATTGCTTGATGTGCCTTGCTCTGGTTTGGGTGTATTAAAGCGTAATCCCGATGCAAAATGGCGTGATACCGTAGAGCGTTTACCCGTGTTAATGGAACTGCAAAAACACATTTTGAGCAGTTATAGCCGCATGGTCAAAGTCGGTGGCATAGTCGTCTATGCGACTTGTTCTATCTTCCCTTGCGAGAACCGCGGTCAAGTGGATGCGTTTTTAGCCGAGAACCCCAACTTTCGCCTGATTGAGGATGAAAGTATCAGCCCAGCCGATAGCGGCTTTGATGGCTTTTACCTTGCCAAACTTGAACGTATTCAAGAATAAAGCATTGCTTTTTAGACTAAAGTAAACCTTTTACCGCGCAGGGAAAGGGTTTACTTCATTAACGTTAGTGCCTAGAATTTCTTATAAGTTATAAATATTTAACATTGTTAATCAGTATTTATATTGCAACTTTGCTCTTAAGGAAATTATGGCGTACGGCGTTAACCTTCCAGATCTGCTCGATCATGCAGACGTTAAACTCGCCCACAATGTCAGCATAGCTTGTTATAGCAGTATTCTTTCTATGCTGCTCAATGGCGCACCGCTACATGAAATCTTGCACGCCTTAGTCTTAAAAATCGAAGCTCAAAAAGTAGGAACCAGAGGGTCTGTGTTACTGCTCAGTGTTGACGGTAAACGTTTGTTATTAGGTGCGGCCCCAAATTTACCCGACAGTTACAATCAAGCCATTAATGGTGTCGAAATTGGCCCCAACGTGGGTTCTTGTGGCACGGCAGCCTATTATGCGCAGCGTGTCATCGTTGAAGATATCGCCCAACATCCTTACTGGGTTAATTATAAAGAACTGCCATTACGTGCAGGTCTTAAATCTTGCTGGTCAGAACCTATCAAAGATACTCATGGTAAAGTGCTAGGCACATTTGCCATGTATTATGATACGATAAAGTCCCCGACAGAGCAGGATTTAGAACTCATTTCAGAGGCGGCAAGACTGGCGAGTTTAGCCATTGAACGCAGTCGTGCGATGGAATTTCAGCATTTAGCTGTGAAAATTTTTGACCGATTACCCCTTGCTCTGGTTATTTCCAATTCTGACGATGCAGTTCTCTATGCTAATCCTGCGTTCAGACATATAGTTATCCCTCAAGATACTGATATCGCTAACTTTCACCCTAAGATTTTTTTAGCATCATCCCAATCTAATGAATTAGTGGGGTTATTTGAGCATTTAGCTCAGGACAGAATGTGGCAGGGTGAGTTGGTGGGTCTTAGGGGAAATGGCGAGGAGTTTTATCTTGACCTTATCGTCACGACCTTCCGAGAGTCCAATGGTCAGCAACCCTGTTTTGCATGGCTATTTTCAGATATTAGTGAACGTAAGAAAGCGGCGCAGCTGATTAAGTATCAGGCCAATAATGATTCTCTTACGGGACTTGCTAATCGCAATGCGTTATTCAAGCAGATCCAAGCGTTAATTACCTCCGACAGTTTGACACCCGGCTTTAGTTTTATGTTGATGGATTTAGATAACTTTAAGCAAGTTAACGACACCCATGGCCATGACAAAGGTGATGCACTGTTAGTGCAAGTGGTTAAACAGATCAGCGAGTGTGTCAATGACACTATGGTGTTTGCACGCTTAGGAGGGGATGAGTTTGCCTTGCTATTACCTGGGGTTGTTAACCAGAAAGAATTGGCACAAATTGCAGATACAATTAACAAAAATGTGGCAAAACATTATGTGCTAGCCGATGGAAAAGGCGTTTATAGCTCGGTAAGTATAGGGATTGCACGTTTTCCTGAAGATGCCCTCGATCTTGAACAGTTGTTAAATTGTGCCGATCAGGCCATGTATATTTCTAAGGCAAATGGTCGCAATCGATATCATTTTTTTACTGAACAAATGCAGCTAAATGCCGAGCGTGTTGCTAGCCTTCATAATCAGCTTAAGCAGGCATTAGATCAGCATACCTTCGAGCTTTATTACCAACCTATAGTCAATGCGACCACTGGCCTGATTGTCCGTGCTGAAGTGCTGCTGCGCTGGCAGCATGAGGGAACGTTTATTCCACCCGATGAATTTATTCCTATCGCTGAGAACAGTGGTTTAATCGTTGATATTGGTCGAGATGTTCGCCTTGGTGCTATGCAGACTATTTTAGAAATGCAGGAACGAAATTGGCCCATTAATTTATCGGTGAATGTCTCGACTTTTGAGTTTTGGTCCCATGAACTACAAGATGCCTTTGTGGAATCCTTTGCTGCGATTACCGAGCAACTTGAGGTGACAGATTTCCCTTATGATAGATTAACCCTTGAGATCACTGAATCTTTATTGATGAAGCAGCATACGTATCTTATTGATGTACTTAATGGTTTGCGAGTTAAAGGGATTAAAATCTCCTTAGATGATTTTGGGACAGGTTACTCATCTCTATCTTATTTAGCTAATTTTCCTATCGATCAAATTAAAATCGATAAGAGCTTTATCGACAGATTAGATGAAGGCAAACGTCACGAAGCGTTGGTGGAGGCCATAGTGCGTTTAAGCCATGCGTTAGATTTAACTGTGACGGCAGAAGGGGTAGAAACTGAGTCCCAGCTTAAATTTGTAATGGCGAATCATATTCAAGAAATTCAAGGATATTTATTTTATAAGCCTATGCCCAAAGCTGCATTCTTTGCCCTGTTGGCAAAGCAAGCTGAGCTGCATAAGGGTTTTGACGTTTGACCTAGATGTTTGACCTAGATGTGAGGGCGGCTTAATCAGTGACAGTCTGATTTTAATATTGGGTTTAGATGTAAGGTAATAATTCAAGTTTTAGATATAAAACATTGAAAAATAATAAATAAAAAGAGCGCCGAGGCGCTCTTTTTATTACTGAAAACAGGTGCTGCACTGAGTCTCTGAGTTTACATTGAGTCAGGTGGCGAGCGCTAAGATTTAGCGGTTATCTGGCTGTTAATCACTAGACTCAAGTATTCAGTAAAGTCATGACCGTGATTTTGCAGCATTTTGGGGAACATAGAAATCGGCGTAGAACCTGGGAAGGTATTGATTTCATTTAGTAAAATTTCATTGTCCGCTGTTAAGAAAAAGTCGATGCGCGACAGGTGACGCAATTTCATACCTTTAAATGCTTTGATTGCATAGGCGCGGATTTGTTCACTGATCTCAGCTGACACATGCTGTGCCACCACATCGGTGCGTGCTTTACTGTTTTTGGCGTATTTCTCATCGAAGGTGTAGAAGGTGTTGGTATCACAGATGATTTCACCTGGTACTGTCGCCACCACTTCACCGTTGTACTCGTATACTGCGACTTCTAACTCACGGGCTTTAATGGTTTTTTCAACTATAACATAGGGCGCATAGCCGAAAGCATCTTTAAGCACGCCAGCGACTTTATCGCTATCATCGACTTTATAACAACCAACAGAGGAACCCTGTGAGGCCGCTTTGACGAAGATGGATCCCCATAGTGCTAATGCGGCTTGGGTTTGCTCTATTGCTGCATCGTCGAATTGGTTTAGAAAAATATACGGGGTATTCGGAATACCTAAGGCCGAGAACCACATTTTAGCGGTGATCTTATTAAAGCAGTTACTGCTCGCTTCGGATTCACAGCCGAAATAGGGCAGTTGGATTAGGTTAAAATAGGATTGAATGTCACCTGTTTCGCCGGGATAGCCATGAATGCAGGGAATGACGTAATCGACCGGCCATGGGGCTTTGCTCTCATCGCGGAAGCGAATTTCACGGCTATTGGTCAGTTCACAATCATCACCCGCAGCGGTGCGGTATTGACCAAATTTATCCAGTTCGACTCGCAATACACAAAACTGTTCGGATTTTGCCAATGAGGTTTCAAAATAATTGGCCGACATGAGTGAAATATCGTGTTCGGCACTTCCGCCGCCGCACAGCAAAAGCAGGTTGATCTTAGACATTGTGAGTGATTCCTCAAAGTGAGCAAAATCGGATGACATCGGCCTGTGGCAATACGAATATCATCCTATAGTACAGCCGCTGTCATCTTAGTTTTCTTGCCCCTATGAGTGCAAGGTTTTGCTGACTGATGGCTATTAAGTGGTGAATTTTAACGCATTACATCGCATTGCAAATATGGGGTTGTGCCTTTGTCGGGTTTATTTGGATTTTTGTGGCGTGAGATGGCAATGTCGTTGGACTATTGCTTCGTCACCGTCATCTAAACTGTGCAACCCAGTACGAGTGACATTGACTTTAGGCAGATTACAGCATGGTATCTCATGGTGAATAAAAACATTCGGTTAGCCCGCTTACAGGATACAGATAGTGTGCAGGTATTACTTGAGCAACTCGGTTATTCTTTGTCCCATGCCGCTTTAGCCCAGACGTTAAGCCAATATCAGCATGATTCTCTGCGCCGCAGTGATGAATTACTGGTGTATGAGCAACATAATGCGCAGGGTGACCTGCAAGTTGTCGCTGTGATGGCCTTAATGTTCTTTGATTATTTCCCCGCCTTGAGTCGTATCTGTCGTATAACCGCAATTGTGGTGGATGCCGACATGCGGGGTCAGGGCGTTGGCTCTCAGTTGATTGCCTTTGCGAAAGAGAGGGGAAAGCAAGAGAATTGCCAGTTACTCGAACTCACTACATCGATGCAGCGCATTGCCACACAGCAATACTATGAAAGTATAGGGTTTACCAAAACATCCTTTCGCTACAGCTTAGTTTTGAGCGAACCAAACGGCTAATTCTTGGCTCGAGCGAGCATAATCAGATCCGTTGTCCTTGTGCATTCGGGTACTGGAAAAACGTTGCGGGTGACATTGATAAGTTCAAATTGATTGATTTTAGCAACTGATCTTGCTTGGCCCACCACCGATATTTAGTCATCCGAATTTGTACATTAATACCAAAGCTCAGAGTAAATAGTTCAGATCAAAACAGATGTTTAGCCCTAAGTTATAGGCATGATTTTTATGTAAATTCACCATTAACTCGACATCCATCAGTTGTGCTAAGGTCACTGGTCTCGCTTCCCAGCGCGGTGCGTGGCCAGCATCATTACAGTGTGCTAGGTATAAACGTCGCGCACTTTGATGTATGCCAAAATACGTCATATTACAACGCTGGCTAATCGTTAAATAGGGCTCAAAGTCGAGTGCGTATATCTGCATGTCTTTAAATTCTGACCACTGGATATAGCGGGTTTTTTCATAATAACGCTTAGGTAAAGCGGCATCTGGTGCTATGGCGTCAAACAAGGCAATAACGGCTTGTAGATCCTTAAGTGTAATAATGTCCTTTTTAATCAATGTTTAAATCCTTAGTTTCATGGTTAGAGTAAATCTAAAAGTCATATCTTAAAATGTAGTTCCTAAAGTGTTCCCCATTGACCACAAAGCTTCATTCACCCCCAAAGGCGGTCGGCAAGACCCGATGCGCGTTGGGTTGCTTGGCTACTGGCCCGCTCGAATACGTGCTGGGTGCCTAAGCAGGTAAAGTGGACTTTAGCGCGGGTGATGGCGGTGTAGACCAATTCTTTGGTCAGCAGTTGCCATTGGGCTAGGCTGGGGCTCGGCGGCAATACTAAGGCCACACGGCTAAATTCGCTGCCTTGGCTCTTGTGTACTGTCATGGCATAACAGGTTTCATGGCTGGGCAAACGGGCTGGCAAGACTTTTAACAGGCTGCCATCGGCCTTGATAAAGTGCGCCATTAAACGTTCGGGTTTATCTTCATCCTGCAAAATCAATCCGATATCACCGTTAAACAGGCCTAAGTTATAGTCATTGCTTTGGATGATAATGGGTCGACCCAGATAAAACTCCTGTAGCGGTTTAATCAGTTTGGCATTGGCCAGTGCTTGAGTCACAAATTGATTAATACCTTCAACCCCATAATCGCCCGAGCGCATAGCACATAGAATACGGTACTGGTTAAAGCGTTCAATGATGTCAGCTGTGCTTGGATGCTTGCTTAAATCACTATTACTCGTATCGCTATTCAAGGCGCTGAGATAAGTGCCATATTGCTGGCAGGCTTGCTCCAGAAGTGAATTGAGTCCCATATTATTAGCAGACTCGCTCACTTTGGCTTGGGTTTGGCTTACGACCATACTGTGTTCTAACCAGCTCAATTCTGCAGGTCCCTGTTGCCATACCTGCAAAATACCTTGAAGATCTGCGCGATTGACGGCGCTCGCAAGCAGTCCAATCCCTGCATCGCCTTTAAATCTGTGGCTGTGCATTAGCATACATAAGCTATCGCCAAGCTTAGGGGCGTCGCTGATATAGGGCGTTAACTCAAAACCCGTTAAAGCACTCAGACGCTCGGCTTGTTCCTTGGAATAGCGCATTTGCCACAGAGCAGGGCTGTTTGACGCTATGTTGTTCTGAGCAAGGTTATTGGGATCTACTGGTATTTTAAGGCCCGCACAAATATCGGCGAGCACAGCGCCCGCCTCAACCGAGGCGAGTTGGTCTTGATCGCCGAGTAAAATCAAACTAGCGTGCTCGGGCAATGCGCTCAGCAGCTTGTACATCATGGGCAAATCGACCATAGAGGCTTCGTCGACAATTAATAAGTCGAGCCTAAGCGGATTACCTTGATGGTGGCGAAAGTGCGGCGAATTTGGGATCACCCCAAGCAGTCTGTGTAAGGTTGAAGCTTCCTCTGGAATACGTCCCAGAGCCGTTAAAAAGTCTTGGCTATTTCTATTGAGAGCTCCATCATCAACAACATCAGCATGGGCGCTGAGTTCCTTCGCCAGACGCGCTTTTGAGGCTTTGATTGATTCGCTTAAGCGAGCCGCCGCTTTTCCGGTTGGCGCGACTAAACGGATTTCCTGCTGTGATTCCATTTGTAGCAATAACAAAAGTTTAGTTACAGTGGTGGTTTTACCCGTACCTGGGCCGCCAGTGATCACTGACAGTTTTTTACCCAGCGCTGTGGCCGTTGCGACCTTTTGCCAATCAATGGGTGCTGTGTCTTCACTGTTAGTGAGTACATTGGTAGTGAGTGCATGGGTCGCGCTCACATTGGCAGGGAACAGTTGATCTAACAGTGACCTCAACTTAGCGATTTGCGGTTGCTTTTGGTGGCTTGCGTCTTCAGAGTGCTTAGATACGCTGCCTGATAGGCGGATTAAAGCAGCGGCCACTGAGGTTTCAAATTGATGATAACGTTGTAAATAGAGTCTGCCATTATCAAAAATAAGCGGTTTGTTACTGCCCGCTTGGCCGACGGCATCAAAGCTTTGCAAAGTCTCTGTGAGCGCTTCTAGGCTTAAGGTGATTTTACAATGGCTATTTTGCTCGGCCATGGGATTGAGTGGCACAATATGGGCGAGTACTAGGCAGCTGTGCTGTGAAGATAATTGCTGGCTTAATAGCGCACACAGCAAAATAAACAAGGGCTGTTGGCTGTCGCTTGGATGCAAGTGACTCATTTCGAGTGCGAAATGCCGATCGAGCGGTGTGAGCAGTCGTTCTTGCTCCCACTGTTTTAACAGCTCTGGCAGCGGCGCTGTAAGCTGAATTGCGCCATGGTCTATCCATTTCGCGGCTGTGAGTGAATGTGCATTTAGCCCTTGGGTTGAGCGCATCATGCCGTGACTCCTGTATCGATTGCACGAGCCAATCTGCTGTGAAATAAATTGTCATTAAAAAGTGAATCTAGCGCGAGAATAAGTGCCTTCGGCGGCTTGTCGTAATAAATACCATAGCCGGGATATTGAGCCGACATTCCCCGTAAGAACAAGTAATAACAACCGCCTATGTGGCTGTCGTAGTCATAACTTGGCAGGCGTAAACTCAAATACCTGTGTAGCGCCAATGAATAGAGAATGTACTGCAAATCGTACCTGTGATCGGTTATTGCGCTTTGCAGCGCGCTCTGATGATAGGCATTGATGTTGTCGCCTAAATGATTCGACTTATAGTCGGCGATATAATATTGACCTTGGTATTCAAAGGTTAAATCGATAAAGCCTTTGAGCATGCCCTTGAGATCATCAAACTTAAGTGTCGACTCATAGCCAAACTGCTGCAGTAGCGCATTGAGCTCAGTATCTTTAAGTTCGCTTAAGGGTAAATAAAACTCCATTTCGACTAAGGTATTCTGCGGCGATAATTTGGCTAAGCACAGATCTGGATGAGCAGGTTTGACGGCGCTTACATGCCCCGTGACTTGCGACTCTAAGGCGTGCGGCATAGCGCCGAGCGGTGCATGCAGCACATCCAAATACCAAGTATGTAATACTTTTTGCCATTCGGGCGCGATACCGTATTGCAGCATGGCTTTAGGCAATTGCAGCGGTAAGTCGATTTCTGCCTGCGTAAAATCAATCTCTTCTAGCACTAAATGCATAAAGCTACCGGCATTGGCGCCGCGTTCAAAGTTAAAGCGATTGAGCATGTCATCCTGCAGATCATGACTTGCCTCATCAGGAATAGAGAGTGTTTGCACAGCCGTATATTCAAGCGTACCTAATATTTCATCATCGGCGCCCGGCGCGGCTTTTCCATGGCTGGTATTTTTAACGAGACCTGAATAACTGCCGACTCGCCACGGCGTGCTGTATTGGCGGGTTAAGGTTTTCGCGCTCAGTATTTGCGCTATGTCTTGGCTTGAGGGCAATGGCCGCTCGTCTATGTCATCGGGCACCTTATCAATACTTATGGCTTCCACATTTTGAGCGAGCTGCTGCGCAGCATTGCAGATACGGGCAAAGTCACATTCTGAGTCGCCTATGCCCAATAGATAGCCGATAGCGGTTTCATGTAGCTGACTTTTAAGACCATTTTTAAGCTGACGACTGTGGTTGGTGATATACAAGTAACACAAATACACAGGGCGAGTGAGCGCCACATACAAAAGGCGCAAGTCCTCGGCCAAGGTTTCTTGTTTTGCGCGCTCCCAACCGTCATCCGTGCCTTCGATATCCCACACTAGCTCTTGCTCACCTGCATCGTTAGTTCTGTGGTACAGCATAGGCGTAGGGCGGCGGCGATTGTCGCGGGCTAGGCTGACAAAGGGCACAAAACATACGGGATACTCAAGACCCTTACTCTTATGGATAGTGACGATCTGCACCAGATTCTGCTCGCTTTCAAGGCGCAGCTGCTGTTCATCGGTGCCTGTGTTATCAATCAGTTGCTGTTCATACCAATTGAGCAGGGCACTCATACCATCAAGTTCGGTGGCCTTTTGTTGTAATAGCTCGGCAAGGTGGCGAAAATCCGTCAGGCGACGCTCACCGTTTGTGGCATCTTGCTCTTGAGCATCTACCTCTACACTGGCGGTGTGCAGTAAACGGTCAATCAACTTAGTGCTATTGGCAAGGCTTAATAGCGCGGGCATGATGCCGCGTTTTTGCCACACTTGGTGTAAGTTAAAAAACTGCTCTAATAACAGCTGTCTGTGCTCTTCATCTTGGTTAAAGGCATGAATTTGCTCGGCGCTATAACCTAATAATGCCGTGGCTAGGGCGCTGCGCAGTGCCCGCTCATCCTTAGGGTTCGCCAGAGATCGCAAAATTAACGCCATTTCCCGCGCTTCAAGGGTATCGAACACACTGTCGCGACTTAAAAATACTGCGCCTATGTGGCGTTTACTTAATGCAGTTTTCATCACTGCGGCTTCGTTGCGATCCCGCACTAAGATTGCGATGTCTTTGGCGATCAAAGGCCCTTTCGGGCTGTGGCATTCGCCATTGGCTGCATCTGTCAGTAAATGGGTAATTTGTGCCGCCGCGTCTTCTGCGAGCAAGTGTCTTGCCGTGGTTTTGTTGAGGCCGTTTTCTGCGCTTTCGCTTAAGAGTCTTAATCTTAAGGCGGCAGGATTGGCGGTTTTTTCAATGAGGATTTTCCCTTTAGCACTGCTGGGCGTTTTCACGCTATCAAAGGGGATCGATTGACTGATAAACGGATCGTGATGCTGGCTAAACAGATGGTTAACCCCAGCGACCATGTTTGCGCTTGAGCGGTAGTTGGTATCCAGATGATAGTGCGCCTGCGTATGATGACGGGCCTCAATGTAGGTATGGATATCGGCACCACGGAAGGCATAAATGGCTTGCTTAGGATCGCCAATCATCAACAGGCTGAGCTTATTTTCTGTATCGTTTTTGCCTTGCTGTTCAAACGAGTAGCGGTCTTGGTAGATGCCTGAGAAAATCGCAAATTGCAGCGGATCGGTATCTTGGAATTCATCAATAAGCGCGACGGGAAAACGTGTTGCCACGGCTTTGGGCAAGGTTTCATTATTGGCGTTTAACGCGCTCGCTAATGTCGTGAGTAAGTCATCTGGGGTCAGCACATTTTTTTGTTGTTTTTGCTGGGCAAATCGCTCGCTTATGCCAAGTTTCGCACTATACAAAAATGCCGGTTTAATGGCGGCAATCAATATGGCGAGTTGCTCCATATGATCCATCAGCGGTGCTTCGCTCACACTTGGGAGCACGCCGCCCTTGTTGAGTTTTAACTCAGACAAGGACAAGGCTTCTAATTCTTTCAGTGGCGGCAACCCATGACCGAAGGCGAGCCAGTTATCTAGTGCATCGAACATGGCGGCTAGCTTGGGGTACTTATCCGTTGCTTTGCCAAAGCGGGTGCCGTTGAGTGGCAAACTGTGCAGCAATGCCAATAAGCCATCGCGTCCCCTTGGCCAAGCTAATTTAAAGCGCTCTAAACTTTGGCGTAGTGACAGGGCTAAGGCATCAAACTTAAGCGCGGGTTTCAGAGGCTTTGCTTGACTGGCGCCAAGGAGCGGTCGCAACTGTTTGACTAAACCATCGGGCTCGCCAAATTCCTTGGCAATGATTTGCGCTAAGTAATCGGGTAGCGGATAACAGGCCTCACGCCAAAAATCCCGCACGGCATGGTGCAAAAATTCGCTGTCGTCCAAGGTAAAGTCCGATTCGAACAGCAAGGAAGACTCAAAGGCGAGATCCGATAAAATTCGCTGACAGAAACCGTGAATGGTAAAAATTGCTGCTTCATCGAGGGATTTAAGGGCGAGATCGAACCGTCTCAAGGCAATAGCGCGATCACTCTCTGGAGTGTTGTCATACAGCGCTTGCACAAAGGGGTCGGCAATCGTTAGCCCTAAGAAGCACTTAAAGGCGACTTGAATACGGCGGCGAATACGATCCCTTAGCTCTTCGGTGGCCGCATTGGTGAAAGTTACTACGAGAATTTGTTCGCAGGTGAGCGGCGCAGGAATGCCATCACCAAGCAATAAGCGTAAGTAAAGACCTGAAATCGTGTAAGTTTTACCTGTACCAGCGCTGGCCTCAATAAGACGACTACCGCCAAAGGGCAGAGTGAGAGGATCAAGCGCTTGTGGTGCTGAATGTAAGGCTTGCGTGTTCAACGGCATCTGTTCACTCATGCTTGCTCTCCCTGTGCGCTATTGCGGTTCAAATGTGGTGCGAGAGCTTGTGTGTCAGTCGCGTGTTCATTAGCAGGGCCTTGGCTCATGCCATCGTTGAGCGCAAATTCCTCAAGCTGAGCCAGCGTGTCTTTGAGATATAAACTCACCATAGGGCGATAGATGCGCTCGGCTAATGCGCCAAAGCTATTCTCAGAGAAATCCCGCGGGAAACTGAATAATCGCTGGTAATGGGGTTCGTTCCCTTCACCCAATTGACTCTGCTCATCTAACCATTCGGGTAACGCTTGCTGCAAACGCTCATCGTGCTCACCCTCGCAACTGACGTAGGCCAGTGACGTGCGCGGCATAAAACACAGTGGGTGTTGTTGGCCTTGGTAAAACAACACCAACAAATCGGCCAGTAACGCATGGGCGCGCTCAGCAGTGATTGGAGCCAAGGCGTGGAAGTGCCCCATGTCGAGTAGATAGCTTGCATGTGTGTGGCCCATTGCCATTAAACACAGGTGGCGAAGGTACAACCTCAGCACATCGCGACCGTGTGCGCTACCAGGGCGATAATTGACTAACCCCTTAGGGCTGATGTCATCGATACGACCTTGCAGTAACACTTGCTGGGATTTACCCGCCGTAATGGGCAAGTCAAACACGAGTTTAATATCGGCGTGACTGCTGGCTTGTTCTCCATTGAGGCACAAGGTTCTGCCAATCAAAGGTTTAATATCATGCTGATATTGGCGCAGTAGCAAATCATCGAAGGGCTGCATGGGCAAAGTGCCACTGGCTTTGAGGCGTTTAATCAGCTCGATATCAGGCTCAGTTAGGCCTTGGCCTATGGCATCGTCGAGTAACTTGGCCTGTAACATATAGCGCTCTAGGGCATTCAAGCTAAAGGGCTCGTCATTATCATCAGCCTGAATATTAAGGCTGAGATCGACTTTTAACGTACGGTTGAAGAAGTACTGCGCCGGATTTCGAAAGAAACGGATCAGGGCAGACACATCCACTTGCTTGCTTTGCTGTTGTTCGTGCACAGAAGCGGGCTGTGCCTCTGTATCTGGCACTGAGTCTTGTTCCTCCGCTTCGAGCATGATGCGAGTTTGCGCGCCGATAAAGCGGCCCGCATGTGTGCCCGCAGTGTCCGTATTGGGCGGACACCATTGCAGGCTGTAACTTTGGCCTATGCCTGACTCATTTTTACTTATGCTTGAGCCATCTATGTTTGAGCTATCTTCGCCATCATTTTTTACTGTGGCTTGATACAACTTGGGATCAAAGGGTTGCAGTGGCTGGTGGCTGACAATCGCGTTATAGAGGGCTTTTTCGGCATCCTCAGGTTCAATTACGCTTGCAGCGTTTTGCGATTGAATCAATAGGGCTTCAGGTAAATAGCACAGCTGACAATATTCAATCAGCTCAGAGACGAGCATAGAGGCGATACGCTCAGAGTTATCCCGTTCGCTGCGGCCAATATAGCTGATATACAGTTGTTCCCGCGCCGATAATAAGGCTTCTAAAAACAAATATCTGTCATCGAGGCGGCGGGAGCGATCGCCTTTACGGGCACCGAAATGCGCCATTAAATCAAAGCCAACGGGATGTTGAACCCTAGGATAAACCCCATCATTCATACCGAGTAAACACACGACCTTAAAAGGAATCGAGCGCATCGGCATTAAGGTACAAAAGTTCACGCTCCCCGCAAGATAACGCTGGCCGACCCGAGATTCGGTTAAGCGTTGATTAAACCACTGTTGCAGCACTTCAATACTGAGGCTCAGTCCGCTTATGTTCTCTTGGGCTAGCGGCGCTAACGGGTTTGTATCCAACGTTCTTGTATCCAAGGGCCTGCCCGCTGACAGTAACTCTTGCTCTAGGGCGGCAATGGCATCGCGGATTTCCTGTAATTGTTCGCGCTCGTCTTCATCGGTGTCGTAGAAGGCATCTAGTAGCTCAGTTAATTCCGCTAAACGCAGGGCGCCCACTTGTGGCTGGGCGAGTATTTGCGCCGTTTCATCGAGCACTTCAATAAAATTGAGTAGCTTACCTAACGCCTGCGCCGATTGGCCTTCGATGCCAGTGACGACAAGATGGTCTTGGTAGAGCGGCGCATCGTCACTCAAGGCGTAACCTAAAATCAGCCTTTTAATACCAAAGGCCCAGGAGTTTTGCTCAAACGCTGGCACACCTTGTTTAAGGCGGCTTTGTTCATCGCGACCCCAGCGCACGCCCGCTTCATCTAACCAGCGGCGGATCAGTTGCAATTCATCGTCATCGAGCTGGAAACGGCGCAAAATGGCGGGCACTTCGAGTATGCTCAAAATGTCGGTCAGACCAAAACGACTTTGATTAATCCCAAGTAAATTTAAAAAGCTATTAATGAGCGGTGATTCCTGCGCTGCACCGCGGTCGGCAATGGCGTAGGGAATGTAATGCAGGCCTTGCTTCGCCGAGAAGACTGCATCGATATAGGGGGCGTAGGCGGCGACATCGGGCATCATGACCACTATGTCTTTGGGTGTCAGGTCGACATTATTGCTGAGTAACTCAAGCAAGTGATCGTGCAGTGTTTCGACTTCCCGCAGTGGGCTGTGACAACTCTTGACTCGAATGGATTCATCGTCGCGCTTTAGTAGGCGTCTGTTCTCGACATTTTGGTACAGCTCGGCATCTGGCCCTAGCACTCTGTCTAAGGTTTGCATCTCTAAAATATCGTATTGCACGCCGTGGAGCATGCTGGCATGACTGTGTGGCGAGTTGGGATCGTCACAGGGCTCACAATACACATCATCGCCAAAGTCGCAGTGTTCGGCGGGGAGCTCAAGCAGCATATCGAGTAATTCACGGCCCATCTTGCCGTTATTGGCAAGCAGCGGGTTACCCACTTCTAGTTTATCTTCCCACAGTTCGGCTAATTGGCGTTTACCCGCATATTGCACCGCCATGCGGGCTCGATTACGGGGATCAACAATGTCACCCCAATAGTGCTGACACGGACTTAAGCCTAGCACGATCACATCGATACGGCCTGCCAGATGGTAAAGCACTTCAAGGGTTTGCGGCGCCATCGAGGAAATGCCAAACACAAATAGGCGTTGTGGCAATTTGGCGAGTGACGTGTCGGGGTTATTCAGCGCGGCAATTAAGTCACTGTGCAGGTTGGCCCTGTGGTAATGGCTTTGATTAAGCTCATCACGATTAAAGGCAATGAGTGCGCGCCATAAAATGGGTTGCCAGCGTTGGTCTTCATTCAGCGGCTTGGTGAGTGATTCGGGATGCTCGTTTTGCTCCCACGCTAAAATCCAATCGGGGCGATACACTAAGTATTGGTCGAAGATATCGGCAATCCGGCCACAGAGTTGGTACAGCTTAATATCGTCAGCCGTCATATCACTGGTGTTGAGATGTTCATTCGTGTCGGCGGCATTTGTGCTGGATTGCTGATGACTTAGATAGTGTCTCAACGGCCCAAAGGCGTCATTTTGCAACATGCGCGGTAAGAGTTGCATCAGCTTCCACGTCATCGCTGCCTTAGTGAAGGCGTTGTCTTTGGGCACATCGGGCAATAAGTCATGGCACAACTGCCAGGTAAAGCTCGATGGCAGCGGGAATTCCAATGCGGCGGCAATTCCATTTTGTTTGGCGATTTCGAGGCGTAGCCAAGTCGACATGCCGGGACTCTGTACCAGAATATGCTCGTTACTCAGTAGACGTGCAAAAGCAAGGGGTTGGGTCAGGTAAGCGGCTAAATGGGCGCAGAGCACTTCCATCTGATTGGACTGGATTAACTTTAGCATGTGCAACTCGGCATGGTGACAATAAAACAATTCTATGTGTTTGATTTATAAGATTCAACACTATTGCAGCTTCTGTGGAATTAACCCGCAATTTTAGGTGTTTATTGCTGCTTGCTCCGATGATGTATCGTCAGTTAAAGCTGAGTTGACGAATGCTAGGCTAGCGTGAACTTATCTTTCACTTTGGCTCTGAGCAATAACCAGTTGAGTTGCTTCGCCGCCGCTTTAAATGCGGTTAAATGCGCTTGATAGTCTTTAGCCGGTAAATCTTGATACTTCAGCGCCACATAACTTTGTGTCAAAGTTTGGAACAGCGTGCAAAGCTTTGGTGCACTGTGTTGGTATTGCTCAATAATCTGCTGCGCAAATTGATTTGGTCCATCACTGTCTTTGCGCTTAATGCCGTGGTGTGCAAGACGATTACAGATCTGTTGATAACGAGTGCTAATAGGATCGCCTTGAACTCTAAAATGTAATAAGCCCGCACTGTAGGCGATATAGAGCACGATAAGGCTGATACAGAGCCCCATAAATACCGCGATTTTAGTGTGAGTCACATCGCCTAAGATGCCGCTGAGCACTTGATTCTGTTTCTCTTGGTTAAAACCCAGTACCCACACGCTCCAGTAATAATCTATGCTGGCAAAACGTTGTCTTAACTCATTGAGCCAAGGCATGGATTTAAATCGTAAGCTACTAAAAGGGCTTTCCTGCAGGTAACTCTGCTCTGGATCAAACTGGGCGTCGAATCCTTGCTCGATACGATTGGGCGCCACCATAGCGGTGGGGTCGAAACGCACCCAACCTTCATCTTCAAGCCAGACTTCTGCCCATGCGTGGGCCATATATTGATGCACACTGTAGTAACCCGCTTGCGGATTATATTCTCCCCCCTGATAGCCTGTGACCATACGTGCGGGTAAACCTGTGGCCCGCGCCATAAAAATGAAGGCAGCGGCATAGTGCACGCAAAAACCGGCTTTGTTTTCAAATAAGAAATCATCCACTTGCTGCGGCCCAAGGGGAGGCGGCGTGAGAGTGTAGAAAAAAGGCTCACTATTAAAGTGGCCCATCATGGCCCATAGTCGTGGCTTAGGCGCGGGATACTGAGTCTTAAACTGCTCAGCTAACGTTAAAGTGCGTGGATTACTGTTACTCGGCAGCGCGAGATTAATCTGTCTTTGCCGCGCCGAGAGCCTGAGATCCATCTTCGCCTTGGGCCAAGACTCTACTTGATAACTCATTCGCTGATCGACATTGCGCAGCGCTAACAGCCGATAATCGGGCATATTGACCACACTATCATCTTGGCTATAGGCCACATCGAGACCAAATAACCACGGCTGGTGGCTCGGCTCAGCAATCACTTGATAACGAATACTATGCTTATCTTGCTTACTTAATGCGATCTCTTGATCTTCACTGCTTATCAGAGCAGGTCTATTGCTCATGGGATCACTCATGGGATCAGGATTATTGACCATCAATGCTGGGCTGGGCCGTGAGGGCGGAAATAGCAGCGCATCATTTTGCAACTGTTTAATCCCCGCTTCTTGGCGCCAAGTGACACCATCATAGTTCTCCATCACGAGGGCGCGCCAATATAACTCGGCATTAATGGGCGTTGCATTGGTAAAACTCGCCCTAAAGGCAAGTTCAGTCGAACGGGTAAGCTTACCTATATCACCAATCGCCAGACTATCGGACAAGCCCGTTTGGGCTTCTTTCATGTTGGGCACTAACCAGAGCGGTGCAAGACGCGGTAACACTAAAAATAACAGCAGCGCGAGGGGAAGGCTCTGGAGTAAAAATTTGCCACCGATCCAAGCCGTGTGTTTTAAGGATTGCTTATCTTGATACAAAGTCACGAGCACGCAGGTATTGATCAGTGTCACCACGAGCAAGTGCGCGGTATTAAGCAGGGATTGATGGTCGATAAAGGTCAGCGCGATAATAAAATAGCCCGCGAGGACGACAACGCGCACATCCCTTTGATTACGCATTTCAATGTATTTTAAGGCATAACCTAACAGCAGCAGATTCACTAGCGCATTGAGTAAGCCGATTTCCTTTGAGACGAGTGCCAGTGTGGTTGCGGCGCCGATCGCAAGACTGGTCACCAGAAAACGCGGCGGCTTTGCCACTTTGCCGACATAAATCCCCACACGCCACAGCAAACAGATAGCGCAAATGCCCAAAGTCCAAGGCGTGGTTTTATCAAATAGTGGGCTTAATACCGCAATATTGGTGATCAATAACCAAAAAAGTGTCTGGCGGCTAATATTGTCGCCGATTTGCGGTGTCGTGCTATTGGCCGCTAACTTCATACTTGCTCCCTCGAAGTAGGGATATGATGCTGCTTGCGGGGAGCTTGATTCGTTTTTTGTGGGTGATTAGCGGCTGATGACTGATATGGGGGCTTCGCCGTTGAAGGCGCTAATTGTGGATATAAGGCAATGGCTTTTTGACAGGCGATCCTATGGTGATTGCCTATCGCGGGCGCGATCAGCACATCGTCTCCCATGGGGTTTTGCAGATGTAAGCCAAAATACTGCTCAAGTTGCGTGAGTTTATTGACTTGCCAGCTTAACTGACCCAATTGGGTTTCGAGGCGTTTGGCATCGGGTCTGAGCCTTAACCAGACGGGATCACCTTGAGGCTGCTGGAATTCTTTAGTCAGCATGCCGCGACCCTGTGCCCATTGTTTCCATGCCACTTGCTTGAGGGATTCGCCGAGCACATGGGGTTTAAGGCCTTTAAACTCATCAATCCCCGACACATGTTTACCCGCGAGTAACAGGGGATCTTGCTCCGACTGGGTATGATCAGCCTCAAGCTGTAGCGGCGCTTCAATCGGCTGGGCAAAGACTAAGTGACTAATGGCTAAATCCACATGTGACCACGCGCGGCAAAGCCCTAAGGGATAGAAGGATTCAATTTTGAGCCGACCCGGTGACACTTGACCCCGCTGATGATATTCGAAGGGCACGAGTGCTTGTTGTTCATCTGTGCCGACGTTCTGCACCGTATAAGTGCGATTATGCGGATAGTTAAGTTGTATGTTATGGCCACTATGGTGAGTGTTGATAAGGACTGGAAAAGTTAAGGTTTCGCCCGCATAGACTTCGGGCGGCGTCGTGGCCCGTACATGTAAGCCGGCCAGATTTTTGTAACTGTATAGAATGCAGGTATTAAAGAGGCTTAGGAGTAAGATGCTGAGGCCAATGACTAAGTTATTTTGATAGTTAGTGCCGAATAGATATAAAAGTAAAACCAGACCGAGCCAAACTAACCCAAAACCGCTCGGCAGAATAAAAATGCTGCGATGGCTTAAGGTTATTTCGGGACTCGGTGGCAAGCGTCTTGCTAACCAACGTTGCCAAATCGGGACTAACGTCGGAATGAAAGTCGGGAGTATCAGTCGTTTCACTTCTGAGTTATTTCCTTAGTTTAATGGGTTAACTGCATACTTTAGCGATATCTCCTCATTACAGTATCTTGCTACATAATAGGGTTAACGCTGGCGAGAATTCGCTCAGATAGGGCTTCACCCTGTAATTGGCTACTGGTTCTGAGTCTATGCTCCGCTACACAACAAAATACCGCTTGCACATCTTCTGGGACTAAATAATGTCGACCTTCTAAAAAGGCCCATGCCTTAGCCGCTTGTAATAGCGCTTTGGTGGCACGCGGTGATAACCCCACGCTGTCACTTTGGCTACGGGAAAAACTCACTAAGGCCAGAATATAATTGAGTAAGGCATCGGAAGCGCTGACTTTGTCGCACTGCTCTTGCAGTTGCATTAAGGCCATCGGTGTCAGGCATTGGGGCAATTGATCTAAGGTTAAGTGGTTATGATTGCTCTTAAGCATAGCGAGTTCAGCATCGTGGCTTGGATAACCAATAGACAGACGCATCATAAATCTGTCGAGCTGCGATTCTGGTAGCGAAAATGTACCGGATTGATCGGTGGGATTTTGAGTCGCGATCACAAAGAAAGGATTGGGCAATCTGTGGGTGATGCCATCGACGGAAATTTGTTGTTCGGCCATCGCTTCGAGTAAAGCGCTTTGTGTCTTAGGGCTGGCGCGATTAATTTCATCGGCCAAAATCATCTGCTTAAAAATTGGTCCAGGATGAAAGATAAATTGTGCTTGATGTTTATCAAAAATCGATACGCCGAGAATGTCGGCAGGCAGCATGTCACTGGTGAATTGGATCCGCTGATAGCTCAAACCTAAGCTTTGGGCTATACCATGGGAAATACTGGTTTTACCCATACCGGGTAAGTCTTCAATCAACAGGTGCCCACGGGCGAGAATACAGGCTAAAGCGAGACGAATTTGCCTAGGCTTGCCCAGCAATACTTGTTCGAGTTGTTGTAGTAATTCGCTGATCCCAGATTGTGCCACGGGCGACTCCTAATACATTTGGAAGTGTGCTTAAGGTGCATTTGCAAGCTGATGTGCGTTATCACTATGGCGGATCATCGCCTGTATATCCAGTGGCATTTCTAGTGCTAAATCAATTACTCGACAGCATTAGGTTTGGTCTTTAGTGGGCTGGTGGCGCGAATGTAAATCGTTTTAGCCTGATCTTACGTAAGGCACAGTACTTGGCTGCTGGTGGGGCGAATAAACCAGGATTTAAACAAAAAGCCTTGGACAAAGTCGACACCGATATCGCGCGCAAAGGCTAAGTGAGCTTCAGTTTCTATGCCTTCTAAAATGCATTGTTTGTGAGTCTTTTTGGCAAAGTTGACCAATGCAATTAATAATTGGGCTCCCTCTGGGTGTGTTATGTGCGTTAACCAATGACGGTCAAATTTAAGATAATCCACGTTCATCATCAGATCGACACTGAGCATGGAGTGGGGCGCACCAATATCATCCAGCGCCACATGTATCTTAGCTTGTTTAAATTGAGTGAATAATTGACTGGCCAGCTGGGCATCGTTAATGCAGGTGTTTTCGATGATCTCGACCGTGACTCGTTCATAGTGGGACAGTAAACGAATGAGCTTGGCGGTATGTGGTCCATCGACGGCGTGGGGATCAACATTGATAAAAATTCGCTGCTGACTCGGCGCATGGATGAGTTGAAATGCCTTGGCTTGATATTCAACTGCAGCGAGTATTTCTGTGGATTCATGCAACTGCTCGAACACAATATTAGGTGCAACCGCATCACCATTAGGCAAGTAAAAACGCGCTAAGGCTTCATAGCCGTCGATGGCTAAAGTATGAGGATTGACAAAGGGTTGGTATTCGCAGCTAAGGGTTAACGAACTAAGGTTAATCATGGGTGTAATGGGATTCTTAATGCTTTAATACTAATTATTCGCATTTAACGCCCTTCAGTGCAAACAAGTTTTCGATAAAACGGCGTGATTGCTGAATAATTATTCGCTTTGCTAATTATTTGAATTTAGAGAATAACATTTAGAATTTTTGGTGGTTAAAGCATGAGCTTTACCCTAGGGTATGCTGAAAAGTAGGAACTCGATGCGGCTGAGTATCGAGTTCCTTTTTATGTCACGAGTTAGTAAGCAAACTTAAGCTCAGCTTCGCTGAATAATGGCTGTGCTTTTTGCTTTTGCGCCTCATAAATCAATCGATAGCTGAGGACGGCTTGAACATATTCACGGGTTTCAGTAAAGGGAATAGCCTCGATAAAGCCCATGGCATCGAGTTTGCCATCAGAGTTTGATAACCAGCGACGCACGCGAGAGGGACCCGCGTTATAGGCCGCCGTGGCGAGGATGCGGTTTTGGTTAAACTCTTTCAACAGCTGGGCATAGTAAGCGCTACCAAGATTGAGGTTAAGCTCTGCGCTGTAGAGATCCTTTGGATCGCTATATCTGGCCCCGTGTTTTTTGGCGGTAGCTTTGGCCGTGGCAGGCATAATTTGCATTAGACCACGGGCACCTACGCCCGAGGTCGCATAAAGATAGAATGCACTTTCGCGGCGGCTAATCGCACGGATCTCATCGATGTTAACCCTATGCTTTTTGCTGGCGTGCTCAAAACCAGCTTGGTGCGCCATAGGGAAGCGTAGAGGAATATCATCCCACAACTTACCTTGAATACTGGCTTC
Organism: Shewanella sp. M-Br; assembly: GCF_036245925.1. Classification (NCBI taxonomy): domain Bacteria; kingdom Pseudomonadati; phylum Pseudomonadota; class Gammaproteobacteria; order Alteromonadales; family Shewanellaceae; genus Shewanella; species Shewanella sp. M-Br. The sequence goes on from NZ_BJBV01000009.1 coordinate 78,648, forward strand.
AACACCAAAATCGTACCAGCCCTGTTCATGGGCATAGCGTCCATAACGTGCTCGCATCGTATTGTCACTGCGTTTTAGTAGTGACATCCATTCATAGCGAGCATCGAAATAACGGTCGAGTGCCATTAACTCTTGCACTCTGACAAAGCCGAGATCATCTGTTAACTTTTGGCTGTTGGCATCAACAACAGGCTCAGGGCTTTGATTGAGTGATACTGGTTTATTTAAGAATTGCGCAGCAGCAAAACCGTAAAAATTACGTTCATTACTGATTGTCGCGAGCGCTTTTATGGCGCTTTCAGGCGCTTCTTTGGCATTGGTGCGATAAAGCCAGTATTGCCAACGCTCCTTTGCTAAGGTTTCTGGTTGGAGTAGGTTCAAGTAACGGGCAATACTGCGCATGTCGTGATCGCGGATAGCCCATCTTAAACGGCGCTCAAATAGGTCGTCATTTTTCAGCTCAGTGAGCACATTGTCGACATAGTTTTTATAGTTATCATCTTGTTCAATTAAAATGCGGCGAACAAGGTATTTATCGAGTTGCTGCGCTTGTTCTGGGGTAAAACGATGGGCCTTTTGATACCGTTCATACAAATTAATGGCTTGGTCGAGATCCTTACGGGCAAGGCGTTTTAATCCTGCGGCAACAATGTCACCGACAATGGGATTTTTATCTTTAAACTTTTCGGTATGGCGCAGGCTATTGGGATCTTTATAGACGGCGACTAAACGCTTAGCTTCGTTACTATGGGTGGTGATTTTTTGGGATAAAAAACTCAGTAAACTCGTTTCGCCAGCCTCGAAACTCAGCATCATTCGCGCCCATACGACATCTTGTGTGCGTTTGCCCGCTTTGGTCCATGTGTTGAAAAGAGGATCACATTCCTTTGGTCGCGAACCCCCAAATACCCAAAGTGATTGTGCGGCCGCATAAGCCGTTTTTAGATCGCCCTTGGCGAGTTTCGCCTCATAGTAATAACACTGCAGGCGGATGTCGGTAGGCGCTTCTGGGGTGATCGCAAGATAATCATTCCAGCGTTTTTGGCTACCAGCATTGTTTAAATATTTAGACCGTAACCTATTGTACATGGGTGTGGTTTCATATTTTTCAATCAAGGCTTTAGCTGCATAACCCTGTAAGGCATTAAGAGCACCTATGTCGATATCATGATCTAAATAAATCGCGAGCGGATAATTACCTAGTTTTGCCCGTAGGGGTTTATAGGTTGCATAATCTTGCTTCTTCAGGGCTTTTTCAGCCTCAAGAAAGGTTTTCTGCGTTGACGTTAACGCAAGTGCAGCAGGGGCATTCAATGCGCCTGCGAGCAATATTGCACTGGATATAACCACATTTATAACTGCTTTGCACATGGAGCGTTTGCCTCCGGGCATCAAGGTATCAATCGACATGTCCGTATCGATTTGAGGTAATTAATGGGTGTTCAATTCTTGTTATCTATCATTGCATTCGACAGGCTCGAGTTCCGTGTCCTTAGGATCGCGGGTATGCGACAGATTAAGTTCAGCGTCGTCATCCTGAGTGTCGTTATCGTCTTGGGCTTCATTGAGTGCTTTTTCTAGCAGCATTTTATCCAGTTGTTTGCTGGTATCGACCCCGAGCTGCTGCATTAAATGAGCTTGACGCACTAGGTTGCCTTTGCCCGATGACAGCTTGTTCATTGCGCTGTGATAGGTTTTTTCTGCATTATCTAAGGCGCGGCCGAGTTTTTCCATGTCTTCAATATAACCACATAACTTGTCGTAAATTCGACCCGCTTGTTTTGCAATGGTTTGTGCGTGTTGATTTTGATATTCGTAGCGCCAAATATTGTTAATTGTGCGCAGGGCCACCAACAAATTCGTTGGACTAACGAGCATGATATTCTGCTCAAGGGCAAAATTGACTAGGCTAGGATCATGCTCCAATGCCAGTAAAAATGCCGGTTCGATAGGAATAAACATCAACACATAATCGAGACTCTTAAGCCCGTGCAGATGTTGATAATCTTTTTGACTTAAGCCTTTAATGTGACTGCGAATGGAAATGACATGCTCGTTAATCGCCTGTTGGCGCAGTGCCGGATCTTCACTGTTGAAGTAGCGCTCATAACTAACCAACGACATCTTAGCATCGATGACCACATCCTTATTTTCTGGCAGATGCACAATCACATCCGGCTTAAAGCGTTTACCGCTATCATCCTTGAGATCTTGCTGAGTATGGTATTCATGGCCTTCACGTAGGCCGCTTTCTTGCAGTACGCGATCGAGGATCACTTCACCCCAATTACCTTGTTGCTTGTTATCGCCCTTGAGCGCTTTGGTCAGGTTGATGGCATCTTGGCTCATCTTCAGATTGAGATCCCGCAGGTGCTCAAGCTGATGTTTAAGGGCGCTGCGCTCGGATTGTTCGTGGGTGTAGGATTCACGAATTTGCTGTCTGAATCCTTCTAGCTGTTGTTTTAATGGCCCAAGTACGCCTTCGAGTTGGCTGGCATTTTGGTGCTTAAAGTTTTCGCTACGTTCTTCAAAAATACGGTTTGCGAGGTTTTCAAATTGGGTTTGTAAACGCACTTCGGCCGATTCTAAGCTGGCAATTTTATCCTGCAGCGATTCTTGCTGGGCATCGGCCTTGGCTTGAATGGTTTGCTGCATGGCATTGGATTTCGACAGGGCTAATTGGATCTCTAACTGACGGCGCTGGCTATCATTTAATTGCTGCTCTAAGGTGGGAACGCGTTCGGCTAAGGCCTCGGCTTTGCCCAGTTGTTCAATTTTGAGCTCAAGGCGTTGCTGGTATTGACGTAATTGCGCTTCTTTGTCATCGACCAAAATTTGCTGTTGTGCTAAGGATAATTCTGCATCTTCATTTACTTGACGCATTTCTTGCTCAAGTTGGTCTTTGTGTAGTTGCCAGCGTTGGCGGGTGAGTTTTTGATTGAGCAGAGCACCGATCAACAGGCCTAAGAAGGCAATGGCGAGAAGGCCGATGATTTCGGCGACAGAAAAAGATTGAGAAAATGGCATGATCAATAGCACTCCTTTAGCTTTGGCGCTTAGGTTCGCATGCCCCCCAACAGGCTTCAAGCCCTTTAATCAACTATATCTGCGCTTAATGCTTGAATGAGCAAGTCTTATACGTTTAAGGTGAATTTATTCACGGGTGGAAAGTTTTTCTGGCTTTTACCTGTCTATATAAGAGTGAGCGATACAGAAGAGCGCCAGAGAAGGTTTTTATCGCGACTCGGTAGCTTTAATCATTGGATGGTAGAGGTGTCAATTGGCTAAACATTCCCGTTTTACCCCAGGTATTCTTAAAAAAGCGCAGTGGCACATGCAAGACAACCAAGTGACGCCCGAAGCGGTATTTCGCTCGCGTCGGCAAATTGTAAAAGCCATGGGACTCGGTGCTATCGGCGCCAGTGTGCCAGGTTACGTGCAGGCCGGATTATTCGATCTATTTGGCGATCAACCTAAGTCCTCATTTATCACTACGCCACTGACGTTTCAATCCAATAAGCAGTACGGTGACGCCGATGTGTTAACCCCGTTTGATAAAGTGACGCAGCATAATAATTTCTACGAATTTGGTACGGATAAGCAAGATCCCTTCAATAATGCCCAAGGCTTTAAAGTCGACCCTTGGCAACTGCGTATCGAAGGTGAAGTTGAACGGCCCATGACCTTAGATTTTAATGATCTGACTAAAATGTTCCCGCTTGAGGAGCGTAACTATCGCCTGCGCTGCGTTGAAGCTTGGTCTATGGTGATCCCTTGGGTGGGGTTCCCGCTGGCGGCGTTATTAAAAAAGGTTGGCGTCACCAGTAAGGGCAAGTATGTCGCCTTCGAAACCGCTTTTGATCCCGAGCAAATGCCGGGGCAGAAGAGCCGATTAATGGGCGGTGGTATTCATTATCCCTATGTTGAAGGCCTCACGATAGCCGAAGCAATGAACGATTTAACCTTAATGTCGGTAGGTTTGTACGGCAAAACCCTGCCACCGCAGAACGGCGCGCCCATTCGCTTAGTGGTGCCGTGGAAATACGGCTTTAAGAGCATTAAATCAATCGTGCGAATTCGCGTCATGGATAAACAACCGCCGACCAGCTGGAATCAGCTTGCCTCACACGAGTATGGATTTTATGCCAACGTTAATCCGGCGGTGGATCATCCACGCTGGTCGCAGGCCACTGAGCGTCGTATCGGCGAGGGGGGATTGTTTTCAGCAACCCGCATCGATACCCAGCCGTTCAACGGTTACGGCGAGTTTGTGGCTTCACTGTATGACGGCATGGATCTGAGGAAATACTATTGATGATTGGTTTGTTGTTTGGGGATTCGCCATTAAGCGGGGACAACCTATGTTGAGATTAACCGCTAAGCACTTGTTTTGGCTAAAAGCGTTATTTCATTTGTTGGGTTTAGTGCCCATCGTCTACCTTGTGCTCACTGTGGTGCTTGGCCGTGCGGGTGGCGATCCCGTGCAGCACATTATTCACTACACAGGCATAGGCGCATTAAATGCGCTAGCGGCGACCTTACTGATCTCACCGATTGCCAAGTTGACCAAGCAAGGGCTGTTGATGCAGACCCGCCGTTTAGTGGGGTTATATGTGTTTGCCTATGCCACTTTACATATCTTGGCCTTTTTTAGTTTAGATCTGTTGTTTGCTTGGGAATTACTGTTTAGTGAAGTGGTAAAACGGCCGTATATTTTAGTCGGCGCTGTGGCTTATCTTATCGTTTCCGCTTTGGCGATAACTTCGTTTAAAGCCTTGATGCGTAAGATGGGACGTCGTTGGCAAACCTTGCACTATGGGGTGTATTTAGTCGCTATATTGGCGCCAATCCATTTTTACTGGTCGGTAAAATCGGAAATCATCGAGCCAAGTCTGTATATCGTAGGTTTTAGTGTGTTGCTGCTGTGGCGCACGCCTTGGTTTAAACGTCATTTCAGCCGTAAAGTGGCGAACAAAACCGAGCGAAAGCTGACACAAGATAAAGCTTCGATAAAGTCGGTTTAGACGTATGGCGCGAGCAGTAAATCACTGGTTTTATTTGTTTTTCTTTGTGGATAACGTGAGATCTAAAGTATAAAAACAAAAATGCCGAATGAAGATCCGGCATTTTTCGCTGAATAAATAGTCTTGCTCAGCTATTTTTCTGGTTCAGTTGACAGGACTTAACCTAAACCTTGGGTCGCTGATTTCATTTGAATGAACTCAATTTTATAACCGTCTGGATCTTCAACAAACGCAATCTCAGTGGTACCACCTGCGACAGGACCAGGGGCGCGAGTCACTTTGCCACCGGCTGCGGCAATAGCAGCGCAACGGGCGTAGATATCTTCATCGCCAATCGCTAAGTGGCCAAAGCCTGTGCCTAAATCGTATTTGTCAGTGCCCCAGTTATAGGTTAGTTCAACCACGGCTTGGCCTGTGGATTCTTCACCGTAACCCACGAAAGCTAAAGAATATTTGTACTCTGGATTTTCAGAGGTGCGAAGTAGTTTCATGCCGAGCACTTCAGTATAAAAAGCAATACTGCGTTCTAAGTTACCGACGCGGATCATAGTATGTAATAGTTGCGACATAGGTCCTCTCTCTAAATAGATTACGGGGTGGAGTATACCAAAAATCCGTAGATGGACCTCGATAAATGTCTGCCATTGTTTTTACAGCGCTTGACCCAGATTAACGCTTAGGATAGGGAAATGATTGTCTGTAAGAGGAATTTTCAGGATTTAGAAGAGAAAATTGCCGATAAATTGGCTATCGCTCACAAAACACAGAGACAAACATGGGTTTTTATCACTGGGTTGATAATAATGTAGCCATACCAACTAGGAGAGTGAATGATGAACACCGAACTTAAAATGGCTTTAGGCACCACAGTTGTTATTGCTTTATTTTTCAGTGCGTTCTTTGTTTCAATGTTTTAACGACTAATACAAGTTTGAGTTAACCCAGTTCCAAGTTAAGCAAAAAAGCCGCTATTGCGGCTTTTTGTTTGTTTGAAATCCAGTCTAATCAATGTGAAAACAACACTGAAACGTCAATTTGCTCCACTCAGTTGATTCGAAGCTTATTCTTCAGGGTATATTTTTTCTTTAAAATCACACAAGTCTTCAATGATACAACTACCACAGCGGGGTTTGCGCGCGAGGCAAGTGTAGCGTCCGTGCAGGATAAACCAGTGGTGCACATCGACTTTAAATTCCGCCGGCACGACTTTTAGCATTTTCTCTTCCACTTCGACTACGTTCTTGCCGGGCGCGAATTTAGTGCGATTAGCGAGGCGGAAAATATGGGTGTCGACGGCGATGGTTGGCCAACCAAACGCAGTGTTTAGTACCACGTTAGCCGTCTTGCGGCCAACGCCGGGCAGAGACTCTAGGGCCTCTCGGTTTTCTGGTACTTCGCCATTGTATTTCTCAATTAAGATCTCACAGGCTTTGATCACATTGATGGCTTTGTTGTTATATAAGCCTATGGTTTTTATGTATTGCTTTAAACCTTCTACGCCAAGGGCATAAATGCTGTGGGCTGTGTTTGCCACAGGAAAGAGCTTGTCTGTTGCCTTGTTGACGCTCACATCTGTTGCTTGGGCCGATAACGTCACTGCCACTAGCAGTTCGAAGGGACTTGAAAAATTGAGTTCGGTTTCAGGTTTGGGATTGTTATCGCGAAGACGAGTGAGGATCTGGATACGTTTTTCTTGATTCATGTACGATTCCTGCGCTGTGGTGGGGTTCAACTCTCAACCGCTCATTATTAATATCCTATTAATGATGATTGATGAGTTTACAACCCACGTTCGCTGATTTTCTTATGCTTTGAGTTTTGCCGCTCATCATGTGCTAGGCACACATTAAACGCGTTAACACGAGCGCCATAATGCCTGTCGTTACTTGAAAGCCTAACCTACCTTAGTGATCCGTGCGCGGGTAACGCTCGGCTCTGCGGCGACTTGAGGTTGGCGTTCTTTGACTTTTTTATCAATCACATTTTTCAATGCGATCAATAATCCCATCACAATAAATGCACCGGGTGGCAGCATAGCAAGGAGAAATGGGGTATCGACTTGCCATAGATGCATGGTTAACGATTTAGCCCATGGGCCGAGCAGTTGATCCGCACCATCAAACAGTGTGCCTTGACCTAAGATTTCCCGCGTTGCGCCCAGCACTGTAAGCACTAAAGTAAAACCAAGGCCCATCATTAGACCATCGAAGGCGGCACTAAACGCATTATTACGCGAGGCAAAGGCTTCGGCGCGGCCGATGATGATGCAGTTCGTCACAATTAATGGCAGGAAGATCCCAAGGGATAAATACAGGCCGTAGGCATAGGCATTAATGAGCAGTTGCACTGTGGTGACTAGCGCGGCGATGATCATCACAAACACAGGAATACGAATTTCTTTGGGCACATAGTCGCGCACCAGTGACACCAAAATGTTAGAGCCAATCAGCACCAGCATAGTGGCTAGACCAAGGCCAAGGGCGTTAGTGATCGTTGCAGTAACCGCGAGTAGCGGACATAAACCTAACAGTTGCACTAGGCCTGGGTTGTTTTTCCACAGTCCTTGCCACGCAATTTCGCGATAATTAGTCATGGTTGGCCTCACAATTTAGCGGCTGGCTGAAAATTTGTGCTTGGTTAGTGCTGAAATACCATACCGCGTTTTTGACTGCTTTAACATAAGCGCGCGGGGTAATGGTTGCACCGGTAAATTGGTCAAAATCGCCGCCATCTTTTTTAACTAACCATTGCTTATCATCTGCAGAGCCCAACACTTTACCAACAAACTGAGTGACCCAATTCGATTTACGTAGTTCAATTTTGTCACCCAGCCCAGGGGTTTCTTGATGGGACAAGGTACGTACGCCTAAGACTTCACCTTGGATATTAATCCCAACAATTAATTTGATATTACCGCTATAGCCATCGGGTGCTATGGCTTCCATGGCGATAGCGACAGGCTTGCCTGCATGGGTAGCAATATAGGCCGGCATTGGACTATCCGTGCCTAATGCTTCTTTGTTTAATAGCAAGGTACACTGAGCGGTAAGCTCGTTATCATGTATTTCATCAGGGATTAATTGTTGCAATACTCGCATCAATTCCTGTTGTTCTTGCTGCTTAATCTTGTCAAAGGTTTGTTGATTGACCGCGGCGACGAGACCCGTGCAAATCAAGGCAAACAGCGCCAATAAAAAACCATTTTTAATCATCGGATTTTTCAACTCTTTTTCCTTAAGCTCTCGTTGCCAGCAGAATGACATTATCTTGTAGCATGACTGTAGTCCGCCCAATGGCCTTAGCTAGCTGAATGACCATAGGTGCGTGGCCGCACATAGTAGTCAATAAAGGGAGCGCAGAGGTTAGCCAATAACACAGCAAAGGCAAAGGCGTCAGGGTAACCGCCTTTAATGCGGATGATATACACCAACACACCAATTAACGCGCCGAAGATAATACGACCACGGGGGCTGGTTGCTGCTGTGACGGGATCGGTTGCGATAAAAAATGCCGCTAACATGGTCGCGCCAGAAAACAAATGTAATAGGGGACTGCCTTGGGTATCGGGCGACAGTAAGAAACCGATACTCGATGCAACAAAGAGCCCCAATAACACGCCAGTACTGATGTGCCAACGAATGGCTTTCAGTTTAAGTAACACTAAACCGCCAGCCAGATAAGCTAAATTCACCCAGAACCAACCTACGCCTGTGCTGCCATCAAAAATGGCTTTAGTCAGGCTTTCAGTGGTGGTTAATCCTAGGGATAAATCGGTTTTAAGGGTATCGAGTGGCGTCGCCATTGCGATGCCATCTATCCCTAAACGAAACTGTTCCAAGTTAACGTGGGCGCCAATGTTGAAGATAAGTTGCAAGCTCTCAGCTAGGCTAGGCGAATGCAGCGCAACGGTACTCGGTGCTATCCAAGTGGTCATTTGCACTGGGAATGAGATTAACAGCAATACATACGCCGCCATTGCAGGGTTAAACAGGTTATGGCCTAAACCGCCGTAAAGGTGCTTAACGATAACGATCGCAAAGGCGGTGCCCATCACTATCATCCACCAAGGTGCTAGGGGAGGAATGGCGACACCAATCAAGATTGCGGTCAGCATGGCGCTGTTATCGCTAAGGCTGGCTTTGATATCACGATTGCGAAGTTTCATCACCGCGGCCTCACAGCTTAGGGCAACAAGAATCGCAAGCAACACTTGAACAAGCGTGCCCCAGCCAAAAAAGGCGCATTGCACCACAAGGCCCGGCAGTAAACATAAAATCACCCTTTGCATCACAGTTGAGGTATGCAAATTACGTGTGACATGGGGTGATGAGGCTATTTTAAACGCCATTGTGTTCCCTTTTTATCATTCTGTTCTTAATCATTAGCAACACTTGAATCGCTCGAAGCTTCGGTTTGTTGAGCGAGTGCCGCTTTTTTGGCTTTTGCCTTGGCGATGGTCGCAGCAATCCGTGCTTTTTTAAGCTCATCGCCTGATAAGGCTGCCGTTTCAGTGGGTTCTGCAATTTGTTCTGCGGATGGTAAAACGGCTTCGGGTTTAGCTGCGACGGCGTCAAGTGCTGCTATCGACGGCGATGCCACGTTAGCTTTAGTTTGAATGTCGTCAACGGACTCTATTTCAGACTCAGTTTTAGACTCAGCTGCTGATGCCGCAGCTATTTTCTTCGCTTTAGCACGAGCAACAGCGGCGGCCACTTTGGCCTTTTTAATCGCTTCAGCGTCGTTAACGTCAGTAGCGGCTGCTTCTGTATCATCATTCACATCTGCTTGAACGCTAGCTGCGGAATCAACTGCTGGAGTCGCGGTCTGAGTTAAATCATTGTCAGCATTTGTCTCAACTTGCTGCGCGGCTTTTTTCGCTTTAGCACGGGCAACCGCGGCGGCTACTTTGGCTTTCTTAATCGCTTCTGAATCATTAACGTCACTAACGCTAACATCACTAACGCTAACATCACTAACGCTAACGTCAGTATTGCTAACTTCAATATCACTAGCGGCGGTTTCTGCTTGCTGCGCCGCTTTCTTGGCTTTTGCCCGCGCGACTGCGGCAGCCACTTTGGCCTTTTTATCATCGGCAGCGCTGGCTTCTGGTGTACTGTCAGCCTTTTCAGCCGTTTCAAGCGGCGCGGTATCGGCTTGCTGAGCCGCCTTTTTAGCTTTGGCGCGAGCAATGGCCGCGGCGACTTTGTCCTTCTGAGATAACGGCGCTTCTTGCGCGATTGCATCTGTTGCTAAGAAGGATTCATCACTGGCATCAACATTCACCACATTGTTTGTATCTGCACCATTTGTATCAGCACCATTGGCATTCACTTGGGCGGCTTTCTTCGCCTTAGCGCGGGCGATGGCTGCGGCAACTGCAGCTTTACCCTTGGGCGCGTCTGTCGTATCAGTGCTTGTTACGTTTGATGATTCTTCATTCGACAACTCTTCAGTTGCTGATTGTGCCGCTGCGGCTTTTTTCGCGGCGATCCGTGCCATGGCTTCGGCTACGGCATTTTTATCCGTGCCAGTCATAGTCGCTTGTCGGCGCTCTGCGGCTTCTTTGGCCTTAGCTTCACGGGCAAGCTTTTCTTCTTCAAGACGCGCTAAACGGGCATCAAAACGCTGTTTAGCGCGCTCCGCTTGCTGCTTCTCATCGGCGGCTTGTTTAAGTGCAGATTTGGCAATGCGGTAATACTCGACTAAGGGAATATCACTCGGGCAGACGTAACTACAACAACCGCATTCAATACAATCCTTTAGATTGTAACTGGCTGCTTTGTCATATTCTTCGGCCTTGGCGTGCCAAAAGAGTTGCTGTGGCAATAGGAGTGCAGGGCAGGCATTGGCGCATTCGCCGCAGCGGATACAGGCTTTTTCTTCTGGCGTAGTTCCTATTTCTTGGCTGCTTGGCACCAGAATACAGTTAGTACCTTTTAAAATAGGCACTTGGATATTCGCCAATGCATGGCCCATCATAGGCCCGCCAATAATCACCTTTTGTTCAGGCTCTGGCGTGAACTCAGTCGCAGCAAGCACATGCTCAACAGGTGTGCCTATCGGTAACCAGTAGTTCCCCGGTTTACCGACATTTTTGCCCGTCACAGTCACCACACGCTCAATCAGCGGTTTACCTTGGGTAACCGCTTGATGAATCGCAAAGGCAGTGCCGACGTTATGCACGACGATACCGAGTTTGGCGGGAATAGCGCCCGAGGGCACTTCGCGGCCAGTAATAATTTGAATTAACTGCTTTTCACCACCAGAAGGGTATTTAGTCGGAATGACGGTTACCCGAATGCTGTCCGCTGGGAGCCCACATTGGACGACTGCAGCTTGCATGGCTGTGGCCGCTTCTGGCTTATTATCTTCAATGGCGATAACAATGCGTTTTGGCGTTAATAACCGATGAATAATGCCAATACCGGCGAGGATATCTTGGCTGTATTCGCGCATTAATCTGTCATCTGCGCTGATATAAGGTTCGCACTCGACGCCGTTGATGATGACTAAATCAATTTCACTGACCGGATTAAGCTTAATATGAGTTGGAAACGCCGCGCCGCCCATGCCTGCAATGCCAGCAGCACGGATCTTATCGATCATCTGTTGATGGCTTAAATCATCAAGCTCATTTTGCACCAGCTCACACCAAGTGTCTTTGCCATCGGCTTGGATAACGCAGGTATTAACCGGCAATGCTGAGGCGTGGTTACTTGCCCTTGGCTCAATAGCAACGATAGTGCCTGATGTCGGCGCATGCACAGGTAAATGCCAAATGGAGGTGCCTTGCGTTAACGGCGTGCCTTTTAATACGCTATCGCCGATGTTTACCGCAAGTGTGCAATTTTCACCGACTTGAGGGATGGGCACTAAGTACGTATCGGCTAAGGGCAGTTGGCTAATCGGCGTCGTGTTCGAGAGGAATTTGACTTCGGGTGGATGTATACCACCGGGTGAGCGCCAAAGGGTTCCTTTATCTAATTGATCTAATAAAGTTAACACCGCTTTTCCTCTTCTAACTGTGGGTCTTGGTTCTGAATCTCTTTGATGAGAGTGTCTTGGATGAGAGTCACTGGGATGGCATTTAAACGCCAGTTCCAATTTTTAAGATTCTGGGTGACTGGGATCATATCAATACAATCGACGGGACAAGGCTCAACACAGAGATCGCAACCCGTGCAATCGGTTGTCAGCACAGTATGCATAAGCTTACCTGCACCGATAATCGCATCCACGGGGCAGGCTTGAATACACTTAGTGCAACCAATACATTCGTCTTCACGTATGTAGGCGACCTTTTTCACTTGAGATTGTGCTTCGGCATTCAGCGGCTCGGGCTCGACGCCCATCAGGGTCGCCAGTTTTTCCATGGTAGCAGTGCCGCCGGGAGGGCATTTGTTGACTTTATCACCGTTGGCAATCGCTTCAGCATAAGGGCGACAGCCAGGGTAACCACATTGGCCACATTGTGTTTGTGGCAGAATCGCTTCGAGTTCATCGACAATCGGATTGCCTTCAACCTTAAATTTAACGGCGGCAAAACCGAGTAATAGTCCAAAGACTAATGCCAATAGGGTCAACAATATGACTGCAATTAAAATTCCGGACATCTTACTTAACCAATCCTGTGAATCCCATAAAGGCGAGGGACATAAGACCTGCGGTGATCATCGCTATGGCGCCGCCTTTGAAAGGTAAGGGGACATCTGCGGCAGCTAAACGTTCGCGCATCGCCGAGAAGAGAATTAACACTAATGAGAAGCCTAACGCAGCACCAAAGCCATAGATAGCCGATTGGATAAAATCGTGCTTCTCGTTAACGTTCAATAGGGCAACACCCAACACAGCACAGTTCGTTGTGATCAGCGGCAGGTAAATGCCTAAAGCCCGATGCAGTGCAGCACTGGTTTTTTGCACCACCATTTCAGTAAATTGCACCACAACCGCAATCACTAAAATGAAGCTCATGGTTCGCAGGTAGCTCAGATCAAAGGGCAATAGTAGATACTGGTTGACGAGGTAACTGAGAATAGAGGCTAACGTCAGCACAAAAGTGGTCGCCATAGACATGCCAATAGCGGACTCCAGTTTACTGGAGACCCCCATGAAAGGACACAAGCCTAAGAATTTCACTAAAACGAAATTGTTGACCAGTACTGTACTGATCAACAAGAGGAGATATTCAGTCATCTCAATACTTTTCTAAACGGATCTTGGCCGTATTATCGACTTTTCCGTTTGCATAAACAACATATAGAATGCAGGGTTAACCATCTTTACTGTAAATTTTGGCGACGAATTAACCCGTTAAAGTATTAAATTTGATCTGTAATCGCCATGGCTTGGGGCTGTGCTATGTAATAGCCTTGCAATCCATCAACTAAGAGTTTTTCGAGGGTGAGTTTTTCTTCTTGGCGTTCGACGCTGGTCGCAATAACCCGAATGCCTATCCGCCTTGCAACATCCACCATCATACGGACGAAGAATTTATTATTGCTGTCTTCATCAATGTTCGATGTGTAGCTGCCATCAAGCTTTATGTAGTCTGGACGCACTTCACTGAAGAATTTGAAGGACGTAAAGCTCATGCCAAAACGCTCTATCGACACCCGTGATCCAACGCTATGTATTTCGCGAACGAACTTATAGCTTGCCCCTAAGTTAGACTGCATACCTGACTCATTGATCTCAAATACTAAGCGCGAGGCGATGTATTTTTGCTTGCCTAAAATGTCCTTTAGCCAAGCGACAAACATATCTTGATGCGCAGAAAATGCGCTGATATTGATGCCAAAGTTACCCGAAATGGTCGGGTTTTCCTTAAGCATTCTTAATGCACTGATCACCACCAGTTTATCTAATTCAGAACTCATACCGTGACGTTCGGCCATAGCGATCACTGTGGTGGTGGGTAAGAACTTGCCTTCGCTATTGTAAAAGCGCGCCAACAACTCACGGTAAACCTCTACATCAGTTCGGCACGGCTGAATTGGCTGTTGGTAGAATTTTAATGCTTGGCGAGTGACTAAATCATTGATCGCCATTTTCCAGCGATCATCACCAAACTGCTCGTCACCATTGAGTTTTTCTTGGATATGATAGCTATTCGGTCCAAGGGTCTGCGCTATGCTGACTGCGGTATCCGCAATCGTCAGCAAATTAACCGCATCGGTACCTTGGTGATAGGGGACTAAACCGATATGGGCAACAGATTCCGCTTTTGTCATCTGCAAATATTCATCGAGATAAATTTTTAATTGGTCTAAAAATTTTGGAGCATCCTTCAGCATGACATCAGGAATAAAGATGGCAAAATCAGCGCTCGATACCCTGAAACATTCTGCGTCTGAATACTTACTACAGGCTTTGCGGATACAATTTGCCACCCTTGAAAGATAATCATCCCCCGCAGTTCGCCCTTGTTTTTGATTGATTTGCGCAAGCTCTGTCGCCTTAACCATTGCCATCAGCCCCAATTGAGGAATATCGGGATTACTTATGGTTTCTAATTTTTGGGTAAAGCGCTGGCGACTACCAAAACCCGTCACTGTGTCTTGATAGGCTGCTTTATGCAGCTTTTCATTCTCTTGATTGAGTTTATCGATTTGGGCTTTAAGTTGAAGACGACACTCTTCAAGGGATATTCCAATGGGGTTGAGCTCACCTGTGAGTTTTGATGATGCGACAGCAGAAAACCCTAACTCAGGTATTTTTGAAATATAATCAGCAGCATAATGTATCGCCGCCCTATGTTTTGACATTAACAGAATAAACACTAACAGCAAGATAAGGTAAGCCACCAGTAACATGACACCGAGCTTTTGAGTATGACTAATCGAAGTTTCAATCGCTTGGTTTGCACTGAGTTTGACTTGTAAACGACCGGTTGCCAATTTTTGTGTATGACTGAGCTCGATAGAAAATAAACGGGCTAAAGGATGAGGATGTTGGCTGTCTAAACGACCTTCTGTATGACTCCGTTGGCCATCGGTATCATCAATATATTGGAAAAATTGGAATGGGTAATTTTCAGAAAGCTTTTTGAAGAGTTCGGCGCCATCACCTTGCCATTGTTGGTAGCGGGTTAAACTGGTTTTAAAGCTATCCAGTTCTTGCTGTTGTTGGATTTGTAATTGGCTATTTTCGCTTTGATATACCCAAGCAAAAAGACCTAAGAAAATAAGCAGTAAAAAAATTGGATATGATTTTGACATGGCCATAAAAATCCGCTCTATTTTTTTGGGTGAGCTCAAACAGGATAAGTTTAAGTCAAGAATACTTAACTGCAGCTATCTGTGTGATGACACTCATAAATTTTTATTAATAAGCTGATAACAGTGTAACTGCATTTGCTTAAAAACAAAACGGAAAAGAATAGGGTAACTAGAAGCCGGAAGAGGCAAAGGCACGGGAACAAAACGAAGAATAAATTGGCTCCCCTGACTGGACTTGAACCAGTGACATACGGATTAACAGTCCGCCGTTCTACCGACTGAACTACAGGGGAGTAGAGGGTGCGATATTGCTATCGACTTTACAGAAATAACACTTTTTAAATGGCTCCCCTGACTGGACTTGAACCAGTGACATACGGATTAACAGTCCGCCGTTCTACCGACTGAACTACAGGGGAATCGAGGTGCGATATTACTATCGACTTTTTAGCTTGCTTAAATTGGCTCCCCTGACTGGACTTGAACCAGTGACATACGGATTAACAGTCCGCCGTTCTACCGACTGAACTACAGGGGAATCATTTTAATGCTTCAGCTTGATAATGTAATTGGCTCCCCTGACTGGACTTGAACCAGTGACATACGGATTAACAGTCCGCCGTTCTACCGACTGAACTACAGGGGAATTGTTTACAACTTATCTTACTGCTTGTTCTAACTCATTTTTATCATGTGCTTAAAGTGGCTCCCCTGACTGGACTTGAACCAGTGACATACGGATTAACAGTCCGCCGTTCTACCGACTGAACTACAGGGGAATCGTTTCACACAATCGTAGCGACTCGTTGAGAACGGAGCGCATAGTAAAACGCTCTGTTGGATGAGTCAACTCGAGTTACTAAAAAAAGTGTAATTATGCTGTTAAGTGCTCATCTAATGTGCATCGTGGTGCAGAATTCGACATTTTTCGTGAAAAACCACTTAACAATTCGCAATATAGCCATAATTGAGTCCATCGTTTTTAAGCGGTGATTCTATGAAATTGAAATCATTCGCTAAATAATCGACACTGTTTTTGGTACTTGGTCGAGTACTTAAGACTCAAACCGCTCAAAAAGGATCTCAGGTGGGGTAATGTGAATTTACTCAGTTCTTTATACCGATAGAAAACGTGGGTTATCTTTTCGCCGTTAAAGTCTGTTTTTCTGTTTTAACAAGTTTGCTGTTGTTGATGGAGGTGTTAATTGAGGCTTTATCGAATTAGCGTGAGCTGTTTTTCAAATTAAGTGATGTACTTCACTATAAGTTGTGGCACCAGATGCGCTACTACAGCTCGTGTTAATTACAGTTAGTGTAACCAGTCAAATGGATTGACAATAAGTGAGAACAGCCGAGATTAGTCGAAACTAGGCGGGAGGCCTTGGTGTACAAGAGTTGTACGAGTGGTGAATTAAGTCGGAAGTGATTCACTAGGATTGATAAAAACAAAGCTGGCGCCAAAATGGTTCGCCAGCTTTGAAAAATAATCACAGTTCATCAAGATTGATAAACTCGGAACTTTTAAAGATTTAATCGAGGTTTTTACCCATCCACACGACTTTGCCAATAATTTGCAGCATTGGCAGTTCACCCGCAGAGACAATCTGAGATTTATACTCCTTGTTGTCACTGAGTATCTCTATACCGCCATCAAATAGTTTCTGTAAGCGCTTGGCGTAAAGATCGTCGCCCAGACGTAATACGAAGATACAGCCGTCTTCTAGCGTAGTCTTGCTGATATCTACCAGTAAGCTATCTCCGCTGTGTATGGCGGGCTCCATCGAATTGCCTTTGGCATAGACGACTTTAAGATTCTCGGGCTTTAAACTACGGTATTTAAGCCAGTTCTTTCTAAACGGCAGCCGTCTGCGTACACCTGTTTCATCATTAAACGCACCATGCCCAGTGCTTACCACCACGTCATAGCCTTCAATCAAGAAATACTCTTCATTGAATTGGTCTTGGTGGACGTAAACAATACCTTCCTGGGAAATTTCATCGCGTTGGCGATTCGGGTATTTAGGGCCATTGCCAGTTGCAAGCCAACGAATGCTCACGCCTGCCTCTTCTGCTATACGTATTGCTGTATCTAACTTAGGTTCTCCACCTTTGATTAGATTACGCAGGGTACCTTCAGATACGCCAATTTTAATGGCGAACTCTCTAATACTGTTTTTCCCAATTGCTTCCGAAATACGGTCAGCAAGAGTGCCGACTTCAGTTGTGGAAGTCGGATCTAAAGTTGGATCTGAATGTAAGGCTTCCGACTTCATTATTTTCCTCGAACCAAAATCTATTTAACGCTCAAGAGAGCAATAGTTATTACTTAAAAACTACCGAATAAGTAATGGTTTACTGAATATCCAACCGAAACTACATCAATCTTTTGCGCACTAAAATAACTTTAGTGCGTAATTTTCTGCGCAAAAAAGCAAAAAGCTGTTGATTTGTGCCTAACTCGGATCTATATTCGCAATACGTTACGCACTGCGTAACGTATTGTAGTTAAACTGCGTTCGTTCGCAATGCGAACGTAATCAAAATATTAGCACGGTAATTCTTATGAAGATAGAAAGCGCTCGTCATATACATGCAGCCTTGCTCGCAAATGGACAAAGCTGCCGTGCGTGGGCGATTACGCATGGATATAACCCAAGGACGGTTCAGAAGTGCGTTCAATGGTTTGCACCCAATACAGGTCGTAAACCTAAACGCTTAAAAGCCATCAAGATCATGGCTGCTTTATCTGAATACCTTGGTGTTGATTTAGTGGGAGAGCACCATGACTAAGGAATGGTTTAGCACTGTAGAAATTGCAGAGCTATTGGATGTCGGGGATAGACGCGTCCGTGATAGGGCAAAACATGAAAACTGGCAAAAGCAAAGGCGACAAGGGCTAGGTGGAGGATTTGAATATCACCTAAATAGTTTACCCCTTGAGGCTCGTCAGAAGCTGGCAAAACAGGAAGCGGAGAAGATAGCAAAATCTCCAACGTCCCTGATGCATGCGGGATCTGCTGTTGCCAAACTGCAAATCCCTGCAGTGAGTCAAACAGAAAAAGCCAAGAGCATTCAGCAGTTTATAAATCTACCTGATAAAGCGCAAAAGCGGGCTGATGCAAAGATGCTGATCGTCAATGCCAAGGCTAAATTCTGCATGCCTTACCTTGAGGTTCGCAAGCTCGTTGATGGTGAAAAAGCATTCTGCAAAGCGTATACACAGCGTTCGATTGCACTACCGGACTGGGTATTCTCAATTATTAGCAGCGTTTCTATTGTTACGATCCGCCGTTGGGAAAAGGTCTTAGCTAAAGATGGCGTTAGTGCACTCGCTGGTAAATATAAAGTTGAGCGTCCTTGTCTACTGAACGACGAGCCCGACTTAGCCGACTTCCTAAAGGGGCTGATCACCGCTAAACCGCATCTGGCGGGCAAGGCAAAGCAGCTTAAAAAACTAGCCGAGATCTATGCGATAAAAACCGACATGCCTTGGCAGATCCCAAGCATCTCCAGCATTCGCCGCTGGGTGAATAAATGGATAAGTCAGAATCAAGCGGCTTTTACATTCACCACAAACCCTAAAAAATTCAACGATAAATACCGCACTGCGGTTGAGCAAACCTATCCATGGATGGCTGCGCCAAACGATGTATGGGAATTTGACTCAACCCCAGTCGATGCCATGTTGAAAGAAGGGCGACACACCATTATTGCGGTGATCGACTGCTTCACACGTCGCGTCAAACTGCTTGTTTCGCCCACTTCATCAAGTGAAGGCATTTGCCTTTTAATGCGTAAAACCTTGCTGGCTTGGGGAGTTCCAAACCAAGGCGGCTTAATGCGTACCGATAACGGTAGCGATTATGTTAGCCAGCGAACCACGAGCATCTATCACTTACTCGATTTAGAACAAAGCCGAGCTAATCCATACTCAGGTTGGGAAAAGCCCTTTATCGAACGTTTCTTTAAGACACTCAGCCATGATCTTATTGAGTTACTACCAGGCTACATTGGCCATAACGTCAATGATCGCGAGGCTATCGAGGCTCGCAAAGAATTTGCGGTACGCCTTAAAGAGCGCAACAAGAAAGAGAACGAAAAGGCTGATTACGATCTCCGTATGACGCAACCGGAATTACAGCAACTTCTTGATAATTGGGTAGATGCCTATTATCACCTCCGCGCACACGATGGCCTAAAGGGTAAAACACCCAATGAAGTCTATCGCGCAGCTCAATATCAAGTGCGGGCGGTCGAACATCCTGAAGCCTTAGATCTCCTGCTTAACCACGTTGGCGAGTACACCATCCTTAAAGGCTTTATTAAAGCGGGAGGATTGCGTTATACGGCACCGGAAATGTTGGAGCATGAGTGGAAAGGGCAACGAGTTCGAGTATTTCTCGATCCAACGGATGTCGCTCGTGCGTTTATTTACCCGATCAATAATTGGGAAACACGAATTGAAGCGGTTGATAGCCGTCTTTTAGGTCAAGAGATCAGCCCTGCGGCTTATCGTCAAACCAAAAAAGAAGAAGCCAAGTCACTGCGTAGTTTCAGGGCCGAAATGAAGCAACTCGCTAAAACGTTCAACATAGGCGAGATCCATCAAACCGTCATTGAACACTATGCCAAGCAGGCTAAGTCACTAGTCGAGTTTCCAACCCAGCCAATAGCCCACCAAAACCCCAGCTTAATGGCATTAACTGAGGCTGCAGAGCAGCTCGTTAAAACTAATAAGCCTGCTTATAGCGACCAACAAATTGAGCATTTACGCCAGAAGCGTAAAGCGATTGAAGAACGTAAAAACACCATTAATCAACAGCATGCAACCTTAGTGCGTAATGAGCACGAAAAGGCACGTTTGCTTGCCGCTGAATCTCTCAACCGTGAATTAACGCCAAAGGAGGATGCATTCCTAAAGGATTACAAAAAGCACAACAAGTTAGGGGCAAAACGCATTGATGAAATCATGGGCCATAAGCGCAGAGCGACCAACTGAGCACTTATGACCCATAACGGCCATGAAGGCCATAAAACTAAAGCAAATGGAGTATACAAAATGAAAGCAGTGATCGCACCTGTAAAAAATGTTCTGACAGCCCAAGACGCCTTCGACAACCTTTGTACCCGAGGTATAGGTGTACCAGGTCTCGGTTTGTACCACGGCCCAAGTGGCTTTGGTAAAACAACTGCAACTACGTATCTGTTTAACCAAGTGAACGGTATCTATGTTCGAGCCATGGCCACAGACAGTGCCAGTACGCTAATGAACCGCATTGTCGGCGAACTCGGATCGAGTGGTATGTGGCGCATCAATAAGATGGTCGATTTCACTATCGAGCAAATGAGCATGTACGAACGCCCACTGTTTATTGATGAAGCCGACTACCTGATGTCGGACGTTCGTATGCTTGAAACGGTGCGTGATCTCTACGACAACACAGAAGTCCCTGTGATCCTCATTGGTATGGACCAAATCGCCCGCCGTATCAGTACACGCAAACAGTTCTTTAACCGTATTTCAGAGTGGGTTGAGTTTCGGCCAGCCGACTTAGATGACGTCATGGTGATGGCCGATTCCCTCTTAGACAACGACATCAAAGTCGAACCAGAACTCCTTGATGAACTGCGTAAAGCCAGCAGTGGTGAGGCTCGTCGCATTGTCATTGGCCTTAATCAAATCGAACGTCTCGCCAAAATGAACGAACTTGATTACGTCACAGCAGAACACTGGGGGGCACAGCCATTCCATGGTGTTCGACGTCCAAGCCTTGTGGGTTAAGCGTTATGGCACAAGTCAAACGCTCAACCCCGTTAAGGCACAGCGCATGGTTGTTTATGTGTTGTTGTCGCAATCGAAAAGTCAGCTTTAGTGCTGAACAAGTTGCCGATGCATCGGGAATGCCTAAGTGTCTCGCGAATCGCTTTTTGCGTGATTTGTATCGAGAAGGGCGCTTAACACTCGAATGGAAAGGGCGTACAGGGCTGACGAACCGCTATTGGTTAAACGATGACAGCCCGTTAAAGCGCCTGTCTCAGTTCGCCAAGATTAAAGCGAATCAGCGGATCTGGAACAGCTGCCGCATCATGCGCAATTTCTCCATTGAAGAAATCATGGTCACAGCT
Organism: Shewanella sp. M-Br; assembly: GCF_036245925.1. NCBI lineage: Bacteria > Pseudomonadati > Pseudomonadota > Gammaproteobacteria > Alteromonadales > Shewanellaceae > Shewanella > Shewanella sp. M-Br. The sequence goes on from NZ_BJBV01000009.1 coordinate 100,015, forward strand.
AGGGTGGCGCGCTCAACGGTAAAGCGTTACCTCAATGCCCTGCAACGGGCAGGCTTGATCCGCATCAGAGCTATCGAAGAGGAAATGATCATTTATCACCTCAACGTTGACTGTGGCGCTTTAGCGCCAGAGCTAATCGATGACGGTATTTATGCACCAACCAAATCGAAGTTTTATCCCTATAGGGAGGCGCTATGAACAAGGACAATTGGTTCCAAGTGCTTGAGTTAAAAGTCAGTGAGAGCAGCCAAGCGCAGATTGCCAGAGAGCTAGGTGTCAGTCCGACCATGCTTAATCAGGTCCTGCTGAACAAATACAAAGGCAATATCGACACCATTAAAAATCGTGTCGAAGGGCGCTACTTACGTCACCACGTACAGTGCCCCGTTGCAGGACAAATCAGCGTTGATACCTGCAAAGACAATCAAGAACGGCCTTTTAGCTCTACCAACCCACAACGCGTCCGGCTCTATCGCGCCTGTCGCGGTGGCTGCCCACATTCGCAGTTAAAGCAGTCGGCAGTAACACAGAGGATCGATGTGCAATCCGCGACAGACAGTCGTTACAACGTAGAGGAACAGCTCGCGTTCTGTCGCCGACTCGCCCAGGGCGATCAACTACAGCATATCGAACTACTCGAAAGGGAATTGCAAAAGGTGGCTAACCGCCTAAATAGCGCCCTTTGGGATAACAAATGGAAAGGTAAATAACATGCAAACAAAAGCTATCAATGTGATTGCCGCCTTAAGGCTTCGTGGGATGAAGGTCGTTAGCCAGCATCGCGGTGTTATCCAAATTGACGTTCCAAGCCGTGATTTTAAACGCATGGCAGTTGAGATTATCGAGAACATAAAAGGCATTCGTCGCCGTTGTATGGCGGTGCAATTTCATGGCGTGACAGTGCGTTGGAATGAGGACAAATAAGATGAACATACAAGAACAAACCCACAACCAAGCCGCTATTCCGCAGGGCTACCGCAAAAACGCGGTAGGCGATTTGGTTCATGAAGATCGTATTAAGGCCGTGGACAAACTGCGCGATGAAGTCGTGCTGGCTATTGTCGGTTCTGCTAAAGAGCTGCGTGAACAGATGCTTAATTTCAAACTGATGACTATGGCGCAAATTGATGGTTTTGCCGAACTATCGGCCAGTGAATATGGCGTTAAGGTTGGTGGTAGTAAGGGCAATATTTTACTTACTAGCTTTGATGGCAAGTACCAAGTACGCCGTGCTGTAGGTGAACACCGCGTATTTGATGAACGCATTCAAACCGCTAAAACCTTGATTGATGATTGCATTAAAAGCTGGAGCGGTGGCGCGGATACCCGCCTGATGGCGATGGTTGAACATGCGTTTCGGGTAAACCAGCAAGGTCGAATCGACGTTAACCAGGTGCTCAGTCTGCGCCAGCTGGATATCGACGATGCCAACTGGAAACGGGCCATGGACGCTATAGCCGACGCGATTCAAATCACAGGCACTAGTCAGTACCTGCGCTTATATGAGCGTCAGCCTAATGGCAAATACACCCAACTACCACTGGATATCAGCACCCTTTAGGGTGGGCAAGGAGCACATCATGACACTCAGCACACAATCGGGCATTCAACACCTATTCGATGACAACCAAGCCGCACTCGATCGGGTGGCGTTTCAATTACGCCAAGCAACCTTACTTGAAGCCAGCTTTGACAATCTGCGCAGCGAACTCAGTGGCCTAGCGGCGGAAAGGCCGCATTACTGCTTGATGATGGGCGCCGCGCTGCTCAATGCGCTTAAAGAGTTAAGCAAAGAGTTTGCGGGCGAACGCCGCGCTGTGATCGCCTTTTTTATGGAGAAATCACTCAATAATTTGGATCTGCTGGAGCCAAAGCCAGTAATGCGTTAACCCTGCGAAACCCGCTCCATAGCTTGGAGCGAGGTCTGTCTAATGTAGTGATTAGGCACTGATGAGCAGCTAACCAAAGAGTAAAGATGAATGACACCCTATGCTAAACGCTTACTCAAATATGCCATTGCGAACTGCCCAGTTAGGCCCGTTCGTAAGGGGAAAACTAAGGCAGAACTGCTCGCCGATCGTGAGCTTTGGGCTGTTAACTTTTTAAATGCAGCAACACCGAATTGGCAGCAGCTTAAGAGTCAGCCTAAAGCCATCAAGATAGTATCCAGTGCGACAACCGATGAGGATGACGAATGTTAGAAACTAATCAAAAAGCCCCTGTGCAGACTAATGCGCAGGCGCACACAGTCGCTCAACACAAGAAGCGCCTGATCACTTTAATCAATGTGGCTAAGGGATCATTGCTGCTCGATGAAGTCATCTACCGCGCCATGCTGAAAAATGCCACGGGTAAAGATTCCTTGCGGGCAATGAACTTGCCAGAGCTTGAACAGGCGCTAGAAGTGTTTAAACAAAAGGGCTTTAAACCAACTGTAACCAATAAAAAAACAGCGGTTAAACGCCGTTTAAGTCCTGCTGCGGGTAAAAGTAAATTGGCCAGCATAGATAAAATACGTGCCATTTGGATCACCATGGGCCATCACTTAGTTATCCAGGATAACAGTGAGTCAGCGCTCGATGCCTATGTGCGTCGCATGACGCTACGTAGTAAAAGTGAAGGCGTGGATGCCACCGCTTGGATGACAGAACAGCAAGCCTACAAAGTATTAGAAAGCCTGAAAAACTGGCATAAGCGCGTACTTATCGAGCGCATTATTGTCCGTGGTGAGCGGCTAAAGATGAATGAAGCAGGTACACGCCCCGCAAACTATGAAGTGATCGTCACGCAATACGAGGGGCATGGTCATGAGTAAGAACAGTCTAAACGCGGTTAGCATTCCCGAAAACCAGTTGGATTTATTGTCCACCAGCGCCGCCGAGCTGGAACAAGCCCTCGAAACCTTAGCCACGCTTAAGCCCGATGAACGTGAGGACTTCATTCGCCGCTGGCCCTCAACCTTGCAAAGCTTGTGCGATGTGATGCGCCAAACCCTAAAGCAATACGATATTAATAACGCGGATAATGTCAGCGAAGCCTTAGCCACTAGTCTAAGCGCCTATCTCGGTGGGCGCGATATCTACATTCCCAATGGTGAGCGCCTCAAGGATGCGCTGCGGGATATCCGCATTTGGCGCGAGTTTAAGGGCAATAACCTAGAGCAGTTAAGCCGCGACTATGGACTCACCGAGCGCCGGATCAGCCAGATAGTGGCAGAGCAAAGGGCAGCATTTGTGGCGAGGAAGCAGAGGAGATTGTTTTAATACTAAAATGATAGCTGTGTTTGAAGGTCTAATTATTATCAGTCTATGCTTGTTCTTTAGCAGACCATGAAGCCGCATAACTGCTTTTAATTTTACGACATCATAGTTAATCGTGTGCAGGTTAGTATATGCTCTCATCCTAAATGCATCAACGTGCCATTCTTGGTATATCTTCATTGCACTGCCAAGTGTTCTATAACTAGAAACCGGTATTTAGTTGTCTAAAATAGAGTTCTGATATGCTGATGAATCATATGATAATTTATGTTGTTCAGGTATTATTCAATGAATGATTTTTTACTGGCTCTTAAAATGACAGCTGATATTTTTGAACCGTTTCTTACCTTTTTTGGTGATTTATTCGATATTTTTACATTTAAACATTTGGGAATTGAACTAGTATCGAATTATATGAGTGTTGTGAGTGATACCTTCACATTGATTGTTGGGTTTGTAGCAATAGGTATTCCGTTGGCAATACAAATAGCAGGTCAAGTTACAGAAAAGTACGATAGCTCACTCTTGGCAAAGAGGCTTACTCAAGGTGCATTTGTCAATCCAATATCTCTGATTTTAATATCAACCCTCCATATTTTCATAAGCATATTTTATAAAACTACATTTGTTGAAGGTAGTTCCAAGCTATCACTAGGAGTAGGAACGGAAGTTGTAAGACTTTTATGCTTTACTTTTTTCTTAACTATGGTTACTGCGGCATGGTTCTTTATCAGGTTGTACATTCGTACACTGGCTCAGACAGAAGACTATATTAGAGATTTCTTAATGCTAAATAAGCCGCTGTTCTTGAGGTGGGGCATTAAGTTAGAAGTTTTATCTAAAAATAACTCTTACTTTACTTGGGTGCAAAAATTAGATATTGAAGGGCGTTTTTACTTTTCAAGGCTTTCTGCATCTAAGTTGAGGTATATTAGTGCTGGATTGGAAGTTCTTATTGAGCAGCTTAAAAATAAAAGTTGGGATAGCAATTTTGTTGGGATTTTATTTCTTTTTCATAAGAAAATGGTCAAGACATTTTTTGGAGAAAAGCAATCTATTACACCTTTGTCAAAAACTGATGTTAAATTTATTAAATTATACTGGGATGCTTTAGTTAGGATCGTAAGAGTTTCTAGAGAAGCTGGCGATGCTAAACTATCATTTCACTCCCAAAGGCTATTGGCAACAATGATTTCTCATATTGTTCACCACCCTCAATATGAAACTCTAGTTGCAGAATCATACACTTCAAACTCTGATGATAAAATAAATTGGTCGTCAGATTTGTACGAGATTGCTCGCTGGCAAGGATATCAATCGGGAAGAGGCATAGATTTAGTAATTGAATGTGAGTGGTTTCGTGAAGTTTTTGGTTGGTCTAGTCACGTTGATTTTATACTTAATAAAACTGGAATTATTACAGCGATCCAATCAGTTGTGGATATTTTTCATTTAATAGCTAGCGAGCACCCTCATAAAGTTATTACATTATATAAAAATGTTGCAGAAAATTTGCAGGGTGATTTACATACAAAGTACGTGCAATACTTGCCACAAGGTCGTGATAAATTATGGCTTTTGGATTATTGGAGAGACTTCAATTCAGTTAGGTATACTATTAATAACTTGGATGTTTTAAAAGATAAAGTTAAATCGCTTTCAGATGGGGTCGCTTATTCAAAGTATGGAAAATTTTTATTATCAACACCATTAACTAATGAGGAGGTTATCTTAGCTGAGAGAGCGATTTATAGTACAAGCCTCAATAACGACATATTGTTGAGATATATGAAAAGTATTGGTTGTCGAATGTTGGCTGGACTTGCCTTTAACGAGCGATGGCAGGAGTTGTATGATTGTCTGGAGTGGAAGCAGCCACGTGAATCTAATGCTTGCTATTTAGGTGAGTCTTTGTTTGCTAGTAGTGTCCCTGAAGTTTTAGATTTGATTCTCGCAGATTATGATAACATTATTAATAATTATAGGTTTCATGATAGATATGAACTTTCACCTTTTGCTTTCAGAGCTTTTTTGTATCAACTTTGTTATTTTAATGGGCGAGGGGCTGAGGTAGGATTACTTTATAATAGTGGGGATTATAATGATTCTTTACTACAAAAAAAGATACTCAGTAAGCTGCTAGAACAAGAAGTAAATGTGAAGTTAGTTGGCTTTAGTCAAGAGGTGTTAACTTCAGTTATAGGTGATATAAATAGTTCTATTAATGCTATTGATGAGCGCATGTTACGAGATGAGTGCAATAAACCTATAGGACATTCTAATTGGTTTGTTCTAAAGGATAGTATTGTAAAAGGGTGGGAAGAATATTCTGATATTTCAGGGCTTTTCAATATGCGCTATGAGACATGTGTTTTGAGTAAGGATGCCTGTGTATTGAAGCATAAACTAGAGCGGAAACAGCTCATGACTTCTGATCATTTAGAGTATTATGGTTATCACTTTGGCTATGATTCAGCACGTAATTTTTTAAATCAACTTTATAGTCAGTTTATGAATATTGCTAAGAAAGGGACTTTTGCAGAAATATATATAGATCAAGTAGTTGTTTTTTCATCCCAAGAAAGTCTAGTTAGCCTTGGTTTTAAAAAAGGTGAAAAAAACATTTGGGTACATGAAAAATGTGCAAGGTCTTATGGTTACATAGCTAAATCGGAAGAGGTTTTAGTCGTTGACAATAAGAGTGTTGAAATAAAAATGACATTAAACCCACTTTGGTCTGAGTTTAATAGCACAGTTTTTTCTTATTTTATTGATAATAATGAAGTTGAGGTAGAGCTGAAAGTAGAGGTTTTCTATGAGATTGCTCTTAAAAATGATAGTGGAGTATTAGTTATATAGTGTCAGCTAATTGATAGTCCCGAAACCTTTCCAATCCGCTGCAAAAACTTAAGCCGAGACAATGAACCTATGTTCACTGTCTCGGTTTTTTTATGGCCTTTGTCACCCACAACAACTATCGCAGCGGCGTTAACAGTATGCCGATTGCGAATGCGCAGCCCAAACGCATACAAAACCGAGTCTATCGCCAGTGCGCCAAAGACGGTTTTAATGCTCGCATCCGTGCAGAGTTAGCGGCTGATCTCACGGGCAATGGGCCAGCGCCCCTGCCTTTGTACAGTCACAGCCTTACCCGCCAAAGCTACTTTGATCAAGGCTGGCAAGCCGTCACCCATCTAGACATTTTAAAAGCGCGTAAACGAGCTAAAGCACAAGCTATGGCGGTGCCTAATGAACAGTAAACTCAAGGCGATTTTACTGGCCGCAGGCTTAAGTTCGGCGGCCATTACGGGCGCACAGCTTACCGATAAATGGGAAGGGAATAGCCTGAGCGTCTATATCGATGCGGTTGGCGTGCTGACCGCCTGTCGTGGCCATACGAGCAAAGACTTGAGGCTTGGGCAAACCTTTACCGAGCAGCAATGCATGGAGATTTTTGCCAAGGATATCGCTCGCGCAGATAAGCAGTTGCTGCAACTCACGGCCCCTGTAGCACTTACTGACGGCGAGCATGCGGCCTATCTGTCGTTTATGCATTGGGCGGGCTATGGCAATTTTGCCAGCTCAACCCTGCGTAAAAAGCTGCTTGTAGGGGATCGTGTGGGTGCCTGCAAGGAGCTAACGCAGGCCTGTTCCACCAATCCTCAAACGGGTGAGCGCGTCTGCAATGGTTGGACCTATGGCACCCGCCTAGGTGTCAAGGTGCGTCTGAATGGGCTGATTAAACGCCGCGCCGAAGAGCAAGCCATTTGCCTAAGCGAACTGGGCCTCTCGCAATCAAAGGGGGGCGCGCAATGAATCCCTCTCAAATCATTAGCACTGTGCAGTGGCTATTTTTGTCACTGGCATTAGTCACCATTGGGCTGATGTACCACCAACAGCAGAGCACTAAGAGCCTGCTCACCCAAGCGTTAACTGACAATGCTGCCCTAAAACAGAGTGCAGACACCCTAGCGGTATGGCTACAAGACGCCAACGTTGAACGCATTGCCTTAAAAGCCGAAGGCGAAACACTCGCCCTGCAGGTGCAATCCGTCGAACAGCAAAAGGCCGCACTGGCCAACCGCAATCAAGATCTTAACCACCAACTGATCCAGCTACTTGAGGACGCCCAAGATGAGCAAACACAAACATGGCGTGTGGCTAGTGTGCCTAACGATGTTGTGCGCGTGTTCGACAACGCCGCCCGCTGTGCGTTACGTGCCTATTTACAAGACCCAATATGTGTTGCCGCCCGAAGTACTGATACGCGAGTGCAACGTCACTCAGGTACCGCCAGAGGTCTTGCAGTGCCTGCAAAACCAACAAGTGGTGTGCCTTCGCAACCCACCGCTCAGCAATCAAGAGCTAGCGGGGCTAATGCTCTCGCTACTCACTGATCTTGGGCAATGCAACCTCGACTGGCAAGCCCTGCACGATTGGCGGCAACGCCATCAAATTGACCAAACAAAATAAGGAACCCCATGGACGAAACCGATTGGGCTAGCAATATGGAAACCCGCGAGCGAGCTGCCTGTGTTGATGCAGTTCGGGATGCCGCCAGGCACAAACAACACAGCACAGGCAATGGCATCTGTATTGATTGCTTAGAGCCAAATGAGCCACAGCGACTTAACGAGTTGCGCTGTATCAGTTGCCAACAGGATGAAGATAAGCGCCAGAAGATGCGCTATGGGAAGCGTTTATGATCGAATCGTTATTTGAATATTTCGGGAAGTATTGGGGCTTCATTGGCAGCGTTATTAGCGTTTTCTGTGCACTGCTGATGGCGTGGTTTAGCACGCGATTTACCCCACGGATTGAGCATGAAAAGGTGATCCAAAAGGTGGCGGAAATCGACAAGCGCCTAAGCGAAACCGAAATGCAATTGGAGTACATGCCGACCCGTGACGAACTGCATGCGCTCGATAAAACCCTCACAGGTTTAGGTGAGCGCTTTGGCGCAATGGAACAAGGCATTAGGCGCTTAGAAACCAAGACCGACATGCTTCTCGAAAACGAACTGAAAGGAGGCCATTAATGGCGATGCAGCAAATTATCAATGAGCACCAACGCCTTGTGGTGCTTCGATTACTGACCGAGGCGGGAGCCTTCGCACTCAATGAGTCCATCTTACAAGATGGCTTAAATGCCTACGGCCTCGACATTAGCCGTGATGCCTTGCTGGTGCAGCTCGCTTGGCTTAACGAGCAAGGGCTGATTAAAACCGAACTGGTTGGCAAAGTGACCACGGCAACGCTAACAGGTCGCGGCCAAGATGTGGCGACAGGTCGCGCGGTAGTGCCAGGGGTTAAACGCCCACGGGCGGGAGAGTAGCCATGGCCGTTAAACCGTTATCCGCTGGACAAAAGAACGTGCTTTATCACTTAGCTCTCGCTTTTGTTACCGCTGATGTAGAAAACCAAGTCATTAAACCAATGATGGAAAAAGAAGGTAAGCGGTATATCGAAGGTGAGTTCCGCAAGATGTATTTCGCCAAAGTGCCCCAAGTTGCACAGGCCGAAAGAGCTTTGCAAAAAGCCATGGCTCAAGCGCAGAAGGACATTGCTGCTTCGATAAAGTCTTCTAAAGGAGCTGACAATGGCGAGTGAAACCCGAGGCCGACGCTCTAAAGTCGATTTGCTGCCTGATCCTATCCGCAAAAAACTCGATGCGGGGCTGCGTAATGGCTCGATTCAGCAGATTGATTTACTTGATGAAATCAATGCGCTGATTAAAGCCGCAGGCTTACCTGAGGAAAACCAGCTTTCCCGCGCAGGCATCAACCGCTATGCCACCAAGATGGAGGCTGTGGGTAAATCCCTGCGCGAAATGCGTGAGATCACCCAAGTGTGGACGGCAGAACTGGGCGATAAACCCACAGGTGAAGTCACTAAACTCATCCTCGAAATGGCGCGTTCGCAGCTGTTTAAAGCCCTATTAAACCAAGATGAAACGGGCGAAGGTGCCGACGTTGGCATGATTAAAGACGCCATGTTAGCGGTGCAGCGTTTGGAGTCTGCTGCAATGGCCAGCCATAAGCGCGAGAAAGAGATCCGCACTGCGTTCGCGGCCGAAGCGGCTAATGCCGCCGAGAAGGTAGCTAAAACTGCAGGTTTAACCAGTGATGCTGTGGCCTTGCTTAAGCGCGAAATATTGGGGATTGCCTGATGACCATTAAGAAAAAGGTGTTAGCGGCCGCGACTGCGGTAGCGCTAGCCATCACGCCAACAGCAAGCAGCTTTGATCCCACGTATGAGGCAAGTTGCCTAAGTCGCTTTGATCCAAAAGAGGTGCTGCTCGGTTATCAGAAGCGCTGGATAGCCGACGAGTCACCGCTGAAAATTGCCGAAAAGTCGCGCCGAACTGGACTCACTTGGGCTGAGGCTGCCGATGCTTCTCTTACCGCAGGCGCTGCCCGTGGCCAAGGCGGTACTAACCATTTTTATGTGGGCAGTAACAAAGAAATGGCACGGGAATTTATCGACGCTGCGGCCATGTGGGCTAAGGTATTTGATAAAGCCGCAGGCGAAATCCAAGAAGAAGTGTTTGTTGATGAAGGCCAAGATGGTAAAGAGATCCTGACCTTTGCCATTTACTTTGCCTCAGGTTTTAAGGTGCAGGCGCTATCGAGTAATCCCTCAAACCTGCGTGGTATGCAAGGCAATGTGACCATAGACGAAGCGGCGTTCCACGAACGCTTGGCCGAAGTGCTAAAAGCGGCATTGGCGTTGACCATGTGGGGCGCAAAGGTACGCTTGATCTCCACCCATAATGGCATTGATAACCAGTTCAATGAGCTGATTAATGATTCCCGTGCGGGTAAAAAAGATTACTCCATTCACCGTGTCACCTTAGATGATGCCTGTAGCGAGGGGCTGTATAAGCGTATTTGCCAAGTGCGAGGCATCGAATGGAGCCAAGCGGCCGAGGATGACTGGAAAGCAAAATTACTCAAAGCCACAGCTACCGAAGAGGACGCATTAGAAGAATACTTCTGTGTGCCAAAGTCGGGCGGTGGTGCCTATCTTAACCGCGCGTTAATCGAAGCCCGCATGGCCAGCGTGACAGATAGCGGCCCCGTTGTTCGCCTTAAAAAAGACGATGCTTTTGGACAATGGCCAGAGGGTTTACGGGCAGCGGAGATCCTTAAGTGGTGTGAGGATGAACTCAAGCCGGTTCTCGATAGCTTAAATCCTGCACGCCCCCATTGCTTTGGCGAAGACTTTGCCCGTAGTGGTGACTTAACTGTGATTGACGTGGGGGAAATCGCCCAAGACTTGCACATTAAAACCAAGTTACAGGTTGAGCTTAAAAACATTCCCTTTCGCCAACAAGAGCAGATCCTGTTTTACATTGTGGACCGCTTGCCACGGATGAGGGGCGGCGCGATGGATGCGCGCGGTAATGGCCAAGCCTTAGCAGAATACGCCCAGGATAAATACGGCAGTGAAGTGATCGCCTGCGTGATGCTGTCAGAGTCCTTTTACCGCGAACAAATGCCTCGTTTTAAAAGTCACTTTGAAGATGGGCTGTTAACTATTCCAAGGGATGATGATACCAGCACAGACTTGCGGGCCTTGAGCATTAACCGTCGAGGTACGCCATGCCTTGGCGATGTACGCACAGGCCAAGAAAAAGAACGCCATGGTGATGCCGCGATCAGCCTGTTCTTGATGGTATACGCCTCCACCTTAGACGGTGCCCCCATAGAGTTCACCCCCATTCCTAGAAGTGATCACCGCAATCCGAATGCCGCAGCAAGTGCCCATGAGGATGATGATCATCAAACGCAGCGAGGTTGCTGGTAATGCAAGAAAAAACAACTGAATCACGTATTTTGGACGCCAGTGGTCGGCCGTTTAAGCAGCGTGAAGCCAAAGCGCTGCAAACCGACGATGTGCGTTTAATTGGTCTGCAACGCACCTTTAGCCAGCACCCCAGTAGTGGTTTAACGCCCGCCAGTGCTGCCAATATTTTGCAGGCCGCCGAGCAAGGCGATCTCATTGCCCAATGTGAACTGGCCGAAGATATCGAAGAGAAAGACGGCCACCTATATGCCGAGTTGGACAAGCGCAAACGGGCGTTGATCGGCGTGGACTATTACTTAGTGCCACCCCGTAACCCGACGCCACAGGAAAAGGCCGACACTGAATATCTGCAAGAAATGCTTGAGGAAGGTAACTGGATAAAGACGCTCATTAAGTCAATGAGTGATGCCATTCTCAAGGGCTTTAGCATGCACGAGTTAGCCTGGACGCGTGAGCTGGGCGAATGGTTTATTGAAGTGCCAGAGTATCGCGATCCGTCTTGGTTTATGACTCATCCTGAGCGGCGCAACGAACTGCGGCTGCGTGATGCCACGGTCAATGGCGCTGACCTGTGGCCCTTTGGTTGGATCAAACATATTCACCCAGCCAAGTCTGGCTATGTTAGCCGCAGTGGTTTAGTGCGTCAGTTAATCTGGCCCTTTATTTTTAAAAACTACAGTGTGCGCGACTTAGCCGAGTTTCTGGAGATCTACGGTTTGCCGCTGCGTATTGGTCAGTATCCAGCGGGTGCCAGCGATGAGGAAAAGCGCGCCCTGTTAAATGCAGTGATGAGCATTGGCCATAACGCGGGTGGCATTATGCCCAAGGGCATGGTGATGGATTTTGAGAGTGCCGCCACAGGCCAAGCCGATCCCTTTGATTTGATGATTAGCTGGGCTGAAAAGACCATGAGCAAGGTGATTTTAGGCGGCACCTTAACCAGCCAAGCCGATGGTAAAAGCTCAACTAATGCGCTCGGTAACGTGCATAACGAAGTGCGCCAAGAGCTGCGTGATGCTGACCTTAGCCTGATTGCCGAAACCTTAACCCGCGACTTAGTGGCCCCTTTATATGCCCTTAACTGCAAGAGTTATCAAAGCCATCGTCGTCATCCACGCTTAGTCTTTGATACCACAGAGGCCGAAGACTTACGGGCCTTAGCGTATCCGCTGCGGGCGTTCGTCAGCATGGGCATGCAGATCCCACAAAACTGGCTGCATGAAAAGACCCGTATCCCTAAGCCCGCCAATGGCGAAGCCGTGCTGGTGATCCAGCAAGAAGACCCCAATGCCAGCGCAGCAGGCGCTAATGACAATCAGCAGACGGCCTTGGCCGCACTCTCTGCGACAGAGGGGGCGGCTATGCAGTCAGATGTCCCGTTGAGTGAACCGAGCCAAACCGCCTTAGATAAAGCCTTGGATGCACTCACTCAAGGTCAAATGAGCGAAGCCTATATGGCGATGGTAGAGCCATTACTGGCACAACTGCAGAGCGAGCCGGAGCAGCTGCGGGCGCAACTGGAAAAGGACTATCCCACCATGGATACCGAGCAGCTTACCGAAACGCTCGCGCGGTTAATGTTTGTGGCTGAACTGTGGGGCATCGCCAATGCCTAAACCAAGAGTGCCTAAAACTGTTGATTTAAGCATTGCCATTAACCAAGCCCCCGCCGATGCGGTGGCTTATTTCCGTGCCAAAGGCTTTGCCATCAGTGATGATTGGCAAGACGTGTGGACCCGCGCCCACGCCCGTGCCTTTACGGTGGCCAAGGCGGCACAGATGGATGTGCTCACGGCGATCCGTAATGAAGTGGATGCAGCCCTAAGCCAAGGGTTAACCGCTAAGCAGTTTCAGTCAAACCTTAAACCGCAGCTTGAAAAGCTCGGGTGGTGGGGCAAAAAGGAAGTCGATGGCCGCGAGGTACAGCTGGGGAGTCCCTACCGCTTAAACACTATCTATCGTCAAAACTTGCAAACTGCCTACATGGCTGGGCGCTATCGGCGCATGTTGTCGCGCACTAAAACCCACCCCTATTGGCAGTATGTGGCGATAGATGACGGCCAAACACGGCCAGCCCATGCGCGGCTTAGGGGTAAAGTGTTCCGCTTTGACGATCCAATATGGGACATCATCTATCCTCCCAATGGCTGGGGCTGTCGTTGCCGCGTTCGGGCGCTCACCGAGGCGCAAGTGAAGGCGATGGGGATCACTGTGGAAAATGGCGAAGGTTATATCCAGCGCTTTGACACTGAGACAGTCGCGCGCGTAACGGGTGAAGTGTTAACTGTGCCCCATGCGCGTATCGATCTGCCCGATGGCAGCAGCATGAGCCCCGATTTAGGTTGGGCTTATAGTCCAGGCGAAGCCGCCTTTGGTACCGACGTGGCCGTCGCCAAAAAGCTTGGCACCATTCAATCCCTCGATACCCGCGCACAGTTTATTCAGGCACTCAATAATAGCCCGCTGCGCCACGCCCAGTTTGCAAAGTGGACGGATGAAGTCCTTGCCGCCAATCCAGGGCAGAAACGAAGACCAGGCTTAGGCGTACAGGCTTTAGGTTTTATGACGCCCTCGATTCAAACCGCAGTGACAGCGCGTTTAGGGCGCGAGCCTAGTGCATTGCTCGCTATAACTGAGCGGCAACTCAACACAGCGCAAGCCTCAGTGACGCCTAACCAGTTGCAGCAATTACCGCTGATGCTGGCTAAGCCCGAGGCCGTTCTATGGGATAACGATAATCAAACCTTGCTCTATGTGTATCCAATTGAAGGGCAAGCTGATGATGAACGAGCGAGCAAATTACTTATCGCGAACCATTGGTCATTACAGCGCACACCTAATGAGGGCCAAGTGGAAGTGCTTAAGTTATCACTAGCAGATCTGCAGCAAGCCCAATACCAAGTGCTTGAAGGCAAGTTAAAAGAGTAGGGGGCACTATGAGTAAAGTGGATATTCAGTTTACCAACGGCACAGTATTGCAGATGCTGACTAGCTTGATGGAAAGACTCGACGACTTAAGTGAACCCATGAACGATATCGCCGCAGTTCTAGAGTCAGCCACAGAAGGTGCGTTTGAAGCAGAGGCCGATCCCACTACAGGCCAAGCTTGGGCATCCTTAAGTGATGCCTACCTTAAAGCCAACCCTAAACGCCAGGGCGGTAAGATACTGCAAGCCAGTGCTGGCGGGCTAGCTGCCAGCATTACCGCAGACAGCGGTGACTTTTGGGCGGCCATTGGTAGCAATAAAATCTATGCCGTTATTCACCAGTTCGGCGGCACCGACGATATGCCCGCAGGCCCAGCGGGTATTCCTGCACGGCCATACCTAGGTGTAAGCCGTGAGGATGAGCAAACCATACTTGAGATTGTTGTCGACTTTTGTAGCGTTAATTAAATTTTGTCTTCGCCTTTTTTGATTTGTGCATCTATTTCTTCCAACAGAGTCTCAATACTTACGTTTGGTTGAAATTTATAGAATTTACTAAGCAGTGATATTGCATTTACAAGGTATGGTAATGCATAAAGTTTCGAGTTAGTTTCTTTAGAGTACTCTAAGGATATATGACCAAGCTGAATTATTTGTATTTCCAATGCTTTTCCTGCATTAATCAGAGGGTTAGGTTGATCAGATTCCAATAGTTGATTTAATGCACCTTGATATCTACGAACTTCATTATGATTGTTCAATATTTTGTCGAAGGTAATTTCTATAGATCCTCTTTCAGTTGCTCGAGAATAAACTTGAGTAGCAAGATGGTCGTTGATGATATCAAGCTGAGCTTTTAACACGCCTTGCAATTCAGTCAGTTTTGCATCTTGTTTTAAATGAGCAACTTGAGCTTCCATAGCTTTACGACTCAGTGCAGTCTCTTCTTTGGTTTCTTTCAATTCTTGTCGAGTTAAAGCGAGTTGCTGATTAGAAAGTGCCAGCTCTTTGACCTGCATTTTCAGTGACCAGATGAGTAAAAAAACAGTTGCAAAGCCTAAGATCGGATTGAGGACTCCACCTAGAAAGTCACCAAATGTGCCAAAGTCGCCTTGATTACCGAATGATCCATTGAAATTTAAAAAATAAGTGCTTAGTAAAGCTAAGGCAATGCTCGCTATGATCGCAATCATAGTTAAGATCCATTTTGGAAGTTCGTATTTTTCTGTTTGATCATCAAGAATAATAACTTTTTCATGTATGGCTGTTGGGGAAGATATTACCGTAGATTTTGGTCTGTTCATGTGCCTTCCTAAGCGATTAAAGTGAGACCGCGATTCTAAGTGAAGGCGCTTTTAACGCAAAGCGCTAAAACGCATTTTAAGCGGCTTGGTTCTCAATTTGTTACAACGGCTTATCTCAAAACCACTTAAACGCTTTAACAATGATTTAAACGGGTTTTAAACTGGGTTATGCTCGAACTTACATTACTTAATGGATCGCCTTCATGGAAAAGGAATTAATCGGATTACTAGGTGTGGTTGTTGGTTTTGTACTGAATCTAGTCTATGGAGCTTGGGTGAAGCGAAGTCAGCGAAAACAAGAGCAGTATTATCTTGCCGTTGTAGTAACGATGCAGCTAGATCGATTTTTTGATGAAGCAGTTTTGTTATGTGGTGATAACGGGAAACCTGATCAAGACGGTTTTTATATTTCCATAATCCCTTATCCCAAGTTTGAACTGCCCACTAAGGACGTAGACTGGCGAAGTCTCCCACAGGATTTGATGAGGGATATTTTGTGGTTACCAGAGTGTATACGTAGTGCGCAAGAGTTAATCTCAAGTGTATCTAAATACGTAACAAGCCCTCCATATTTCGAGGAGTACTTTGAAACGAGGCAGTATGAATTTGCTAAGTTGGCACTTACGGCAAACAAGGTATCTATTCGATTGAGGAAAGTGGCTAATTTGCCGATGAGAAAAATTAGTGATCAGTATTATGACCCTATCAGTGATTTGATAACGATAGTGGCCAAGTTTGATAAAATGCGAGATGAAAGACACCTAGATCAACTTAGGATCATGAAAGAGATGCGCGTAAAACAAACGGCACCTAACTAATTCCTATTTTTCCATTACCGAGTTAGCTCTTCCTTGTAATGTGATTTGGTGTGTCATCATGACCGATGATCTAATCTCAAAATATTAGACACCCGTTCTGTATTGTCTTTGTGCAGATAACCCGCATTTAAAGCAACGTACGTCTAAACTTGTGATAAAGGTTTATTGCAAAACTACTTTAACGATTTAACAAGGATTTAAACAGGTTTTAAACTAGGTTATCCTCAATGCTACGTTTTTTTATCATAAGCTAAGGTGAAACAAGTTGAATGAGCAATTCAAAAAAACTTCTGTTGAAACGATGAGGGAGGTGGGTTTGCCGAAGTTTATTGAGGAGCAGCTTGCCACCAACGAGATGATGAGTAAGATTTTTTCACCTACGATTATGGAGCGTCAGCTTGCCACCAGCAAGATGATAAGTGAGATGCTTTCTCCTAAGTTTATGGAGCATCAGCTTGCCACCAGCAAGATGTTCAGTGAGATGTCTTCACCTAAGTTTATGGAGCGTCAGCTTGCCACCAGCAAGATGTTCAGTGAGATGTCTTCACCTAAGTTTATGGAGCGTCAGCTTGCCACCAGCAAGATGTTCAGTGAGATGTCTTCACCTAAGTTTATGGAGTATCAGCTTGCCACCAGTAAAATGATGAGTGAGATGTCTTCACCTAAGTTTATGGAGTATCAGCTTGCCACCAGTAAAATGATGAGTGAGATGTCTTCACCTAAGTTTATGGAGCGTCAGCTTGCCACCAGTAAGATGATAAGTGATGTGCTTTCACCTAAGTTTATGGAGAGTCAGCTTAATAATTCTGTTTCGAAAATGATTCAAGAACTGAGTAACTCAGTTAACTTACAGCATTTCGTCGGTCGCCTCACAACAGATAGTTTTTCTCACTTAATGAGACAAGCTGAAATTGTTGATATAAGTGTGCTGGATGATTTTGATGAATCAGACATTCAAGCATTTAAAGACTATTCGCAAAACGAATTAAGTCAAAATCCTGAGCAATTCATTGCGACCCAAACAACTGAACCATCAAAATATGGGCAGTTAATTATTTCAATTATTTTCGAATTATTGAAAGTTTTTATATACCCTTATTTGTTCGCTATATTGCAGGCTCAAGTAGCTTTACCATTCTTAAGCACTGATAAAACTGCTACGGAGAAACAAGTCATTATTGCTGCAAAGAGAGACTTTTGCGAAGAACAGCTTTCAGTCTGCCGCTTTGTTAAATCTACGAAACTGAATGTGCGAGCTTCAGCTGGACAAAAGTATCAAGTCATAGACACTTTGAATTTTGGCCAAGGTGTAATCATTGATACATTTGAAGTTAACGAAAAAGATAGAGATTGGGTATTTGTCAGTTATTACGATAAGACTAGTGAAAGTTACAAAAACGGCTGGGTATTTAGGCGTTATCTAAGACGCTACGTTCCGTAATCCCGAAACCTTTCCAATCCGCTAGCGAGCCGAGCGAGATCATCATAGGCACTCCAATGTTATTGAGAGTGCCTTTTTTATGCCTGCAACCACCACAGCTTTGGTTTTTGCCGCCTTAAGCAGCCAGTTAAACGTCAATCCAGAAGCAACCTTTGTGGTTGGTGAAGATGGCTACATTCAGGCGCTGCCTGATGGCCACTTTGCTGCCGTCGATGGTCGCCCTGATGATGTAGCTGGTGGCAAGTGGTTGATGGATAGCGTTGCGTTCGCGGCCCTGCGAGCAAACACCCCCCATAAAGCCGGTGATCTGGTTATTGACTACGAACACCAAACCCTCAACAAAGAGAAGAATGGCCAGCCTGCACCCGCTGCGGGTTGGTTCAACATCGATGACGTGCAATATCGACAGGGGCAGGGCTTGTTTATTAAGCCGCGCTTTACCGATAACGCCATCGCTTATCTCACTGCCAAAGAATACAAGTACTTCAGCCTAGTGTTCGGTTACGACACCAGCACTGGCCGCCCGCAATTTATCCACTCAGCCGCGTTAACTAACCGCCCTGGTGTCGATGGCATGTTGCCACTCGCATCGTTGGCTGCACTGGCTGCTCTTAATACAAGCCTCAATCCATACGAACCTATCCAATCTACCGACACGGAGGAACTCCATGTGAACCCATTACTGAGAAAAATTTTAGCCGCCTTGGGCGTTGAAATTCCCGATGATGCAACGGCCTTAACGGCTGAGCAAGAGGTCGCGGCGCTATCTGCACTTAATACGCTAACCACGGCAGCAAATAGCGTTGATGGCTTAAAGCAACAGCTTACCGCGCTGAGTGCGATATCGCCCTCGGTTGATCTAAGCCAGTACGTTCCAGCGGCAACTGTCGCTGCCCTGCGTGCGCAACTGGTTGCACTCACTGCTGAAAACGGTGTGCTTACCGTTGAGCAAACCGTGAAGGCGGCAATAGACGAAGGCAAAGCCTTTGAGTGTGAACGTGATTACCTAACCAAGTTAGGCAAGCAATCCATGGCGGCGCTTACAGCCAACTTGGGTGAGCGTGTGGCTATTGCCGCATTAACGGCCAAGCAAACCACCACAGTTCCCGATCCTATCAAGGACAAGGACACCAAACTCGCGGCACTGACTGCCGACCAAATCAAAATGGCCGATTCTTGGGGCATGTCACAAGCTGACTTTGCTAAAGCTATCGCCGCTGATCAGGAGCACAAATAATGGCTGCTATTAACGCCCCAGTATTACAAGCTCTGCGCACTATGGTGCGTAGCGAGTTTCAAAATGCTTTAGCTAAGACTGAGCCACTGTATTTAAAAATTGCCTCAGTCGTGCCAAGCAATACTAAGTCCAATACCTACGGCTGGTTAGGTTCAATGCCGACTATGCGCGAATGGATTGGTGCGCGGGTGATCAACTCCATCAAAGAGCATGGTTATTCAATCACTAACCGTACCTTTGAAACCACCATAGGTATTAGTCGTGATGATGTGGAAGATGACACTTTAGGGATTTACAAACCTATGGTGCAGGCATTGGCGCAGGAAGGTGAAGAGTTTCCCGACGATCTGGTGTTCGAGCTATTAGCCGAAGGCTTTGGCACTTTGTGTTATGACGGGCAGAACTTTTTTGACACTGACCATCCCGTTAACGAGAAACACGACGGTACGGGTGCTGACGTATCGGTGGCCAACATGGTGGTTGATGGCGCTTATACGGGGGAACCTTGGTTTTTGCTCGATACCACGCGCCCATTAAAGCCACTCATCTTCCAAGAGCGTCGCAAGCTGGATTTAAACACCCTGTTTAATCCAACCGACCCTGCAGTTTGGACCAATAACGAGTTCCAGTTCGGCACTGATATGCGCTGTGAGGCGGGCTTTGGCTTCTGGCAAATGGCCTTCGCCAACAAGCGTACTCTCAATGCCACCAACCTATGGAGCGCTTACAAAGCCATGCAAGCTTTTACCAGCGATGGCGGTAAGAAGCTCAAGATACGCCCCAATTTGTTGGTGATCCCAGCTTCTCTTGAAGACGTCGCACTCAAGTTAATGACCCGTGAGCGCATTGATGAAGGCGGCGTGACCGTGGATAACGAACTGAAAGGCAAGTTCGAGATCCTTGTGGTGCCACAGCTTTAGGTGTTCACCCCTTAAGTTTGAGCAGCGAATAGCAGGCACAAGGATGCGCCTGCCCCCCAACATCGAGTGAGGTAACAATGAAATGGCGAATCCTTCTAAGAACATTCAAGTCCTGTTGGTTATCTGTCTTGCGCACACTGGCTACCGCCGTGCGGGCATGGCGCTTAACAAAGGCGAAAACCTTATACCGCTGGCCGAGTTGTCGGATGAGCAAGTTGCAGCGTTTGAAGCTGACCAGCGCCTTAAAGTATCCGTGCGTGATATGGCACCAGCGTCGGGGAGTGTGGACATTCCAGACGGTGATCAGACATTAGGCACCGATATCACAGGCACGCTCACTGGTGTAAAAGAGCCCAATGGTGAAGAGAAAGTCTTAAACCAACTGACAGTAGATGAACTGTTAGATCAGCTCACGGTAAAAGATCTTAAGGCGCTAGCAAAAGACTTGGAGATCACCGGCTTTAACGCGATGAATAAACCTGACTTAGTCAATGCTATTCGGGCGGTAAGAGTCACAGTGCCAGGTGCGAGTGAAACGGCTACCCCTAGCGCTGAAACGCCAAGCACTGAACCCTCTGGCACCGTCACCAACGCAGCAGGTGAATAGCTATGGCCGACTTAGCCATCACAAGAGCCATGTACGCCACCCCTGACAACATGCTGAGTCGCTTTGGTACGCAGGACTTAATGCTGCTTACCGAACGTGAAGACAGTGTGCCAGGGGAAATCAATTTCGCCTTGCTTGAGCAGGCGCTGAGTGATGCGTCTGCCGAGATTGATGGCTATATCGTGGGACGTTACACCTTGCCGTTAACTACGGTTCCCGCCGTGCTTGAGCGTAACTGCTGCGATATCGCCCGTTACTTCCTGTATGGCGATAAAGCCCCTGAACAAGTCGAGAAACGCTATACCGCTGTGGTGAAGTTTTTAACCGCAGTGAGCAAAGGCGATATCAGTTTGGGGCTAGCTGATACGGGTGAAGTCGCTAGCCAAAGTGAGTTAGTGGTCAGTATCGAAAGCGCAGGCAGCGTGTTTGGCCGTGCATCGTCTAAGGGGTTTATCTGATGTTTGAAATTAAAGATAACTACCTTGCTGCAGGTGATGCACTGACTCAACTGCTTGAGCCATTAGTGACGAGCCAGAAGCTGAAGAAGGTCTATCAAGCCAATGAGCTAAGCGAAGTGGATGAGCGCAGCCAAATCACCCCCGCCGCCCATGTGCTGTATATGGGCGATATGCTGGCGGATACGGCCCAAGGCGGCAACACCAGCCAAATTAAGCAGACTTGGCTTGTGGTATTGGCTTGCCGTTTATCTATCCACGAAGGCCAAGCAGGTGAGCTATTCGTCAGCCTGTTAAACGCGATTGTGGGTAAGTCCATTGCGGTGGATGGTCAGATGCTTGGCCCCTTTGTGCGCGTTAACAGTCCCGTTAAACCCCGTTTCACTAAAAGCCACGGTTATTACCCCGTGGCGTTAAGTGTGATTTTGAGATTCAAACCTTAACAACCTAAGAGGAACTCACCATGAGTGGATTATTAGTAGCAGGCAACTTCTTTGTTGACCGTCTAAATGCCCAAGGGCAATCAACGGGGATCATTGGTCCCATCAACACCACTAAGCTCGCCATTAAAACCGATGCCGATGAAAAGGTACGTCCAAGTAAAAAGAAAGACAGCTACGGCCAAGCCTTAAGCGTGGTGAAAATTGCAAAACCTGTTGAGGTGGAATGGTCCTTCGACGATCAACCTGCCGAACTGATAGCTATGGCACTGCTGGGTGATACCCAAGTGCTGAACACGGGCAGCGGCAACTTAACCGATGAAGCCGTGACCTTACCAACCAATCAACGTTGGATACAGCTACCTGAAAGTAACTTTGCCGCCCTCGGTTTTGTGGTGAAGAAAGACGCTGCCACCTTAGTGCTGGGCACTGACTATGAGGTGAACTATGCCCTAGGGCTAGTGCGCGCCGTAAAAGGCGGCGACATAGAAGCGGGCGGCGCGGTGACGGTGACAGGCCAACATAACGCCATTAGCGGCACCCTCATTCGCGGTGGCATTAACGCCCAAACCCGTGCGCGGATCTTCGGTGAAGGTAAAAACCTCGAAACAGGCAAGCCGATTAAGCTCGAAATTTTCGACGCCAGCTTATCGCCAACAGCGGCGCTCGATTTTGCCGCCAGCGAGTTTGTGAGCGCCACCCTTGCAGGTAAAGCCCAGTTAGTCGCGGGTAAGGATCATCCGTTCGAGTACCTAGAGCTGGATGCGTAAGCGGTTTTGGTTAACCCAAGGGCATGGCCGTACTCAATTGCCATGCCCTTTAATCCCCATTTAACCGCCGTTTAAACACCGATTATTTAGATACTAACGAGAGCATTAACGAGATAGCCATGGCTGATAAAACCTTAGAACTCGCCCTGCGGATCGTGGCAGAAGCCACGGGCAAGCAACACATAGCGGCTTTAGTCGATGAGCTTAAGCGCATCGGCACTGAGTCGGATGCGGCGAATCCTAAGACACAGGCGCTCGCTGATGAACTCGATGGCGTGAGTGATGCCAGCCAAGCGGGTGCGAATCAAGTTGATGAACTCAAAAATAGCCTTGATCCGTTAAGCGACCAGCTAGACCAAGTGGCCCAAAGCAGCCGTAATACCAGCAACCAAACAGAGCAGCTTACTAATGACCTCAAGCCTTTAGCTACAGGGCTTGATGACGTTGGCGATAGCAGCCAATCGACCAGCCAAAAGGCCAATACCTTAGCCAATAAGCTCGATGAGTTGGCTAACCAGCAAGACCTGATTAACACCTTTAAGCGTTCACGCAATGAGCTTGAACAGCAAGAACTTGCTGTCACTGCCGCCGCCTTAGCACTGCAGGACTTAAAGCAACGTGCGAGCCAAACGGATGCGCCTTTTGTGCAACTGGCACGCTCTATTGATGTGGCCGAAAAAGAGCTGGAGCAAATGCAGCGCGAGTTAGCGCAGCAATCATCCAGCCACACTAAGCTGCAAAATGCCCTGTCAAAATCGGGTATTGACTACAACAACCTGACCACAGCGCAGCGCAAGTTAAGCGCCGAATTTGACGGCACTGGCCGCAATGTCGATAAGTTTGCTAATCAGTTAGATAAGGGCAATGCCAGCGCCCGTGATCATGCCAGTTCCCTGCGTGGTGTGATCGGCCAAGTGACCGCTTTAGCGGGTGCCTATTTGGGCTTTGACCGTGTGGCCCAAGCGTTGAAGGATGTCTTTGCCACGGGCGATCAATTTGAACGTCTTAGCGTGCAAATGAATGCCGTGATGGGCGGTTTTGAATCTGGCAAACAAGCCACCGCTTGGGTAAAGCAATTCGCCATTGATGTGCCACTGCAACTGAACGAAGTCAATCAAGCGTTTGTGAAGGCCAAAGCCTTTGGCCTTGATCCTATGAACGGCACCATGAAGGCGATTGTGGATCAAGCCTTTAAACTCGGTGGCGGTTTTCAAGAGGTCGAGGGGATCACCTTGGCACTCGGCCAAGCCTGGGCAAAACAAAAGCTACAGGGCGAAGAGATCCTGCAGTTGATTGAGCGCGGCGTGCCCGTATGGGACATGCTGGCTAAGGTCACGGGAAAGAACACCACCGAACTGCAAAAACTCAGTGAGCAAGGCAAGCTTGGCCGCGATGTGATCCAAGGCTTGATTGATGAAATGGGCCGAGCCGCAAATGGCAGCGCAGCGGCGCAGATGGCTTTGCTCAGTGGCCAAGTATCAAACCTCAAAGACAACCTTTCATCCTTCTATGATCTCGTGGCTCAGTCCGGTGCACTTGATTGGCTCAAGGGCCAGATCAGTGAGTTGAATCTTGAGTTTGCCGCCATGGCCGCCGATGGCCGTTTAAAGGAATGGGCGCAGCAAGTCAGCGACACGATCGTGAGCATAGGCTCAGCGGTGCAAGATGGCGCGGCTATGCTGTACCACTTCCGTGATGAAATTGGTTTTGTGGCTAAGGCATTTCTAGCGTTAAAAGTCGGTAGCTATTTTAGTTATGTGATCACGGGAGCCAATGCCGCCATCGGCGTGATGCGTCTTTACACTGGCGCGATCATGGGTACCACTGCGGCGAGTGAGGGCGCGGCCTTAGCTGCTGGCAAACTTAAAACCGCCTTGGCAGCAGCTGCTAAAGCGGGTTTGTACTTAGCCCTGATTAGCGAGTTGATCGAGGTTACTCGGGTATACCAAGAGTTATTGATTGCTGAAGAAGCACTGGAAAAATCTAAACGCGCTGCCGCGTCTAGCGCCAAACAGTTGGAGTACTCACTTAAGGATCTCAGTGAGCAAACGGGCGTAGCCTTTACCACTATGGCCGAGTTCAACAAGGCGGTAGACGAAGGCAAACTGATTTATGACGACGCCACTGGTAAGTGGAAGAACGCCGCTAAAGCCATGGAAGAAGTCAAACAGGCTGCCGTTGAAGTCGTTGAGCCGATTAAATTAACGGTTGAAGAAGCGCTGCGCCTGACCTTTACCTTAAGCGAACAGACTAAAACGCTCGATGGCGTTAAAGGTGGTATGGGCGGTTTCATTCGCCAAATTGACGCCGCCTTAGTGCCGTTGAAAGCGGCGGGGGATCAATATGAAGGCCACGTTAAGTTACTCACAATACTGCGCGCCAAGTTTGAAGAGCAGCAAACCTATCTAGATGCCACGGCTAAGGGCACCGAGGCATTGGAGCAAGCCTATAAGGATTTAGGGCTGACCAGTAGCCATGCCTTAGAGCAGGTGAACACGAAAGCCGAAGCGGCCTTTAATCTGATTAAGAACAACCGTGAACCGATTGAGCAACAAAAGGATGCGTTTTTAGCCTGGGCTAAAGCGGCATTAATGGCCGCCGAAGCGACGGGCGCTGCGGTACCCGAAACCTTGAAAGCGCAAGCCGCCACCCTTGGGCTAACCAAGGAACTGAGCGAGCTGACAGCAAAGCAATACGGCTATACAGACAGCGTGAAGGAACTTTCACCCGAGCAAGCCAAGCTAAGCCGCGCAGTGGCAGAAACTGAAGCCCGTTTGAAGCAATGTCGCGATGTGATGAACAGCTCGACGGTATCGAGTAAAGCCAAAGCAAAAGCCCAACAAGATCTGATTAGTTTACAGGGCAAGTTAAGTGACCAAACTAAGCAGCTCAGTGAGGTTCAGGCACTCGAAGCGGCTAATTATGAACAGATAAAAAGCAAGTATGCCGCTGTATCTGACGAGATGTTAAGGCTCGAACAAGCCTATAAAGACGGCGGCATCACAGCGGAAGAATACCTGCGACAAAAAGAACGCTTAGTTGAAGTGCTCAGAATATTGCAACGCTTAATGGGCGGTTTGGAAGATGGTGAGCAAGAGACTGACGAACAGGTAAAAAAGACCACTAAAACCTTAATTGAGCAACGCCAAGAACTTGAACAATTAGAGGAAACCACTGGCCGCGCCACTGAGTATGTAAACCTATTTGCGGGTGCCTATGCCCACTTAAACAAACAGTTCAATTTTAACGAAGATAGCACCGAAAAACTCAACGCCCGCGTCGATGAGCTGACTAAAAGCATCATGAACAATATGCGGGTGAATACAGGCTTTTGGGGTGTGCTGGCGCAGCTCAGTAACCAAGCTTTTATCCGCGAAAAGCAGATCATCAATGAAACCTTACTGACCCGCAAATGGACTGAAGAACTCGAAAGCTCAAGCATTAGCCTCGATCGTGTCAATCAAATTAGCCGCGAGGCAAAGTGGAATATACGCGAGCTAGGTGACGAAGAACTTAAGCCACTGCAAGCGGCCATTGATGCTACCCGTGATCGTATTCTCGGCCTGCGTGACGATATCAACGCGACCTTGGGCAGTCTCAAAGATGAGATGGATCAGCTCAACAATAACCAAGCCGCTATCGAGAAGCGTCGCTATGAACAGCAACAGGCTGAGCTTAAGGCGCAGCTCGATGCCGCCCGCACGGCTCAGGATAAAGAGTCCATTGCCAGTGCCCAAGAAGCACTGCAACTGAGTCAGCAAATCTACGCCACCAAACTAAAACAAATCGAAGCAGAGGCGGTAGAACGCAGCGCACGGGCACAAGAAAGCACATCAAGCAGTGCAAGCACCGCGACGAATTCCACTCGCAGTACTACAAGCCAAACCACTTCGCCATCGGTGAGCAATCAGAACACAGGCGGCAGCGTACAAATTTATCGGCTAGAGCTGGCAATGCCGTCGGGCAATGTGGTGAAAGCCGATTTGCTTGATGAGTTTAAGCAGCTGTTTTTGCGCGAACTAGAACAGATTAAGGCCACCTCATGATCACCTTAGACACGCTTCAATTACCGCATTTTATTTGGCTTAACCGCTTTGGTTATACGCCCTTTGTGAGTAGCACTGAGTTTGCGCTCGATGGCTCGCAGCATGTTGAAGTAGCGGCTAAACAAGCAGGGCGTTCCATTATGCTCTTTAGTGATGGCGAATCTTTAAGTCTGTTTGAAGCCCTTGAAAGCCACGCCAATACAAAAGGGGCTGCCAGTTTCAATCTGGATATTAACGGCACTGTTTTTAGCGTGATTTGGGATTACCGCGATCAACCGATTAGCGGTGCACCAGACATTAACTACAGCGATAGCGCCCCCGATGCTGTCGATGCCATCACCCTCAAGTTAATCACTGTTTAAAGGCTGTTTAATATGGCAACTTCTCCGACTCCGATTTCTCGCGACAGCTTAAAAATCTTCAAGCCTGAACTATTAGGTTCAAGCAATGAGGCTGGCGGCCAGCGCACGAACAACGTAGTGCAATCAGGGCAGATTAATGAACTGTTTGATGCTATCTCTGATATTGATCATGCTCAATCGAGTATCGATATCGTTAAGTGCTTCCCCACGCTTTACACAAATGACACTAACAAACTTAAGCAAGCCCATGTGTTTGTGAGTGAGCCACCAGTCGATCCGCTGGTGAATGTGTTTATGATTGAATCGCCTGCGCTGGATGATGAGTCTCGCATGACGGATATGAAGGAGATCATTGAGTCGTCTGTCACTGCAGGGGAATTAATCCGCGAAGGTGGCCCAGGGTTCCTTGTTAATCAAAACTCGTTTTCCTCTGATTACTTGCAATCGACTTATCGATTTAATGATCGCGATTACTGGAAAACTACCTATTTGGTCGTGGGCCAAGTGATTTGTATTACTGTGGAATATACTGGGGTGGAAAATGCCGATTGGCCGCGCAAAACTCACTTTTGCAAAGTAACCAAGACCAATAATGTTAATGGCCAAGTCGGTACCGTCACGTTTGACCCACCCATTCCTTTTGCCACGCCATGGCCATCATTAGCTGTTAATGGACAAAGCAAGTGTACTAAGCTGCGCTTATCAAATACCGCATCACCGCTTAAGTTTCATGGCGTAACCAAATTAACGGCTGTGGCCAATGGCGTTAATTTAGCCGTGGGGGCGACGCAGTTGTCGTTACTGCCATCCATTACCACTGTGTTACCCAAGCCAGGCAATACCATTGTCGGCGGCAGTGAAAACGGGGATGCCACTGTCAGCCAAGTGATCCGCAAAGTGATCTCCCAACCTTCAAGCGCAGGTACCTATAGCTATACTTTTACCACCACGGATTTATTAACTGATGAAAACGGATTAGTTGCCGTTTCAACGTTACCCACGGCTGCTATGGGTGGTTATACCAGCTACATTCAATCCGTGACAATTGGCTCAGGTAATATCACGGTAACGCTCACCTCAAGTACAATATTTAATAATGCGTCAACCGTGAGCCTGTTTTATGTTTCATCCTATAAATACAGTATCTATTCAAGCGCCAACCCGTTCCCCGCCAATAAGCAACTGACAGTGGGCAGTATTAAAGGCCGCGCAGTCTTTGCTGATACAAACTATGCTGCCCAAGATGTGTATGAGAGAGTGAGCGCCGAGGGCACAACAGGCAAGCTATATGATGGGACAGAACACATCGCAACCATTAATTACTTAACGGGTGCGGTGACTAAGCAAGTTATTAGCCGTGGCGAGTTTACGTTTACCTATGCCGGATTAGTCGAATCGAGCGCGGCTGCTGCTGCAGGTGATACGGTCGCTAAGTTCACCTTGTCAGTGCCAAATCCCTTATTAGAAAGCTTTTATGTGCAGGTTGAGCGTATCTCTGATCGAGCGCTGATTAGTGCCTCCGCCAATGCTCAAGGGGTGGTTGCTGGCACTGGCATTAACGGCAGCATTAGCAGTGGCATTGTGGAACTGACCTTTAGTGCCCCAGTGGATTTAACCACATTGCGCTATGACATTAGCGACCAAGTGCGCCAACTACCACCCGCTGAGATTTATGGCCTTAACCCGCTGCGTATTCCTTATGATGGCATTGTGAATATGTTCCGCCAGTGGGGCACTGTGGCGCTGTCACACTCACAAGTGCAGCAAGTCACCGCCACGGCTGGTACCGTGTATAACATTCGTCAAAACGCAGCATTTAGCGACATTACAGATGCGAATGGCGCCAGCCTATGGACCAGCGAAAACACCCATTTCACCGTAAATAAAGCGGCAGGCACTGTCACCATTAATAGTGCCTTTACTGGTTTTGCGCCGCCCTTTGTGCTGACCGATGTCATTAGCGAACTGGCGTTAGTTTCAAGCTTTACCCCAAGTAGCATAGTTCTGGCAAAACCTTTATCACGCGAATACCCCATAGGGGCCACTGTTGCCAGTGTGCAGATTTTAGGTGATTTGCAGGCGCGTGTTGGCCAAGTACGGGATATGACCGCCTGGTCAAATAACTGGGATGTTGATGGTGCTCAAGCCACGGGTAATTTCAATGCCGTTGACTATCCGGTAGAAGTTAAAAATAACACTGCAGTAAACGAAGATTGGGTAATGATTATGACCAGTGAAACCGCGTTTCGCTGCGTCGGCCGCCGCCTCGGACAAATTGCGACTGGTGATGCCCTCAATGATTTTGCCCCTATCAACCCAGTGACCAATACCCCTTATTTTGTGCTCAGAAAAGGCGCATGGGGTGGTGGTTGGCAAATGGGCGAGGCGGTGCGCTTTGCCACCTTTGCGTCATCAAAACCCATCATGCTGCTGCGAAATGTGCAGGTTGGCCACAGCCAAATCACTACAGATAAAGCCGTATTGTCATTTTTCGGTAACGAGTCATAGGAGCAATTGAAATGGGATTACCAGTTACAGTTTATCGCTACACAGACCCAGGTGCGCCACAGTTGGTTAATGCCACCCCCTCAGAGTGGATTAATATCCTAAAAAAAGTGCTGGTTGAGGGTTATGGCAATAAAGCCCCGCTAGGCTGGACTCTTGAATTCGAGAATGCCGCAGCGTTTAAGGTGGCATTTAGAAACTCACTCGCGAATGGTGGCTCAGGGGGCTATTTTCAATTTTGGTCAGCTAATGGTGGTAATACTTCGCAGCAAGGTTGTTATATAAAATGTGCAGGGGATATGTCTGCTATAGATGTGTTTTCTAAAGCTTGTGGTCTTAGAGCTGCAACACTTTCAAACTCTGGTAAAGGGTGGGAAATTATAGGTACATCAAGGGGATTCTACCTAATGCAGCATCGGACTGATTCACCAAAGATGCTTGTTGCTGCTAACACTATCTTTTGGTGTTACTTCATTGGTGATATTCATAGTTTTTATTCTAATGATATCAACTGTTTTTCACTTATTTCAGGTAATAACACCGCTGGTGATTTACCTTCAACACCTGCAGGTAGTGTCATTGGTTGGACTACGACACTTTCTGCCCAGTTATATGCGGTTGATGGTGTCAATACTAGCCGAATGTATTCAATGACTCTTCCGTTTATCAATACAAGCTCACCAGCTGCACCATTTCTTAACGATGCAGAGGTGTCGAACTTACAACATAATTTTGTTATGCCGTATTTAGAGATTGCATACAACAGCAATGATGCAAGTGGAATTCCTGCAAATATCAGCACGTCATTACCAGTTTGTCGAGGGACAGCACCAGGGATGAAGGTTTCCTCATTTGTTGGCTACGGTAATAACAACTGGCCAGTTGATCGAATCTTTGACGGGATAACTTACATTTTACTCAGATCTGTTTACAACAATAAGTTATGGATTAGTACGGGTGACTGGTATGAGTAAATTTATCGATGTAAAACCCGTAAAGTCATCGATTTATCATCAAGCAGTTATAGATATTAAAGTTGATAACAACGCAGAGCGATTAATTGTAATGAATCGCTTAACATGCGAACTTTATTATGTTTTTAATTGCAATCAAGTGAAGAATGTCAAATTAATAATGCCATTGGAACATACAACAAACAATGAGTTATTGGTCGGCATACTCGATGATGACCGCAACTATAACGCTAAATTATTAGATGCTCGGCAAGCCGATTTAATTAACGGCAATCAAGTGACGATTCGCCCATGACAGCCATTGTTATCAATTTTGATAAGCCATGGATTGCCTCAGCCTCACCTATTGTCATTAGCTTTACCGATGAACCCACGCCAGAGATACCAGAGGTACCCATTAGCCCAGGTACCATTGGTATAATGTGCGGCATAGGTATTGCGATTGCGCCGAGTGTTGCACAGCAGCTAACCATTAAAGAAGCCACCCAAAGCCATGCCACACAATTAACGTCACAATGGCAAGTCGGCCATGTGACGCAAATCGTGACGGCCAAGTGGCAAGCTAAGGCATTAATGGGCATTACCGCCTCAGTGGTTTGGCGCTGGAATAACCTAGTACCATGTAAAGCTGATTTGCTTTGGTTGGTGCCGCAGTTACATAGTGTGCAAGCCAATAGCCTATGGCTATCGCCAGAATCCGTGTCATCAAGGGTTGAAATTCTATGGCGGCAACCAGAGGCTACCACGCAGATTATCACGCTGGGTTTAAGGCAAGGTGAGTTAGTCGCGACTGAGGTTAAGCTTGCCCACTCGAATATTCGTGCTGCAGGCGATATGAAAGAAATAGCATGGGGGCCACATGCTGCGCGGTGGGTGTGCTCGAGTAAGTATCGACCACCCAAAGGCAAGATCACCATTAACTTTAGCGATCCTTGGGTAAATGCAGCCAGCCCGATTGTGATCAACTTTACCCCTTCACCAAATATTTGTTACTGGGACGATGGCGGCGGCCTGATAGGCACAAATCCATCGTTACCCACCATTGATTTTAAGATCCCTATCGAACCGCAAATCAGAAGGAGTTACCTCATGCAGCCTCAAATCAGTTGTGTTCGTGTGAGTGACGGCGTTGCTGTGGTGCTCAAATCAGTATCCATTTCTCAATCCCGTTCGCAATGGGCCAGTAGCGGAAACTTAGCGTTTTCATCCCGTATTGATGCCGAGCGTGCCGCTAATGAATTACTGAAAATAAGCATTAATGGCTATGACTTTTACCTGCTTTGTGAGTCTCCCAGCGAGTCAAAAGCCTTTGGCAAAACCAGTTATAGCGCGACAGGTCGAGGCCGCTTAGCCACACTCGCCAGCCCGAACCGAAAGGCCATCAACTATGTGAACGTGGTAGCCCGCAGCTTTATTGGTTTGATGGCCGATATTGTGGCCAATACTGGGTGGACTGTCGCCAGTAAAATTAGTGATTACCCTGTACCCGCAAACGCCTTTAGCTATGCCGCTAAAACACCCGCTGAAGCGATTAACATGATGGCAAATAGCATTGGGGCCATGCTCGATGTGAACGATGAAACTCAGACTATAACTGTGATCCCGCAGTGGCCAGTCGTGCCTTGGAATACCGCAAGCGCAATTCCCGATGTGATTTTGCATGATGGAGTGATCCTCGAATTTAACGAGCGTATCGACATTCGTCCCGATGCTAATGCGGTGTTTGTACGTGGTGAACAGCAAGGCGTGGCGGTGAAAGTGAAACGTTTCGGGACCGCTGGTGACAACTTTGCTGGTGATATAGTGGATAAGTTAATCACTGATAATCAAGCCGCAAGAATGCGCGCAACGGCCGAATTAGCCAACGCAGGTAATAAGGTGCAAAACAGCATTCGCGCAAAGGTCATGGCGGATTTGCCACCCATGCGACCAGGCATGTTAATTGGGGTTCGCAAAGGTGCCGAGGTGTTTAAGTCAGTGTGTGAAAGCTTCAGCATAAGCGGCAGCGTTAATGAGTCAACGGGGATGGTTACAGTGAATCAGACCGTGACGCTATTGCGTAATGAGGTGGCTGCATGAGCAACATCTATCAACGCTTAGCGAACTTAAACCCTAAGCCCCAGCGCAGTGTTGCCACTGTGATTAACGTGACGAATGGCACCACGACAGTACAGCACGCCGATGGCAGTTATCAGACCGTTTTGGGTGACTCAGTTGCCAGCGGGAAAGTGTATATCGTCGATGGTCAGATCCAAGGTCAAGCCGCCGACCTGACGTATGTTGAATTAGAGATTTGATAAAAGAGAGCGGTCTAGCAATGCTACCAACACTGCTAGACCGTCAACACACAGGATAACACCCTGTGAGCCAACCAAGGCTCCCTCACCGCGTCGACACGGCGAACCGAGCCTAGCATAAAAAATCCTAAAAAAGGAGGCTCACATGCCAAAACCGATTATCCCTTGGATGGGCGGTAAGCGTAGATTAGTTAAGCAGATTTTACCGATATTCCCTGAACACCATACCTATGTCGAACCCTTCTGCGGCGGTGCTGCAATGTTCTTTAGCAAGGATGAGGCGAGGGTGGAAGTGGTCAATGATATGAATGGCGATCTCGTCAATCTTTATCGGGTGATTAAACACCATTTAGAAGAGTTTATAAGGCACTTTAAATGGGCTTTAATTAGTCGTGAAGAGTTTCTATGGCAGAAGAATACTAATCCAGAAACACTTACCGATATTCAGCGAGCGAGTCGCTTCTACTATCTGCAAAAGCTGGCGTTTGGCGGGAAAGTATCAGGTCAGAATTTTGGATGTTCAGCGTCTCGACCCGCTGGTTTGAACTTGTTAAGGATTGAGGAAGATCTCAGCGTTGCTCACCTACGCTTGGCAAGAACCTATATCGAGCGCTTGGACTGGGCTGAGTGCGTAAGACGATACGATAAGCCAGAAACCTTGTTCTATTTAGACCCGCCTTACTGGAGTACGGCAGGCTATGGTGTAGAGTTTGGACTAGAACAATATGCCTTGATGGCCGAGCTTGCGAAGACAATCAAAGGCAAGATGGTGATCAGTGTGAATGACATACCAGAGATGCGCGAGGCATTCGCTGGGCTACAAATGAAGACTCTGGGAATACGTTACACGGTAGGAGGCTCAAAACGCTCTGGAGAGCAGCAAGAACTGCTCATTTGGAACTGGTAGACCAACGTATTAACTAAGTAGAAAAGACTCAATAGCCCTCGATTTAGGGGGCTTATTGAGAAGTTTATCAAATTGAGTGAACCCATATTTATCAGACTAAGTGAACCAACGAGTAATTGATTAATCGCTAATTTTCAATTTAGGTGAATTCGTTTATCAAATCTCGTGGCGCGCTACAAAATTGATACAAGTAGCAACATTTATCAAATGTAATTAAATTACTAAATGCCGAGAGACGGTTGTTAAGACACATGACAGCCTCCAATCCCGCGTAGTTTCTAGGTTATTTCGACTTATCAACAAAATCTGTGGATAACCCTGTGAGTTGTCCTAAAAAATGGCCGCCAAAGCCTTGGGGTATGGGCGACGGACTTAAAATGCACTATTTTGGGGTTCAAAAATAAATTTAAGTATTATCAAATGCATACTAAAAGCAAGTGGTTTTTGTTGAGGGTGAAAACAAGGTTGCAATTTTGTAATCGAACGAAATTGATTTCTTGTGTATTAAATTGGCATTTTTGCTTAGTTTGCGGGTGTTTTGTGAGCAAAAAACGCTGAAAACGCCTTAGTTTAAAAGTTTCATGTTTCTTCCTTTAAATTGTCATCTTGCGGTTTTAGATCGTATTGATATGACGACAGGAAGGATAACTGTGGAGCTTAGTCGGTGACTTGATTAGAATGGGGCGACTCACTAAAAGGATATGTGCGCGTGTCAGAATCTGTTTTTCAGCTTGAATCGCAATTCGCCCCCGCAGGCGACCAACCTACAGCGATTGCCAAATTAGTCGATGGACTCGAAGCGGGTCTGGCCTGCCAAACCTTACTCGGGGTGACGGGCTCAGGTAAAACCTTCACGATTGCCAATGTGATCCAAAAGTTAGGTCGGCCCACGATTATCATGGCGCCTAATAAAACCTTGGCGGCGCAGCTTTATGGCGAGATGAAAGAGTTCTTTCCCCATAATGCGGTCGAGTATTTCGTTTCTTACTACGATTACTACCAGCCCGAAGCCTATGTACCTGCGTCAAATACCTTTATCGAAAAGGACGCTTCGGTTAATGCTCACATTGAGCAGATGCGCTTATCCGCCACTAAGGCGCTGTTAGAGCGTAAGGATGTGGTGCTGATTGCTTCGGTGTCGGCTATTTATGGCTTGGGCGATCCCGATTCCTATTTAAAAATGTTGCTGCATCTACGCCAAGGCGATGTGATGGGGCAGCGTGACATCTTAATTCGTCTCAGTGAATTGCAGTACAAGCGCAATGATATTGAGCTACAACGTGGTACTTATCGTGTGCGCGGTGAAGTGATTGATATTTTCCCCGCCGATTCTGAGCGTAATGCCATTCGAGTCGAGTTGTTCGACGATGAGATTGAACGCTTAAGTGAGTTTGACCCGTTAACGGGCCATATTATTAAACGTATCGCCCGTACGACGGTTTACCCTAAGACTCACTATGTCACGCCGCGGGAAAAAATCATCGCTGCCACTGAGTTTATTAAAGAAGAACTGCGTGAGCGTAAGCAATATCTACTCGATAACAACAAGTTAATTGAAGCCCAGCGTATCCATGAGCGGGTGCAATACGATGTGGAAATGATGGTGGAGTTGGGTTATTGCTCTGGCATCGAAAACTACTCGCGCTATTTGTCTGGCCGCGCACCGGGGGAAGGGCCACCAACCTTGCTCGACTATTTGCCTGCCGACGGCTTATTAATTATCGATGAATCCCATGTGACTGTGCCGCAAATCGGCGCTATGTACAAAGGTGACCGTTCCCGTAAAACCACACTTGTGGAATACGGTTTCCGCTTACCATCCGCCTTGGATAACCGGCCGCTCAAGTTTGAAGAGTTTGAGCAATTGATGCCGCAAACTATCTATGTGTCGGCAACACCGAGTGCCTACGAGCTGGAAAAGAGCGAAGGCGAAATTGCTGAGCAGGTCGTGCGGCCAACGGGATTACTCGATCCTGAATTAGAAGTGCGCCCCGTTGGGACCCAAGTGGACGATTTATTGTCTGAAATCGCCAAGCGAGTGGCCGTCAATGAGCGGGTGTTAGTGACGACGCTGACTAAGCGTATGTCGGAGGATTTGACCGAATACCTCGACGAACATGGCGTAAAAGTGCGTTATCTGCATTCGGACATTGACACTGTCGAACGGGTTGAGATCATCCGCGATCTGCGTTTAGGTAAGTTTGATGTGTTGGTTGGGATCAACTTATTGCGCGAAGGCTTAGATATGCCTGAAGTGTCATTGGTGTGTATTTTAGATGCCGATAAAGAGGGCTTCTTGCGCTCTGAACGCTCGCTCATCCAAACGATTGGCCGCGCGGCGCGTAACGTCAATGGTAAAGTGATCCTCTATGCCGATCGCATCACCAATTCGATGGAGAAAGCGATAGGTGAAACTGACCGACGTCGTGAACGTCAGCGGGCGCACAACTTAAAACACGGTATCACGCCTAAGGGCGTCGTTAAACGGATCACCGATGTGATGGATGTGGATGATGGCCGCGACAGTAAAGCTGTGTATGGCAAAGTGGCTGAGCCTAAGTCCCATTACCATAAAGCCGATGCAGCAGAGTTGAGCCATCAAATCGATCAGCTTGAGAAGAAGATGCATGAACATGCGCGCAACTTAGAGTTTGAACAAGCGGCGGCCATGCGTGATGAAGTCAAGCACCTGCGGGACCTGTTAATCAAAGCCTAGATTTATTCTTGCGCTCAGCATTAAAAAAGCCGTCCAGCAATCATGCTGCGACGGCTTTTTAATATCTTGACTTGGATTAAGCAGGGACTTTTGATTGGCTCATTTTTAGCTTGATAAACACCGCTAAAGCGCAAATCAGCCCGCAGATTAAGCCGACCAAATGCGCCTCGGTTGCTACGCGCGCACCTATCATGGCGGTGACATCACTGCTGGCACCATAAAGCTGTTCGTAACCGACCTTTATGATAACGCCAACGAGCAGCAGATAGCCTGAGCGCAGCTTACAGACAATATCCTGCACTGCGCCGTAGGCGAACAAGCCATGCAACATACCACTTAAGCCGACATAACCAAGCAATTGCGGATAGCCTAAATACAAGCCTATACCTTCAAGTAAACATAACACGAAAAATAGTGCACTTAAGCCTTTGAGATGATAATGAAAATGGTGCAAAAATAGCACCACCCACAGCCCTGCAAGGTTCATCAATAGATGCCATTGATTCGTGTGCAGTAAATTTCCACTGATTAATCGCCACCATTCACCCTCACTAATTGCACTGCGACGATAGGCGAGTAGGTTATCGACAGCGGGGCTCGCTAAGCCTGCGGCATACAAACCCGCACAGATCAGACTCACCATCAGCGCAACCCAATAGGGACTGCGTGTCATGCTTTTGGCTCGCTGGCGTCAAGCTCAGCCATAACCGCCGCTTTATTCTGTAGATAGTCGTCTAATCCACGTTTGCGAAGATGACAGGCAGGGCAATCACCACAGCCATCGCCAATCACGCCGTTATAACAGGTGAGAGTATGGTGGCGAACCAGATCAAGTTGCTGATATTTATCCGCCAGTGCCCAGGTTTGCGCCTTATTGAGCCACATTAAAGGCGTGATGATTTTTAGTTGTTTATCCATGCCTTGAACTAAGGCGGATTCCATCGCTTTGACAAAATCGTTACGACAATCAGGGTAGCCTGAAAAATCGGTTTCACACACGCCTGTGATAATCGCCTGCGCTCCTAATTGATAGGCATAAATGCCTGCAAGCGTTAAAAATAGAATATTACGGCCGGGCACGAAGGTATTGGGTAAGCCATTTTCCATCAACTCGTGTGAAACGGGTATTGCATCACGGGTGAGGGCTGAAATAGC
Organism: Shewanella sp. M-Br; assembly: GCF_036245925.1. Classification (NCBI taxonomy): domain Bacteria; kingdom Pseudomonadati; phylum Pseudomonadota; class Gammaproteobacteria; order Alteromonadales; family Shewanellaceae; genus Shewanella; species Shewanella sp. M-Br. The sequence continues at coordinate 136,964 of NZ_BJBV01000009.1, forward strand.
TAACTCATTGAGTAAGGTGACATCCATGACTTTATGGCTGGTGATCTTCAAGCGTTTTGCTAAGGATTTGGCAACTTCAATTTCTTCGCGGTGGCGTTGACCGTAGTCAAAAGTGATCCCATGTACTTCATCGTACTGGGTTAGGGCTTGAATAAGGCAAGTTGTTGAGTCTTGTCCGCCACTGAATACCACCACTGCTTTGGACACCACTGTTTTTGACACTAAGCTCGTTGACATAAAGGATTTCACTTCACCGTAGAACAGGTATAAATAGGGCGTTAGTGTAACTCAGGCCTTAGGGCTTGCAAACTCTGACTATAGGGTCGAAATAGGCTTTCTCGGCGCAAAAACTTGCAGCTCAAGCTAAAATCCACTATAAATGCCGCCCCAGAAAAGTGGAACGTCAGTATGAATTACCCTGTCAACGAAGTATTTGAAACCATTCAAGGTGAAGGTGTCTTTACCGGAGTGCCCGCCATATTTGTCCGCCTACAAGGTTGTCCCGTGGGATGTGCTTGGTGCGATACGAAACAGACATGGGATGTGCTTGAAGCCAATAAGGTCTCGCCAGAGCAAGTGATTACCGTGGACGGCACCATTGGTCGCTGGGCTGATCATACGGCGCAAAGCCTTATCGCTGCCTTTCACGCCAAAGGTTTTACTGCGCGGCATATCGTGATCACCGGCGGTGAGCCTTGTATGTACGATTTACGCGAATTAACCGAGACCTTGCACAGTCAAGGCTTTGCGACTCAAATCGAAACCAGTGGCACCTTCGAAATCAACTGTGCCGATGACACTTGGGTGACAGTATCACCCAAGGTGAACATGAAAGGGGGCTATCAGGTATTAGCACAGGCGCTGAATCGCGCCAATGAGATTAAGCATCCTATCGCCACTGAAAATCACATCGATGAACTTGACGAGTTACTGCAAGACATCGATATTTCAGCTAAAACGATTTGCCTGCAGCCGATTAGTCAAAAGCCGCGGGCGACCGAATTAGCCATGAAAGTGTGTATCGCCCGTAATTGGCGCTTATCGATCCAGACCCATAAGTATTTGAATATTGATTAATGCTAATCTGCAAAGCATAAAAAACGCCTCACAGTTGTGGGGCGTTTTTTATGGTGGATGTTTTGTGGATTCTAAACCTAACGACTTAATACAGTTGCTTAATCAAGCTCACTTAACTGGCCGAAATGATTAAATGCTGCAAGTTGGCGCTGATAGGGCGCAATATCGCCGATGTTAGCTGTAATCCAATCTGTATCGTAATAAGTATCAAGGTAACGCTCACCCGAGTCACAAATGAGGGTCACTATTGAGCCTTGCTCTCCACGCGCTTGCATTTGTACTGCAAGTTGCAATGCGCCGTACAGGTTGGTTCCTGTGGATGCGCCGGTTTTACGGCCAATCAATTGTTCTAACCAATGAATCGTCGCCACTGATGCGGCGTCGGGAATTTGCAGCATAGTATCGACAACTCCAGGAATAAACGATGGCTCGACTCTCGGTCGACCTATGCCTTCAATCTTACTGCCATTGCAACAGGTTAAGCTGGCATCGCCGCTCTGATAGAAATCAAAAAAAACGGAGTTTTGCGGGTCGACCACGCAAAGTTGTGTTGCCAACCTCTGATAGCGAATGTAGCGGCCTATGGTCGCCGATGTGCCGCCAGTGCCTGGGCTCATCACTATCCAGCGCGGGATTGTGTGTGGCTCGCGCTCCATCTGATTGAAGATAGAGTTGGCTATGTTGTTATTACCACGCCAGTCGGTTGCACGCTCGGCGTAGGTGAATTGATCCATATAATGGCCGCCTAGATCTGCGGCAAGGCGCGCCGATTCGGCGTAAATTTCACTGGAATGTGTGACAAAATGACATTGACCGCCATAGAAAGTGATCTGCTCAATCTTCTTTTTAGCCGTGCTTTTGGGCATCACGGCAATAAAAGGTAAACCGAGTAAACGGGCAAAATAGGCTTCAGAAATCGCTGTGCTGCCCGATGAGGATTCGATAATCGGCGTGCCTTGCTTAATCCAGCCGTTACACAGGGCATAGAGGAAGAGTGAGCGGGCGAGGCGATGCTTTAAGCTGCCTGTCGGGTGGGTACTTTCATCTTTGAGATAAATATCTATGCCATCGAGCATAGGTAATTCAAGCTTAATCAAGTGGGTATCGGCGCTGCGCTGAAAATCCGCTTCAATCTTGCCTATCGCGTTGGCTTCCCATGTTGGGCAGAGTCTGTGAGAATCCACTGGTGGTTGAATCGTGTTAGAAATCATAGTCGTCACATCGAAAGGGATCATTTTCAGAGCATATCACAGGGACGGGCAAAGCGGTTTTATTGGATGAGCTTGAAGTCATTCGCTTAAAGTCGAGCACGACGTAATTGAAATCAAAAACAAATATCGCTCACCAAGAGGTTTACTTAATATAGAAATGCCAAGAATTTAATTAGATTAAGCTGGAACAGTCAGATTAAGTTGGAACAGGCTAAGCGGAAGTGGAACAAGAAGAATATGCGAGGGTGAAAGAAATGGTGGAGGGAGAAGGATTCGAACCTTCGAAGGCTGAGCCGTCAGATTTACAGTCTGATCCCTTTGGCCACTCGGGAACCCCTCCACAAACTTTCTTTTTAGCTTTACAACTGACTTTTAAAATTGTCTTTCAAAACATCATCAATAACGGACTTGTTTATCAAGACAAAACTAAACATTGGCCATGTTTAGTCTTTGAAAATGATTATCTGCGTTAGAGATAAAGATGGTGGAGGGAGAAGGATTCGAACCTTCGAAGGCTGAGCCGTCAGATTTACAGTCTGATCCCTTTGGCCACTCGGGAACCCCTCCACGAATACCTTTAACGCTTTTGTAAAACTCTACATCATTTTCGAACAACACGATAAAACTTGCAGTGCAAATGGTGGAGGGAGAAGGATTCGAACCTTCGAAGGCTGAGCCGTCAGATTTACAGTCTGATCCCTTTGGCCACTCGGGAACCCCTCCTCAATTGCGGCCGCCATAGTAGTCAGAAACCTTTTCCATGTAAATACCCAATTTAAAAATATTCCTAAAGTTATGTATCAAATGGTCGATTAACTAACAACGAATTGTTTTGACGATGTTTTTTTATGCAAATTGATGTTCCTTTAGTCAACGAAGCCCAAATTGGCACCCGCTTAAACGCGGCGATAGAAAACGACAGACGGGGCGAATTCGCCCTGTTGCTGTCGTTACTGTCGGTTGACGCACGGGACATGGCACAATTCCAATGGCAAAATGAACTCGATATGGCGCAAAAATTACAACGCCAATTTGAATTGCCACCGCAGCAAAGTTTAATGGCGGATTTATCGTCTGCTGAGCCTGTGGTTGATAACAGCAGTATTTTTATGGCTCAAGGTCCACGTGCGTTTCAATTACAACAAGCATTGCGACCGGAAGCCTTAGTCATCCGTGGCGGCGAGTCAGTCGCAATAGCAGAAGCGTTAAGTAACTGTGACCATGTGACTCAGCTGAGGCAAAGGGGCCAATTAACCGCACCCAAAGTCGAGATCATGCACTTTGCTGATCAATTGGCAATCCAACGTAATCTTGTGCCTTTGCTCGCCTCAGCCTAAGGCCGTCTTCCCGCAAGTGATCTTCAATACCCATCAGGTCAATCTGATCCATTTCGATAAATAAGCGTGAGCTAAAGCCAGTTATCTTGAAGCTTAATTACCTATAATTCGTATTAACCTATCGAGTTAAAATTTACCGCGTTAAAAATTTAACGAGCATATTTTAGTGATGCCGTTAATCAGTCGCTCTATACATTAAGGAATACAGATGAAAGGCATAATAGAAGCACAGAGCCCGACAGTGAATGACACTTGCACCGATTGCGGCAGCTTTGTCGATATCGGCGCCGTTATTGATGAACACGATACGTTATTGACGTTAAATTTTGTTGGCGATAGCGCTCAAGCGGATGCCGAAAGCATGGCAACACGCGCTCAAACTCGATTTGCTGAAGTGCAAACTGAATTTGTGACTAAAGCTGAAGGCGTCGACTTACTGCTGACCTTCAATGTCAGCGCGGAAAAAATGATTTTTCAATTGGAAAACGGCCTGTAATTTTTAGAGCAGCACTTTAGTTTTTAGTCGGTCATAGATGTCACAGAAATCGCGCTAATTGCCTAAAAATGCTGCTATTGTTAGCCAAATTGTAATAAATTGTGCCACATGTTGCTGTGCTTGCAACAGTTAGTGTAATCTGCCTCCAAATAAGAATAATTCAATCAGCTTAATTCTAAATTTCAAGGTAAGTTTGCTAACAGCAAAGACCTTTAGCCCAACACGAAGTTTTGTAGGGAACCAGCGTGAAGCGACGTCAGCATCAGCATTTATTGGAGTCTTTGGTACAGTCAACTGCAAAACAGCAGGGCGATTTCACAAAGACGGCAGAGTTAACCACAGAGTTGTTGTGCCAGAATTTAGCGGTTTCTTTGGTATCAGTGTGGACTTTTTCATCTGATCAACAAACCCAATCACTCGTCGCACAATTTGGTTCTATGATGTTGCAAGACATTCATAGACCTAAGTTATTACAAGATTGTCCCCGGTATGTACACGAGCTCAAAACTCTGCGCCATATCGATGCAGGCAATGCCCTGACCGATCCACGTTTAAGTGAATTGGCTGAGTGCTATTTTATCCCGCGGCAAATCAACTCGAGTCTTGACATCGCCATTCGCATCAATGGTCATCTCGAAGGTGTGCTCTGCATTGAGCGGGCACAATTGACTCCCCACTGGCATGACAGTGAAATTCACCTCGCGTGCCAGATGGCCGACCAATTAGCCCTGACCTTAGCGACAAAGCACAGCTACGATAAAGAAGAAAGCTTGAGTTTATTTCGCTGTGCCACTGAACAATCGCGACAAATCAGTATGTTAATTAATCTGCATACTGAAAAAGTCGAGTATGTGAATCAGGCGCACAGTGAAATCACCGGCATACCCCGTGAGCAGATTATCGGCGCGAATATTCGTGAGTTGGCTTTTTTCAAGCAGCATGCCCAATTAGCCGAGCAAACCCTAGCGCAAATCTTTAGGGGGGAAATTGCCAAAGGCGAAGTGCAGTTTAGTCGTGCCGATGGCAGTCGTTATTGGCTGACTTACGTGCTGAGTCAATTCATTACCGATCGCGGTAATCATTATGCCTTGGTCTCGTGTGAAGAAAATACCGATGAGCATAACTATAAGTCAGAGCTTGAACGGCTTGCTTGGCGTTGTGGATTAACGGGACTACATAACCGTACTCATTTTAATCGAGTCCTTGAACGTACCACGAAGGGACTGTTGTTATTAGTTGATTTAGTGGGATTTAAGCGTTTTAACGATACTTATGGCCATGAAAATGGCGATAGCTTGTTGATAGAAATTGCCCGCCGTTTGAAACATTTTTCTGAGATTAATAAGGCCACCGAAATTGCCCGCGTCGGCAGCGATGAATTTGCAGTGCTATTAACCGATGATAATGCCGTTTACGATCTCGATTATTTTAGTACTCGCCTGTATCAACATCTTGCTATGCCTATTTTAATCGGCCGTGAGCAAGTCGAACCAAAGCCTGCTTTAGCTGTGGTTGATATTGCCTCTGTGGCGAGTTTGTTTGCCCCATTAACCTGTGCCGATATTGCAGTGCAGTATGCCAAAAAGAAAAAAGGCACTGCAATCCAAGTATTTAACAGTAAGTTATTGAGCGCATTTAAAGAGGATGCGCAGATAGAACGTGATTTACACAGTGCGATCCGTGGCCGTCAATTTGAGCTTTATTATCAGCCACTGAGGGATCTTGAGCAGAATACCTATATTGGCGCCGAAGCCTTAATCCGTTGGCACCACCCTAAAAGAGGCGTGTTATTTCCAGCTTCCTTTATTGATATTGCAGAGCAGTCGGGGATGATTAATTCTATCGGCAGTTGGGTTTTAGAGGCCGCATGTCGACAGTTAAACCTATGGCAGCATCATAATGCCGATATGACAATGCATGTGAATGTGTCGGCCCGCCAGTTCTTCAGTGGTAATTTATTCGAGCAAGTGTGGCAGTTGTTGACACGTTATCGCTTGAAACCTAAGACGTTAATCTTAGAGATCACAGAGACTGAATTGATGGGTGATATTCGCCACGCGACCTTGTTATGCCAAGAATTAGCGGAATTAGGCGTAGGGCTCGCGATTGACGATTTTGGGACGGGTTATTGCTCTATGCGTTATTTGAAGCAGTTTCCGATCAGTAAACTTAAGATTGATCGTTCGTTTATTTCAGATCTTACCGTCAGCCGCGAAAGTCGCGAAATTGTGTCAGCCATTATCGCCATGGCGAATGCATTAAATATATCTTTGACGGCAGAAGGGGTTGAAACCCTTGAGCAAGAAGCATTTTTAGCGAAAAGTTTTTGTCATCAGGCACAGGGTTATCTCTATAGTCCTGCATTACGGGAGCCTGAGTTTGCACAATTCATCTTGTCGGCTAAAAGCGCTTCGGTCATAACCCACTAAGTCACAATTATTTCAAATGTGCTGCTCACGATAAAATAAAGGCAACCTAGGTTTGTAATCTAGGTTGCCTTTATTATTCATCTCTGTGCTTGTTCAATCAGCACTATAAACCTTCACCGTAATTCTCCAGTGCAGCTCAGCACTGTATACCTATTAAGATTTTAAGCAGCATTGTTTGAATTTTTTGCCACTATGGCAAATACAGAGGTCATTTCTACCGGGTAATTTAGCCGTCATTTGCTGGCCTTGGCTGTAATACCAGCGACTTGCTTGGTAGATAAATTCGGATCGCTCATAGATAGCATCAATTTCACCATCGAGCTTATACCAAGCTTTAAAAGTAACAGTGCCATGTCGTTGTTCAACTATCGCCGCTTGAGCATTGTGGCTTGGTGTTTCAGTACTGCTCTGTACATCTAATCCTAACCAATGTGGATGAGGATCAGCATTGAGGCTCGTGAGAGTAAGGCCATTTAGATAGTCTGGATGATGTGTTTTTAAAATGTAATCAAAATTTTTCAATACAAATGCGCAGTAGCGTGAGCGCATAAGCTGTTCAGGTGTACGGGCAATCACTTGCCCAGTGTCTACATGCGTATGCAGTGGACCACAGCAATCTTGATAGCTTAGCCCACTGCCACAGGGACAGGTTTGCTTAGTTGTAGTCATGTTAGCTAAATCTTTAATTTAATTGTATTTGTTTAAATTTATTCGATTTCTATCTAAATGCGTTAGATGTGAGATAGTCCATTTAAACGTAATAGGCATTAACATTAGGGTAATTTTTTACCCGCAGGTAAAGGCGGAAATTGGCGACCATAATACAAGTTAGGCACTGGTTTCGCATTCAGATAATAGCTAGGTTCTGCGCGGTTATTGGTATCTAAGCTCACTTTCCATTGGGTGGATGAGACTTTTTCTGTACCAATAGCAAATTTGCCCGCAAATTCACTCACAGGTTCGCCAGTTTCTTGTGCTGGGTAAAATCGAACCAAATAATAGCCTGTATCTATGGCACCATTACCGATAATTTTGCGTTTAGTAATGCGGAAATCCACGTCAATAGTGGCTTTTTTGGCGCGGATTTTATCGAAAAACTTCTTGTAAATGGCGACAATATTGTCTCGTCCATAGTAAATTTCTTTACTTTGACTCTCAGATAAGTAGCTAGCGTCATCAGCGTAAATCTCACGAGTCACCTCAGGGGACAATTGATTAAAAGCGCTAATAAACAAAGGATAATTAGCGTTGATCAATTGATCATCAGTGGATTTTGTATGAGTTTTAGCTGGATTGGCTAAGCTTGGCAGTGACAATAAGCACATCAGGACTAGCGGCAAAAATTTCATTACTTTATTCTAATCTGGCAATCATGGCGTCACTATAATGGAGGCGCCCGCTGAACTAAAGCCTTGAATGTTTACAAAGTGTGTTTCTGTACAAGAGTGTGAAGTAAAGGAGCTTGCCATGCTGGATGATGAATCAGCACTGTTTTTTGAGGAAATGGCTGGAGTCGTGCCACTAAAAGGCGTTATGCCAGTGGTAAATTTAGCACCGAAAGCGTTGACTGCTGAGCAAATACACAGACGCGATACTTTACAACGGGAAGCCTTCCTAGCGTGTATGCCTCTGGATTTAAAAGTGTTTCCACTGCAAGCGCCTGATGACATTGTGAGCTTTAAGCGTGAGGGGGTACAAGGCGGCGTTTTTAAACGACTCCGAATGGGGCAATACAGCATCAAGATGGAGCTTGATGTGCATGCTTATCGGTTAAACCAAGCTCGTGATGCCGTCCTTAACTATTTACTGGCAGCGCAGGCACATGGTGAACGCTGTGTCATGTTGATCCACGGTAAAGGCTATCAGAGTCAACCCTTTGCAGGATTGCTCAAATCCGCTGTGTGCTATTGGTTATCACAACTCGACATGGTGCTTGCCTATCATTCGGCGAAAACCGAGCAGGGCGGTGCTGGGGCACTTTATGTGATGTTAACTAAGTCAGAACAGCTCAAGCTTGAAAACCGTGAAGCCAATCGTAAAGGTATGGGATGGCGTTAGATTAAACAGATAAGGATTGAATAAAAATGCCCAATTTTATTGGGCATTTTGTTTTATGTTATTGGGTGATGATTTAATGAACCCTTACCAACCACACTGGCGGTTTGCGGTGGTATTTTGCTCATCTAACCATGTTTTAAGTGGGGTGAAGTAATCGAGCACCGCTTTTGCATCCATGGCTTCTTTGCCGGTGACTTCTTTCAATGCTTCTGGCCAAGGTTTACTTAAGCCTAACTCGAGCATCTTATTGAGTTTCTCTCCCGCTGCTTGATTACCATAAATACTGCATCTGTGTACCGGACCTTTATCGCCTGCAGTTTCACACAGCGATTGATGGAATTGGAATTGCAAAATATGCGCTAGGAAGTAACGGGTGTAGGGTACATTGCCTGGTACATGGTATTTAGCACCCGGATCAAAATCTGCTTCACTACGTTCAGTCGGTGCTTTGACGCCTTGGTATTTTTCCCTCAGATCCCACCAAGCTTGGTTATATTGGGCGGGCGTGATTTCGCCGCTAAACACTTTCCAGCGCCACTGATCTATCATCAGGCCAAAGGGCAAGAAAGCAATTTTGTCTAAGGCTTGTTTTAGTAAGAGGCCGATATCCTTAGATGCATCAGGTACTTCTTCTAATAAGCCGATTTGCTTTAAATAGCTTGGCGTAATCGACAGTGCAATCGTGTCACCAATGGCTTCATGGAAACCATCGTTGGCGCTGTTTTTAAATAGGAAGGGTTGTTGCTTATAAGCGCGTTGATAGAAGTTATGCCCAAGTTCGTGGTGGATAACGCTAAAATCTTCGGCAGTTTTTTGGATACACATTTTAATGCGGATATCGTCGAGATTATCGAGATCCCACGCCGAAGCGTGACAAACCACATCACGGTCCTTTGGTTGAACGAATAGAGAACGTGCCCAAAAACTTTCTGGCAATGGTGCGAACCCTAATGATGTGAAGAAGCCTTCGGCTTGTTTCACCATTTTATGCTCGTCATAGCCTTTCTTTGCCAGTAACTCAGTGACATCGTAACCCGGATCAGCATTGTCAGGGGCGACGAGATCATACACATTGCCCCATTGCTGGGCCCACATGTTGCCAAGTAAGTGTGCAGGGATGGGGCCAGTGGTCGGTGCGACGGTATTCCCGTACTCTTTATTCAATTCTCCCCGTACGTAGCAGTGCAAGGATTCATAAAGTGGCTTAACTTGGCCCCAAAGACGGTCGAGTTCCTGTGAAAAGTCATCGGGCTTCATATCGTATTGACTGCGCCATAGTTCAGACAGGTTGGCATAACCGAGATCCTTTGCGCCTTCATTGGCCAGTTCAACTTCGCGTTGAAACAAGGGGCGCATGGGTTTAGCGATTTCACGCCAGCCTTTCCACGCTTCCAGTAATTTTACGGGATCTCGTGATTCGGCCATTAAGCTCGATAGCTCAGGCTGAGTCATACACTTGCCGTCGGCAAAACAGTATTTTCCTTTGCCGTATAAGCCATTTAATTCTGAACTAATTTGCGCCAGCTCGGTATTCTTCGCAGGATCGAGCGGCGCGGGTAACACTAACGCACTGCGCAGGATATTGAGCTTGCGGGCATTTACGGGATCGAGTTGCACATTGGCATACTTAGCCGCCTCGGTTGCAAATTTTACCGACGCTGCACTGACCTTTTCGCCGACTGCGGCAGAAAGGGCCGCGGTATCATCAGTAATAAAGTTGCTGTAAATCCACTCGGCGCGATTAGATTCAATCGATAATTCGGCCATCTTGGCTTCAGCATCATTAATAAAAGCAATGGCTTGTGCTTTATCTGGGGCGGTATTGATGACAGCTGCTTCTGCAGTAGCTGTCTTGTCTGTTTTACTTTGTGGATCATTACAGGCCGTTAATCCCAGCGAGAGTGCCACTGTGAGGGCGATTTTACTGCGACGATTCAATGAAATAACCATGTCTAGTTGTCCTTGTTGTTTTTGTGTTACACAGTTTACCTAAACCACAGGGTTATTGCACAAGGGTTAATTGACTTGTTTTTAACACTTATTCGGACATGTATGACATACCACTTGTATCACAGACTAGAAAGCGGTGAATTTGTCCAATTTTAGTTTGACATCCGTGGTGCCAATGTTTAATTTAAACGAGTGTTTTAAATTAATTCAAGGTCACGGAATGGCAAGTCGATCCGATACAAAAACTAGAATACTTGATGCCGCAGAAAAACTGTTCGCCGAACGGGGCTTTTCTGAGACTTCCTTGCGACTCATTACCAGCAAAGCTGAGGTGAATTTAGCATCGGTCAATTATCACTTTGGTTCTAAAAAAGAGCTGATCCGTGCAGTGTTAGCCCGCTATTTAGACGTATTTATGCCTGCTGCTTCAAGCCAAATTCACCGTTTAAATGCCGCTCCAGCACAAGCTACACTCGAAGAGATCCTGTCTTCTTTGGTCGATCCTTTATTGGATTTAAACGCGCTACGTACCGAAGGCACCACGATCTTCCTGCAGCTTTTAGGCCGTGGCTATATCGAAAGCCAAGGGCATTTACGTTGGTTTATTACTACCCATTACGGCCAGCATCTCGATGCTTTTGTTAAAGCCGTTTCGGCCAGTGCACCACATATTCCACCCGCAGAAATGTTTTGGCGCTTACACTTTACCTTAGGCACTATCGTGTTCACTATGGCGTCCGCTGATGCCCTAAATGACATTGCTGCTGCTGAGTTTGGTGAGCATAACGACATCGAAGCCGTGATCCGTAAAGTGATCCCCTACATGGCGGCTGGTGTATCAGTCCCCGTTTCTTCTTAATTAAAAGGTCTTGATAATGTTGACGATTATAATTCTTGCCCTGATAGCCATTATCGTGTTGTTTGCGGTGAAAAATATCCGGATGCAGTTTATTACCCGCCCAGTTTTTAGTTTTTTCAAGAAGGTCTTGCCGCCACTTTCCGATACCGAGCGTGAAGCGATGGAAGCGGGTGATGTCTGGTGGGAAGGGGAGTTATTTCGCGGAAATCCTAACTGGAATACCTTGCATAGCTATGGCAAACCCACGCTAACTGCAGAAGAAAAAGACTTTATTGATAATCAAGTAATGACAGCACTGACGATGATCGATGATTTCGACATAGTGCATAACCGCAAGGATTTACCGCCAGAGCTGTGGGAATACTTTAAGAAAGAAGGTTTCTTCGCACTGATCATTCCGAAGAAATTTGGTGGTAAAGCTTTCTCTGCCTATGCAAACTCGACCATTGTCAGCAAATTAGCCAGCCGTAGCGTCAGTGCCGCTGTGACTGTGATGGTGCCGAACTCTTTAGGCCCTGGTGAGTTGCTAACCCACTATGGTACGAGCGAGCAGAAAGAACGTTGGTTACCTGCTTTAGCTAAAGGCGATGAAATTCCTTGTTTTGCATTAACTGGTCCAGAAGCGGGCAGTGATGCCGGCGCTATCCCCGATGTAGGTATTGTGTGTCGTGATATTTTCAACGGCGAAGAAATGCTTGGGCTTAAACTTACATGGGATAAGCGTTATATCACGCTGGCTCCTGTAGCAACAGTTCTGGGTTTAGCGTTCCAAATGCGCGATCCTGAAGGTCTGCTTGGCGATAAGAAAAACTTAGGCATTACCTGTGCGTTGATCCCAACGGATCATCCTGGTGTGGTTATTGGTCGTCGTCATAATCCGCTGGGTATGGCGTTTATGAACGGTACTACTCAAGGTAAAGAAGTGTTTATTCCGCTGGATTGGATTATCGGTGGCCCTGAGTTTGCCGGTAAAGGCTGGCGTATGCTGGTTGAGTGTTTGTCAGCGGGCCGCGGTATTTCATTGCCAGCATTGGCAACGGCTTCTGGTCACATGGCGACGAAGACGACAACGGCTTACAGCTATGTGCGTCACCAGTTTGGTATGGCAATTGGCCAGTTTGAAGGGGTGCAAGAAGCGCTGGCGCGTATTATTGCCAACACTTATCAGTTAGAAGCTGCGCGTCGTTTAACAACCACGGGTATTGATCTTAAAGTCAAACCTTCGGTCGTGACCGCGATAGCTAAGTACCACATGACTGAATTAGGCCGTTCTGTGATGAACGATGCCATGGATATTCAATCGGGTAAGGGCATTCAATTAGGACCTAAAAACTATTTAGGCCACCCTTATATGTCGAATCCAATTTCGATCACTGTAGAAGGCGCGAATATTCTAACCCGCTCATTGATGATTTTTGGTCAAGGTGCGACTCGCTGCCATCCTTACGTACTTGCCGAAATGGAAGCCGCTGCGATGGAAAACCAACATGAAGCCTTAGAGCGTTTTGATGCGCTATTAATGGGCCACATGGGTTATGCCACGCGTAATGCTTTCAGTGCGTTGTTTAGCGCGTTAAGCGGTAGCCGTTTTGGCAGTGCGCCAGTGAGCGGTGAAACTAAGCAGTACTATAAAGATATGTCGCGTATTTCGTCTGCATTAGCCTTAATGACAGATTTATCAATGCTGATCATGGGCGGCGATTTAAAACGTAAAGAAATGCTGTCTGCACGTATGGGTGATGTGCTCAGCCAGTTGTATTTAGGCTCAGCAACCTTGAAGTTGTTTGAAGATAATGGCCGTCAACAGGATGATTTGCCTGCGGTACGTTATGTAATGGCCAATCGTTTGCACTTGGCAGCTAAAGCGTTGGAAGACACGATTCGTAACTTCCCAAGCCGTCCTGTGGCATGGTTACTGCGTGGCTTAATCTTCCCGCTGGGTAATCACTTCACTGCACCGAGCGACAAAATGGCGACCGATTTAGTTAGCGGCATGTTGAAGCCTGGCCCAGCTCGTGAACGTATTACTTTCTTATGTCCTGAATTTGAAGGGGATAAGGGCGGTATTGCTGAAGTTGAGCAAGCATTTATCGCGCAATATGCCTGTAAAGAAATCTATAAAAAACTGAAGAAAGCGCAGCGTGCCGGTGAGTTGCCAGCAAAAGTGCCTAATCAAGTCTTGTTTGCAAAAGCACTCGAGACTGGCGTTATCACTGCCGACGAAGAACAAAAGTTACAGCATGCTGATAAGCTGCGCTTAGCGGCAATTAATGTGAATGATTTCGAAGCGTTATAGTGATTGCTAGTGTTTGATGTTAGCGTTTAATGTTAGTGCAGTTTGGTCTAAGCGGTGTTAAGTTCGATGGCTACTACTACACTTGGGCCGCTTAGATTTCCCCCAGCAATGATAGACCGATAAATCAGCACCAACAGAAATCTGCACTTACAGAAAACAGTCAATATAAAAAAACCACCTTCATGAGGTGGTTTTTTATTGGCTTTTTTCTAACGCGCTTGAGTTGTTAGAAGAAGCTTAAGCAACTTAAGCTACGATCAACACTTTACAGGTGTTAGTGCCGCCGATGGTTTCCATTGCATCGCCTTTGGTCATTAATACCATATCACCGCTATTCAAATAACCAGCCGCAGTTAATGCTTCTAACGCTTTTTGCGCTAGCTCATCGGCTGGGTGGATAGTTGAATCGAAGTAAATTGGCAACACGCCGCGGTACAAGGCCATTTTGGCTAAGGTTGTTGCGTGACGTGATAAACCCAGGATTGGCAGTGAAGAACTGATACGAGACATCAACTGTGGTGTTGCACCCGATTCAGTCAGAGCGATAATCGCCTTAACGCCTTCTAGGTGGTTTGCTGCATACATAGTTGATAGTGCAATGGTTTCTTCAACTGAAGTGAAACGCACATCTAATCTATGCTTAGACACAATCACACTTGGGTGAGATTCAGCGCCAACACACACGTTTGCCATTGCCTTAACGGTTTCTTCTGGGAAGTCACCGGCAGCAGTTTCAGCAGATAACATCACAGCATCGGTACCATCAAGCACAGCGTTCGCCACGTCCATCACTTCGGCGCGGGTTGGCATTGGGCTTGAAATCATCGATTCCATCATCTGGGTGGCAGTGATGACGACTTTATTCAGTTGGCGTGAACGGGCGATTAACTTCTTCTGCACTGCAACGAGTGCAGCATCACCAATTTCAACACCTAAGTCACCACGGGCAACCATAACAACGTCAGACGCTAAGATAACATCATCCATCGCGGCATCGGTCGCAACCGCTTCAGCACGTTCAACTTTAGCAACGATCAACGCATTACAACCTGCTTGACGGGCAAGATCGCGTGCATAGTCCAAGTCTGCACCACTGCGCGGGAAAGACACGGCTAAATAATCCACTTGGATCATTGCTGCAGTGAGAATGTCAGCCTTGTCTTTTTCGGTCAGCGCAGCAGCAGAAAGTCCGCCGCCTTGTTTGTTAATACCTTTGTTGTTAGATAAAGGGCCTGCCACAGTCACTGTGGTATGCACTTTACGGCCTTCAACACGCTCAACGCGTAATTGAACACGGCCATCATCTAACATCAGGATATCACCAACAGTCACATCGTCTGGCAATTGCTTGTAATCGATACCCACTTGGGTCTCGTCGCCTTCACCTTTGGCTAACTCGGCATCAAGTACATAGGCTTGACCTAATACGAGTTGTACTTTCTTATTGTCTTTGAAAGTAGAAACGCGGATTTTAGGGCCTTGTAAGTCACCAAGAATGGCCACATGAACGCCTAACTCTTTAGCGATTTCGCGCGCTTGAGTTGCTCGTTTTAGATGATCTTCGGGGGAACCGTGGGAGAAATTAAGACGTACAACGTTTGCACCTGCCGCGATGATGCGGCGTAGGTTATCATCACGATCGGTAGCGGGACCTAGAGTGGTGACGATTTTGGTTCTGCGGAACATAAGGATACTCCGTTAAAGTTAAAAAAAATCTTGGGACTATATTACCATGCAATTCCAAATTTTGTAGTAAAGTTACAATCAAATTGATCTAAAGTTATGTATGAAAATTGTGAGGTATCGCTGATATTTGCACGATAAATGGCTAGGTTAAGGATCAACACTAGCCATTTTTAGAAAAGGAAGTGAGTTACAGTATCGGATCTTTATTGATGCGAGACTCTTTTAACACTTCTTTCACTCGTTTCAAATTATCGCGGAAACGTGGGCCTCTACGTAAGGTAAAACCCGTTGCCAATACATCTATAGTGACTAATTGGGCTAAACGCGAGGCCATAGGTAAATACATGTCAGTATCTTCTGGCACTTCCATTGTCACGGGCAGTGTACATTCCATTGACAAAGGCGAGTTGCGGGCGGTAATACCAATCACAGCTGCACCATTTTCTCTCGCTAAACGCGCTATTTCAATCAATGACTTAGTGCGGCCAGTGTGGGAAATCAATACCACCACATCGCCCTCATTACTGTTAATACAGCTCATGCGTTGCATTAGAACATCGTCAAAACAGATGACAGGGACATTAAAGCGGAAGAATTTATTTTGCGCGTCATGGGCAACTGAAGCGGATGCGCCTAGGCCAAAAAAGGAAATAGTCTTAGCTTGAGTGAGAATGTCAACGGCTTTATTAATGGCTGAAATGTCTAGGCTTTGACGTGCGGTATCGAGCGAAGCCATTGAAGATTCGAATATTTTTGTCGTGTAAGACTCAGTCGAATCATCTTCTTCAACGTGGCGGCTCACATAAGGTGTACCGTTCGCAAGACTTTGTGCTAGATGTAACTTAAAATCAGGGAAACCTTTAGTATCTAAGCGGCGGCAGAAACGATTCACAGTAGGTTCACTGACATCTGCCATCTTAGCCAGTGTGGCGATGCTAGAATGTATAGCTGTCTGTGGTGATGCTAAGATCACCTCTGCAACTTTGCGTTCTGATTTACTAAAATGGGTGAGGCTTTTTTGAACCTTTTCTAGGGTATTCATACGCGTATGTCCGCTAAATTGAGAATGTAATTTTATTTATTTTTGTTTTGTGGGGACAGATCAAGGCTGGCGGCCCACAAAGAGACTCTATGTAGTAACTTTTCAGTACAATTTTGAAATAAGACTTTACTACCTTCAGTAATTTAAGCACAAAAAGCATATCAGATTAATGCTGTAAGTGCCTAGTTAGCTAGAATGTTAATATTTATAAAAATAGATGCATTTAACAAATTCTGTTGTTATATTACAACAAAAGTGTGGATTTCTTCATCGACATGAAGGGACACGACATACAAAGGAGATCGTAACGCAATGGGCAAAACAACATCAGGCGCCAAAGCTTGTGACTTCGTACTCTTTGGTACTAAAGGCGATTTGGCACGACGCAAGTTGTTACCTTCTTTATACCAGCTAGATAAAGCTAAACTTCTCGATAAAGATACGAAAGTGATCGGTGTCGCGAAAGACGAGTTTACTCAAGATGAGTTTATCGAATTAGTCACGCTTGCATTAAACACCTTCGTTAAAGAGCCTTTGTGCGAAGAGACTCTCCAACGTTTCCTGTCCCGCTGCCACTATATAGGCACTAACTTTACCGATTCAGCGGGCTACAGTGCCTTCCATGATCTGCTCAAACCAGAAGAGCGCGTTATGGTCAGTTACTTTGCTACGCCACCTGCAATATTCGGCGACATTTGCCGTTGTTTGCATGAACAAGATCTTATCCACCCAGATTCACGCGTGGTGCTCGAAAAGCCCATCGGCTCAGATTTAGACTCTTCTCGCGTTATCAATGACCAAGTTTCCGCTTACTTCAAAGAACGTCAGGTTTACCGTATCGACCATTACTTAGGTAAAGAAACCGTACAGAACTTGATTGCACTGCGTTTTGCTAACTCTTTATTTGCCTCTAAGTGGGACAACCGTACGATTGACCACGTCCAGATCACAGTCGCAGAAGAAGTGGGCATCGAAGGCCGTTGGGGTTACTTCGACAAAGCGGGTCAAATGCGTGACATGATCCAGAACCATTTGCTGCAAGTGTTAACGCTCGTTGCTATGGATCCACCCGTTAACTTAGACGCTGACAGCATCCGTGATGAAAAAGTCAAAGTGCTCAAATCACTGCGTCCGATTAATTCTGACAATGTGTATGAAAATACCGTACGCGGTCAGTACAGTGCGGGCTTCTTAAAGGGCAGCCCAGTACCGGGTTATTTAGAAGAAGAAGGCGCCAACCTTCAATCACACACAGAAACCTTCGTGGCTATTCGTGTGGATATCGACAACTGGCGTTGGGCGGGCGTGCCTTTCTATTTACGTAGCGGTAAACGTATGCCGTTTAAGAGCTCTGAAATTGTGGTGTATTTCAAAAACCCACCGCATAACTTGTATCGCTCAAGCTACCGTAATCTGCCACCGAACAAGCTGACAATCCGTTTGCAGCCCCATGAAGGGGTTGAAATCCAGATGATGAACAAAGTGCCAGGTTTGGAGCAAAAACAACGTCTACAAACCACTAAACTCGATTTGAGCTTCTCCGATACCTTTAAAAATGAACGTATCGCCGATGCCTACGAGCGTCTGTTACTTGAAGCTATGCTCGGTAATCAAGCGCTGTTCGTGCGCCGTGACGAAGTCGAGCAGGCATGGACTTGGGTGGATGGCATTATCCAATCATGGGAACAAAGCAACGAAAAACCAAAACCTTATCCTGCGGGTACTTGGGGTCCAGTTGCGTCAGTTGCTTTGATCACCAAAGATGGCCGTTCGTGGGACGAGTAGGAGACTTTGATGATTAAAGAAACCGTATTCAAATCTTTCGATACGCCAAGTGCGTTAGAACAACAGCTTGCGAATAGAATTGCGAGCCAGTTGCAGGAAGCCGTCGATGCCCGCGGAAAATCGAGCTTAGTGGTTTCCGGTGGTTCGACGCCGCTTAAGTTATTTCAACTATTGAGCATGAAATCCATCGATTGGAGTGATGTTTATATCACGCTTGCCGATGAGCGCTGGGTTGAAGCCGACGCTGATGCTTCTAATGAGCGCCTCGTGCGTGAACATTTATTACAAAACCGTGCGGCAAATGCCAAATTCCGCGGTTTAAAAAACATGTTTTCGACCGCAGAAGCGGGCACCGATATGGCCGCCGAGTCCTTGTCTAACTTCCCACGTCCTTTTGATGTGGTGGTATTAGGCATGGGTAACGATGGTCATACTTGTTCTTGGTTTCCCTGCAGTGCTGAGCTTGAAAATGCGCTCACAACCCAAGCCCTGTGTGTGGCGACGAACCCCACCACAGCGCCCCATGGCAGAATTACGCTCTCTAAGAGTGCGATTCTGAACAGCAGACAAATTTATCTGCACTTGGTCGGGGAACAGAAATTATCCGTATATCGTCAAGCGTTAGAAAGTGATGATGTCCATGCTATGCCTATCAGAGCCGTATTAGCGCAGCGTAAAACGCCCGTTGATGTGTTCTGGAGCGCTTAAGGAGTCACTATGCACTCAGTAGAAATACACTCAGTAGTTCAAGCTGTTACCGACAGAATTATTGCCCGTAGCAAAGCGTCACGTGAAGGTTATCTCGCCGCATTGAATGATGCCCGTAACCATGGTGTACACCGTAGCTCATTGAGCTGTGGCAACTTAGCCCATGGTTTTGCCGCCTGTAATCCAGACGACAAAAATGCATTGCGTCAATTGAATAAGGCGAATATCGGCATAGTGACGGCATTTAACGATATGTTATCTGCGCACCAACCCTATGAAAGCTATCCTGAATTGCTGAAAAAAGCCTGTCAGGAAGTCGGCAGTGTTGCACAAGTGGCGGGCGGTGTTCCGGCCATGTGTGATGGTGTGACTCAAGGTCAACCCGGTATGGAATTGAGCTTACTGAGTCGTGAAGTGATTGCTATGGCAACGGCTGTGGGCTTGTCTCACAACATGTTCGATGGTGCTTTACTGCTCGGCATTTGCGATAAAATCGTTCCAGGTTTGCTTATCGGCGCCTTAAGCTTTGGTCACTTACCTATGTTATTCGTGCCCGCAGGGCCGATGAAATCAGGTATCCCGAACAAAGAAAAAGCCCGTATTCGTCAGCAATTTGCCCAAGGTAAAGTGGATCGCGCGCAACTGTTAGAAGCTGAAGCCCAGTCTTACCACAGTGCAGGAACCTGTACTTTCTACGGCACTGCAAACTCGAATCAGTTGATGCTTGAAGTGATGGGTCTGCAGTTACCAGGCTCGTCATTTGTGAATCCAGATGATCCACTGCGTGAAGCCTTAAACAAGATGGCGGCTAAGCAAGTGTGTCGTTTAACCGAAATGGGCACCCAATATACCCCAATCGGTGAAGTGGTCAGCGAAAAGTCTGTGGTTAACGGCATTGTGGCGCTCTTGGCTACTGGCGGTTCTACGAACTTGACCATGCACATCGTCGCCGCGGCTCGTGCTGCCGGTATTATCGTGAACTGGGATGATTTTTCTGAATTATCCGATGCCGTGCCATTAGTGGCGCGCGTGTATCCAAACGGTCACGCCGATATTAATCATTTCCATGCAGCCGGTGGCATGGCGTACTTAATCAAAGAATTGCTCGATGCGGGTCTATTGCATGAAGATGTAAATACCGTTGCGGGCTTTGGTTTACGCCGTTATACCCAAGAGCCAAGGTTGCTCGACGGTGAACTGCGCTGGGTCGATGGTCCAACGACTAGCTTAGATACTGAAGTGTTAACGTCAGTCGCATCACCTTTCCAAGGCAACGGTGGCTTAAAATTACTCAAAGGTAACTTAGGCCGCGCTGTGATCAAAGTGTCAGCAGTACAAGAACAACATCGTGTCGTTGAAGCGCCCGCGGTGGTGATTGACGATCAAAACAAACTCGATGCCTTGTTCCAAGCCGGTGCTTTGGATAGAGATTGTGTTGTCGTGGTTAAAGGTCAAGGCCCGAAAGCTAACGGTATGCCAGAACTGCACAAGTTAACCCCATTATTGGGAACGCTTCAGGACAAAGGCTTTAAAGTCGCGCTGCTGACCGACGGTCGCATGTCTGGTGCGTCGGGTAAAGTCCCTGCGGCCATTCACTTGACGCCAGAAGCCTTAGATGGTGGTTTAATTGCCAAAGTCCAAGATGGCGACTTGATCCGTGTCGATGCGTTAACAGGCGAACTGAGCCTGCTTGTATCTGAAGCTGAACTTGCCACCAGAGCCGCGGGAATAGTGGATTTACATCGCTCACGTTATGGCATGGGCCGCGAGTTATTTAGTGCGCTACGTTCAAATCTAAGTAGTCCAGAAACTGGTGCGCGTTGTACTAATGCCATCGATGAACTTTATTAATACAAAGGAAGAATAACGCAATGCTTGAGAATAACTGGTCACTACAGCCACAAGATATTTTTAAACGCAGCCCTATTGTTCCTGTTATGGTGATTAACAAGATTGAACATGCGGTGCCATTAGCGCGAGCACTGGTTGCCGGTGGCATTAGCGTGTTAGAAGTGACTTTGCGTACGCCTTGTGCACTCGAAGCTATCACTAAAATCGCCAAAGAAGTGCCTGAGGCCTTAGTGGGCGCAGGGACTATCCTAAACGAAGCTCAGCTTGATCTTGCGATTGCCGCTGGCGCGCAGTTTATTATTACCCCAGGTGCAACGGTTGAACTACTTAAAGCGGGTATGCATGGTCCAATCCCTTTAATTCCAGGGGTTGCGAGCATTTCAGAAGTGATGACGGGGATGGCGCTCGGTTACACCCACTTTAAATTCTTCCCAGCCGAAGCTTCGGGTGGTGTTGATGCGCTGAAAGCCTTCTCGGGTCCGCTAGCGGATATTCGCTTCTGCCCAACAGGTGGCATTACGCCTAGTAGCTATAAAGATTATTTAGCGCTGAAAAACGTCGATTGTATTGGTGGTAGTTGGATTGCGCCAACGGATGCAATGGAACACGGCGATTGGGATCGTATTACTCAACTTTGTAAAGATGCCATCGGCGCTTTATAAATCGAGCTTGAAATAGTGACAAAATAAAAAACCACCGCGAGGTGGTTTTTTGTCTTTTATCTTTCGCATTTTGATAGAGAACGGCTGCGATAGCTGACTCTGTAGAAAGTCTGGTTTTTACAGTAACACGAGCATTTACAAACAGTCTGGCTTTATAGCAAGTCGGGCCGCGCAATGCCTGCTTGCCTACATTTCCTTGCTCAGTTCTACATTTGAGCCGGCTTTTGGGCTAAACAACTGCTGATATAGTCTGCCTGCAAACTCATCAGTCATTCCTGAAATATAGTCCGCCAACACTCTGTGACTGTTTAAGCCTTGTTGCTCACTTTCGCGCCAGCGCTCTTGGGTGTTCAGTGGTAGTAAACGCTCTGGATCGGAAGCGAAGGCTTCAAATAATCCCATCACAATTTGCTGGCCTTTATATTCGAGCATTTGGATCTCAGGTTTACGGATCACGTATTTATAAACCAGTTGCTTGAGCACATTGAGCGCAATGGCAAATTCGGGCTCTAATGTTGCATTAAAGCGCAATAATGGCTCTTCGAACACGTCATCTTCTGAGATAACAATAGCGGTGACAAAGCCATTAACGAGTGTGCCTATGGCATCTTTACGCAGGTGATGCTCATGGGAAAACAGCTTGTTGCCAATATCTGCCAGCTCTTGTTTTATCCACGCATCACTGCTGTTCGTCAGTGTCGGCGCCACATCTTGATGCCACTGGGACGCTGTGACTATGCCCATCACAATCGCATCTTCGAGATCGTGCACCGCATAGGCGATGTCATCAGCCAGTTCCATGATCGAGCAATCGAAGGATTTAAACTGGGTTCGCAAATGCGGATAGTGGTGCAGGGCGGGGTGTGAACCTTGCTGAGTTGATGTAAAACGACGGCTATCTGCCTCAGATAAAGGCTCAAGCACCCAAGCGAAGATGTCGTTATCATCGTCGAAAATGCCCTTAACCGGCGGCCATTGTGACGGTTTTAACTGTCTGTGGTTGGTGATTTCACTATGCTCGCCCGCGACAAACAGCTTCGAGTGCGGCGCAGGGTATTTCAAAATCCCGAGCATGGTACGCCGACACAAGTTCATCCCAAAATCTAAAGTGTAGGGCTCAAGTTTCGATAAAATACGAAAGGTTTGGCCATTGCCTTCAAAACCGCCGTGGTCGCGCATCATGTAATTCAATGCGACTTCGCCGCCATGGCCGAATGGAGGATGACCAATATCGTGGGCTAAACATAAGGACTCTAATAAGCTCATAGAGCAAAGCAGTTGTTTATGTTGTGGATATTTACGTCTGAGCTGCGCGGCTATGCCGGTGCCAATTTGCGAGACTTCGAGTGAGTGGGTTAATCGGGTGCGATAGAAGTCATTCATGCCAACGCCGAGCACTTGTGTCTTAGCCTGTAGGCGGCGAAAGGCGGCCGAGTGGAGAATACGCGCCCTGTCTCTTTGGTAAGGGCTGCGGTGATCGTTACGCCGTTGTTTATCTTCACCATGACGGCGTTCTTGCCAAACACTTGAAGTCATATGCATTCCTAGCGAGAGTGGAAAATCAAAGCATCTTGTTAATTTCGTCTAAATTCAAAGTGAAACTGGGTACAAAGCAGCTCATAAAATACTGTACTGAGGGATCAGGATTCGTCGACAGCATGTCTTCGAGACGCTTACGGGCGGTATTAAATTCACTATTGCCAGCGCGGTTTTCCTCAAGGCATTTAAGATAGGCACACAGAGTGTCAGCCGATTTCACTATGGTCTTGTAAACGGGATCGGCGTAATCGCTGATGAACAGACTGCGATAATCCTCTTTAAATTCCTCAGGTACCATATCTAACATGCGCTGCTCGGCAATCGCCTCAATCTTTTTATACTCGGCTTCAATTTCTTTATTGAAGTATTTCACCGGCGTCGGTAAGTCACCCGTGAGAATTTCACTGGCATCGTGAAAAATCGCCAGACTCGTGGCTTGATGGGGATCGAGCGTCGTGCCGAATTTCTTATTACTGATGATCACCAGTGCATGGGCCACCATGGCAACTTGCAGCGAGTGTTCTTGAACATTTTCAGTGCGAACGTTGTACATCAAAGGCCAGCGTTGGATAAGTTTCATGCGAGCTAAATGCGCAAATAAGTGACTCATAGTTTTCCTGCTAAAGAGTGAAATCGGTAGGCGACAAGCTGCAATGGAAGACATGATACGAGTGAATAGGCAGTATTGACGCTAGTGAAGTCTTAGATTATCACAGCCTTGGATGACACGTGAGCATGAGCGTGGAGGATTTAAAGAAATAGCTAAAAATAAAGCGACCACTAGGATCGCTTTATGACTCAAACTGTTAACTGAGGATAAACTTACTGCCGATAGTTTTCGAGGAAGGCGCCAAACTCGGTAAATGCTTTTTTCAGATCTTCTTTATAGGGCAAGAAAACCACTCGCAAATGGTCAGGCTCAGGCCAGTTAAAGGCGCTGCCATGGACTAACAGGATTTTCTTTTCTCTGAGTAAATCCAGCACTAAACGCTCATCATCCCTTAGGTTGAATTTCTTCATATCCAGTTTAGGGAAGGCATAGAGTGCGCCCTTGGGTTTTTTAACGCTCACACCTGGAATTTGGTTAAGTAATTCATAACAGGCATCCCTTTGAACTGTGAGGCGGCCATTAGGCAAAATAAGCTCGTTAATACTCTGATAACCGCCGAGCGCGGTTTGAATCGCATGTTGATTGGGCACGTTTGCACAGAGGCGCATCGAGGACAGCATTTCTAAGCCTTCGATGTAACTTTTAGCTGCCTTAAGATTGCCAGATAACATCATCCAACCAACACGAAATCCTGCTGCACGATAAGCCTTTGATAAACCGTTAAAAGTAACAGTTAAAATATCATCTGATAGACCCGCAGCAGGAATATGCTTGGCTTCGTCGTATAAAATTTTATCGTAAATTTCATCGGCAAAAAGGATCAGATCATGTTGACGACACAGTTCAACCACTTGCAGCAGTAATTCTCTGCTGTATACCGCTCCGGTTGGATTGTTCGGGTTAATCAGCACTATGCCGCGGGTACGTGATGAAATTTTACTTTTAATGTCGTTGAGATCGAGGAACCAGTCCGCTTCTTCATCACAGCGATAATGCACAGCCTTGCCGCCCGCGAGATTCGCCGCAGCCGTCCACAGGGGATAGTCTGGAGAGGGGATTAAGATCTCATCATCGGTATTTAGCAAGCCTTGCATTGCCATCATAATGAGTTCTGAAACGCCGTTGCCTATATAGATATCTTCGATATCGACACCAAAAATCCCTTGGGCTTGATAATGCTGCACTATGGCCTTACGGGCAGAGAATAATCCTTTTGACTCACAGTAGCCTTGGGCACTGGGTAAATTGAGGATCACATCGCGCACAATTTCTTCAGGCGCTTCGAAACCGAAGGGGGCCGGATTACCAATGTTGAGTTTGAGGATTCGATGCCCCTCGTCTTCTAAACGTCTGGCTTCCTTGTGCACTGGGCCGCGGATGTCATAGCAAACGGTATCCAGCTTGTTGGATTTGATGATAGGGCGCATTTACACCTCGGAACATGCATAAAGTTTTGGCTTAAGTTAGCGCACCATAACGAAATTTCATTGCAGATGAAAGGGGGGATAAGCACAGAATTGCGCTTTTTTTATAAATATCCCTCAGTTAAATATGCTTTAACAGTCGATTAAAGAAATCTGCACAAGTTTTATGTTCTGACATTGGCATGATTTTAAGATTGTTTATCTATTGGGTTGGTAGGGGAATCTTGTTTATGTTTTTTCATTTCGAAAGATGAAAATGCGTTTTCATTAGCTGACTCATATTTGATTTCTCTATATTAGCCATATTAATCGTGACAGAAGAAAATGTATTTTAGCTGATACTTAATGGTTGATTTTTAATCACAGATTTTTGATAAGGTAAACTTATGCAAGCGGCATTTTATCTTGTGATAATTAGGCATATTTATTGAATGCTTATTAAGCTAAGAAGATCATAAATGTTTAAGTTGCGATGGCGTTAAAAGTCTTCTAAATTATATGGTTATGTAAAATTGTCTCGCGGGAATTAAATTTATTTTCTATCAAGTTAAATTTATAGTTGACTCAATATTCGATGCGCTTTATTTTCTGCGCGATGTTTTTGGCAAGGCACCTTAGATAGCAAGCAATTCGCGGGTTTTATCTTCAGGGTTAGTCATCATGAAGCAGCTGTGTTGACGTTCTGAATCGTGTTGATTTCAGGCGTTATTCTAAAACCATTTGCCTTTTAGGCGATTTATTTAGAGGACCTAAGTGCATGTCTGAACCGACAGCGTTAAGTCTCATTCCACCTTTGGTGGTATTGGTGTTAGCTATTTGGTTACGCCGTCCTATTTTATCTTTGATCATAGGTGCGGTAACCGGTTTCCTGTTACTCGATCCCAGTCAAGTCTTAAACAATTTTGCTAGTGTGTCATTGAAGGTTATGGCCGATGAAACCATAGGTTGGTTGATTCTGGTGTGTGGTGGTTTTGGTGCGCTCATCGCACTTTTAGTACGAACTGGCGGCGCATTAGCGTTTGGCCGCAATGCACTTAAATTGGCGAAAGGACCTAAATCTTCCCTATTAATGACTTTTATCCTTGGGATCGTGATTTTTATCGATGACTATCTCAATGCGTTGACTGTGGGTGAAACCATGAAGCGTGTAACGGATAAATTTAAAGTGTCCCGTGAAATGCTTGCCTATGTCGTGGACTCCACCGCCGCGCCCGTGTGTGTGTTAGTGCCATTATCGACTTGGGCGGTATTTTTTGGTGGATTACTGGTGGATAACGGTGTGGCAGCCGAAGGTCAAGGCATTGCAGTTTATATGCAAGCCATTCCTTACATGCTTTATGCTTGGTTAGCTGTGGCTATGGTGCTACTTGTCGCATTAGGTATTGTGCCCGCCATTGGTCCAATGAAGACTGCGCAGCTGCGCGCTGCCCAAGGTGAACCCGCGGAAGCGCAAGTGGATTTCGACCAAGTTCAAACTTCGGATGAATATGCGGTTAAAGCCATAGAAGAGGAATTTAAGCACGCCGATAATCAGGGCAAACTGCATAACTTTTTAGTGCCTATTGGTTTGTTAGTTGCCTTTACCGTGTACTTTGATATCGACGTGTGGAAAGGTTTGCTGGCGACCTTAGTTATCACGATTCCTTATTATGCAGTACAGCGCTTGATGCCATTTTCAGAGATGATGGACCAAATGATCGATGGCTTTAAAAGCATGCTACCGGCCATTAGCACTGTGATTGCGGCGTTTGTGTTTAAGGATGTGTGCGATCAGTTATTACTGCCGCAGTATGTCATTGAATCATTAAGCCCATTTATGACACCTAAATTACTGCCTGCGGTAGTGTTCTTATCTATGGCTATACTCGCATTTGCCACAGGTTCGAGCTGGGGTATATTTGCCGTGACGATTCCTATTGTAATGCCATTAGCGCAAGCGGTTGGGGCGGACATCCCATTAGTCATTGGGGCCTTATTGTCCGCATCATCATTTGGTAGCCAAGCGTGCTTCTACTCAGATTCAACCGTATTGGCCGCCCAAGGCTCAGGTTGTAACTTAGTGAGCCATGCTGTGACTCAGTTACCTTATGCACTTATCGCAGCAGTAATAGCATTTATCGGCTTTATTGTGATTGCATAACTTCTGTCACGATTAATATAAGAAACCAGCTACGGCTGGTTTTTTTATCTCTGCCGTAATGGGGTTAGGCGGCTAGAGTGAGTAAAAGGTGAGTAAAGAGTGATGAGGTATGAACTAGGATAAACACGATTACACTGCTAAATGAAGATTTTCAACTGATGTCAAATTATATTTTACGAAATTGTCATTTATATTTTACATATTTCATCGTCGCCATGTAGCTTTTCAAATCAAAGCCTGATTATACTTTGCATCCTTCAGGGCATTATTTTCAACATTAGTGGCAAACGAATCAAATGGACTCAACTCTTCTTACTGCGTTTTTCGAGCACAGCACAATACGTGATGTCGAGTGTTTATTCCCTGATATTTCAGGCTATCCAAGGGGAAAGCTTATGCCAGCCCGAAGTTTTGCTCAGGGTGCTGAATTACGTATTGCCCAAGCGATTTCGATGCAAGCGATTACCGGTGAGTATTCCTACGATCCAGTTTTCCCTGATGCTGATCCTGATCTTTTACTCGTCCCCGATTACAGCACCCTCAAGATGATCCCATGGAGCACAGTGCCGCGCGCATTTGCCATCCATGACTGCGTATTACTGGATGGCAATTTATGTCCATTTGCGCCGCGCTCTATGTTAAAAAATGTGTTGGCCCGTTACCAAGCCCTTGGGTTAACACCCGTGGTGGCCCCTGAAATTGAGTTTTATCTTACGGAGGCGAATACCGATCCGAGTGTTCCGTATCAGGCGCCCATTTCAAAAAGTGGCCGAGCTGAAAATGGTCAATCCGCGTTTAGCATGAATATGCTCAATGAACTCGCACCATTTTGGGATGAGTTTAATGCCGCTATCGATGCGATTGGGATTAAAGGTGATACTTGGATCCATGAAATGGGGCTATCGCAATATGAAATTAACTTAGTGCATGGCGATCCGCTGGCCTTAGCGGATCAAGCCTTTATGTTTAAATACGTGGCGAAAGAAATCGCCATTAAACATGGCTTGAATGCAATTTTTATGGCGAAACCCATAGCGGGTCAACCCGGCAGTTCTATGCATTTACATCAAAGTGTCGTCGATGATAAAGGTCATAATATTTTCAGCCATGCTGATGGTAGTGACACTGACCGTTTTCACCACTACATCGGCGGATTACAAAAGTATCTACCTGATTTAATGTTGTTATTTGCACCCAATATCAATTCATTTAGACGTTACATTTCCGGCAGTCAAGCGCCGATTAATTTAAGTTGGGGCGTTGATAATCGCACCACTGGCCTACGTGTGCCATTAAGTGCTCCAGTGGCGAGACGGGTAGAGAATCGCATTGCGGGTGCCGATGCTAATCCGTACCTGATGATTGCCGCATCTTTGGCAGCGGGCCTTGCCGGAATAGAAGAAAAATTATCGCCAAGTGCACCAGAAACTGGGAGCGCTTATGAGAGCAGCCATGACCTCGCGCAGACATTTTTAGCTGCGTTAACGCAAATGCGCCAAAGTGATTCGGCACGACGCTTACTCGGGGACGATTTTGTCACTGGCTTTGTATCGGTGAAGGAAATTGAATTCCAAAGTTATTTGAGTGAGATAGGGGCTTGGGAGCGACGTTTCTTAGGGCCGCAATGCTAACGCTTTTATGAATAAGGGAATTATTACTTATAAAAGTTTTAACCCCTTCAATGACTCAAGAGTCTTAAAAATGAGTGACTAAAAAATAGCGACAAAAAAGCCAGTGCAAGCACTGGCTTTTCTTCGTCTGGAAACGAGAAGGGCGATTAAACGCGCTTCTTGAATTCACCAGTACGAGTGTCGATTTCAATTTTGTCGCCTACTTTCACGAAGTCTGCAACACTTACTGTGCCACCGCCAGTGATAGTCGCAGGCTTCATCACTTTACCTGAAGTATCGCCACGAGCTGAAGGCTCAGTGTAGATCACTTCACGTACAATAGTAGTTGGCATTTCAACAGAGATAGCTTTGCCATCATAGAAAGTCACTTGGCAAGTTTCTTCCATACCATCAACGATATAAGCCGCTGCATCACCTAGGTTTTCAGCTTCTACGTCGTATTGGTTGTATTCTGCATCCATGAATACAAACATAGGATCTGCAAAGTAAGAATATGTGCAGTCAAGACGATCTAGGATGATGTCTTCTAACTTATCTTCACCTTTGAAAGTCGTTTCAGTACCAGAGTTAAGCAGTAAGTTTTTCAACTTTAACTTAACGATAGCAGCGTTACGGCCAGAACGAGTTGTTTCAGTTTTCTGCACAACCCATGGGCTGCCATCTAACATGATCACGTTACCAGGACGGATTTCATGAGCAGTTTTCATTACACTATTTCCTATATTTAGATTTTTCTGTTTTCGCGCAGTATCTTAGCTGTTTTTAACGAACTGAACTAGTCGAGTAGCGAGATCTGCAGCATTTAATGCATTAATTGGCCATTGTTTAGCATGGTGATGCAACAAGGGCAAATTAACAGGATTAAGGTTTTGCCAGTGAAGGCTCACGGCTGATTGCTGTGCTTGGTTGAACGCGAGATTCAATTCAGACCAATAACAAGCAATTTTAGGTGGCAGATTATCGCAGTAAAGTTTGAGAAAAGCTTCTAATTTTACGAGGTGATAATCATCTTCTTGGGGATAAATGTGCCAAATGAAGGGTTTTGCGGCCCATTGGGCACGTAAAAAGGAATCTTCACCGCGCACGATATTAAAATCACAGCTCCAGAGCAGGCGATCAAACCCCTGTTGGTCTGTCATAGGTAAAATGTGCAGGGTTAAATTACCATGATTTATCTGTTGACCCGGCACTAGATCGGCAATTTCACAGGGCAGTAAATGTGTCAGACTGTTTAAGCTACGCCCCTTTGGGAGCAGCACATGGATTTTTTCTGCCGATTGCTGCCATAACTCACATAATGCGGGTAGCGCCTCGGTCTCATAGCTAAAAACGCTAATCACTGTGTCTTGTGCCTGAATGTCCTTAAGACCTAGATTAGTAAAAAGCTGCAATTTATTGGCAGTATCAGCTTGCCAAGCATCACGCTCGGTAAACAACTTTTGCTCGCAAATGAGTCCACCCGTTTTGGCGCTAAAACCGGGAAAGTAGAAATACTTCTTCAAACCATTGGCCTGTAACGATGGCAAACCATGGCAGCCTTCAACCCAATCCTCTGCGCTTAAATACTCTAAATTCAGCCAAACAGGTACAGATTTTGGGGCGTTCTGATGTAAATAAGCCAGCTGCGCTTTTACCTGTTCGGGGAGTTCACAGGCAAAGGCTTCGATGAGCACTGCTCCTGCGAAAAACGCTACAGGCAAAGGCTCTTTCCAATGAATAATATTCACACCATTGAAGGTTTGAGTGGCTTTTAGTGGATCGAGTGTCGGTAAAATATGGGAGAAGCTTGCGAGGTCGTCGACCCACAAATTAACAGGGATCTGATACTCATTGGCTATTTGTTTGGCTAAACGCCAAGTGACGCCAATATCGCCGTAGTTATCAACGACGGTGCAAAAAATATCCCAATGATTGGAGCGAGGTGTGTTGCTCATGAGTGTGGTATGTCGTTATTCTTAGTCAGAAATATATGCATAAAAAAAGCGGCGTTAAGCCGCTTTAATCAAATGGTTAACAGAATTAATCTTCTAATTCAGCTAAACACATTTCTTCGTAAATTTGCTTAACCCAAGCATCAACACGTTCTTCAGTCAGCTCTGGCTGGCGATCTTCATCGATACCTAAACCAATAAAGTGGTCGTCATCGACTTGACCTTTAGAGGCTTCAAAATTGTAGCTTGCAGTTGGCCAATGGCCGATGATGATACCACCACGGGCCTGAACAATATCACCAACCATGCCCATGGCATCAAGGAAATACTCAGCGTAGTCTTCTTGATCACCACAACCAAAAATAGCGACAAGTTTGTCAGTAAAATCAATTTGCTCTAATTCAGGGAAGAAATCATCCCAGTCACATTGCGCTTCACCGTAATACCAGGTCGGGATGCCGAACAGCAGCAAGTCATACTCTGCAATCTGCTCTTTGGTACTTTTGGCGATATCTTTCACCTCAACCATTTTTTTACCCAGTTTTTTCTGGATCATCTTGGCTACAGCTTCGGTGTTACCTGTGTCGCTACCGAAAAAAAGACCTACAGTTGCCATTGTCTATCCTTTAATGTCTAGTTCACTTATTAGGTTAATCTTGCTGGTACTCGTTCAGCATTCAACTTGTTGCTGAAGAATTAATTCGATTAACTGGCTACGGCTGATGTTACTGGCCAATGCCTGCTCATTCAAGGCGTCATACAAATCTTGTGACACCTTTAACTCTATTCGCTTTAATCCGTTGGCTTTATCGCGCTGGATTTGATTGCGTTTGTTGACCTTAAGCTGCTGGCTACGGGACAAAGGATTACTTCGTGGGCGGCCCCGGCGCTTTTCATTGGCAAAAAGGTCAATGGTGGTTCTGTCTGTCGCTTCTTTTGCCATGTTCTTATTGTTAACCGATCCCTGAGCCTTCCCAAGTGATCTGGATAATACCTTTTACAATAAACCCGGCGCAGCCGAGAAATAACACTAACCAAACAATAAATCGACCAAATTTCGGCACGTTACCTTGTTTAAGCACATCGTGGATGGCCATGCCGATAAAGAAAAATATCGAGGCAAAAAACAGGTTCAGGCCGATGGTTTCAATTTGTTCCATGTACTGAGATAACATACTTTCTTAGTCCTCGAGAGTGTTCTAAGGCCAAAAGAGGCGCGAATATATCACATCAAGATGGCGGCTGCCATATGCTTTAGGTCGAGTTTGCTGCTGATTTACATTGCTTGTTTGTCAATAAATTCAGACACAATTCGATTAAAGATGGCGGGTTTTTGTGCATGTAACCAATGACCGCAACCTTCGAGGGTTTTCGCTTGCGCCGCAGGGAATTGCGTCATGATAGCGCTTCTGTGTTCACTCGTAACATAATTCGAGTCACCGCCGCGAATAAATAGACTCGGGCCGCTATAGCTTTGTACTGGATTTGGCGCCTGATTATGCCAGCCAATAATATTGGGATAACAAGCTTTTAGACCACTTAAGTTCAGCTTCCAACGAAAGCCAGTGTCGGTACGTTGCAGGTTTTTGAGTAAAAACTGCGCCGTGGCTTCGTCGATACCTTTGTCAATCAAGTGGTTTAGGGCAAACCGTCTGTCGGTATGACCTTCTAAGGGCAGACTTGCTAATGCGGCAAACACTAACTCATGTCTTGGCTCATAGGCGACCGGGGCGATATCGGCTGCCACCATGCTGATAATGCGCTCTGGATGAGCTAACGCCGTCGCCATGGCGATTTTACCGCCCATGGAGTGACCCACAATATGGGCGCGTTCAATAGCCAGTTCGTCGAGTAATGCAACCATGGCAGTGGCGAGGCGAGGGTAATCCATCTCATCCCAATGCTCACTTAAACCATGATTGGGCACATCGACACGAATAACCTGATACTGGCTTTCTAATACTTGTCCTAGGCCTTTGAGGTTATCTAGGTTGCCGAACAAGCCGTGGATCAAGAGTACTGCGGGTCCTTGGCCTGTAGAAACAAAGTTCATGGTGATTCCTGTTGAATATGTTTAGCTTAACGTGGCGCGAATTGTGCCCTTAATGCCGTTGGCTTGACAAGTCAGTTGCTACTTTAGCGTATATGCGGCAATTAACTTGGGCGCTTTTTCGGCAATTGCTTGTTATCTGCTAGTTTGCTGTGCTATTTCACGCATTTTTAGAATAATGACGCTTTATCAGATTGATAGACATGGATACACTGTTAACCGATCGCAATGATCTGCCCCGATCGCTGTGGTACACTTTTTTCGGTTAAGCCTGTCGAATAACAAAGGATAATTAAGGTTATGAAATATATCGAAGTTGATGAAGAGCTCTATCGTCATATTGCCAGCAAAACAGAACGTATTGGTGAGAGCGCCTCTGACATTCTTCGTCGATTACTCGGCCTGTCCGTCGATGCGGTCGAACAACCCCAGCCTTTGGCGATTAGCCAACCGAGCCTTGAAGCTGAACCTATTCAGCCCATCGCGGCGCAAACAGTGCCAGCAGTGAATGATTTTAGTCGCTTAGTCGATGAACATCAGTTATCGCAGCAAAAAGGCGCAGTAGGTCGTTTTCTGTTTTTGCTCGAAAGTTTGTATCAATTAGCCCCAGAGCAATTCTCACAAATTTTGCAGATCCAAGGGCGCGATCGTTTGTATTTTGCTCGCTCTAAGGAGCAACTGCTCGAAGCGAGTGCTTCGGCTAACCCAAAAGAAATTGGTGCAAGTGGTTTCTGGGTAACGAGTAACAACAATACCGCCAAGAAACGCACTATTTTATCGGAAGTTTTAGTGCAATTTGGTTGTGATGCGACAGTAGCAGCGGGTATCGCCGAGCGCGTTTAATCCGCGGATGAGCCAAGTTAGTACGACATTTTTCTACTTTTTCTAATTGTAATTGAGTGCAGGAGAGCCATAGGTGGCAATACATCAAAGGGCAGGACAAATCGCTAATCAGACGGATCTGGTCAATATTCCAAAACTGATGAGCCATTATTACAGCATCACGCCAAATATGGATGACGTACAACAACGCGTCACCTTTGGCACTTCTGGGCACAGAGGCTGCGCCTTCAATGGCAGTTTTAACCAACAACACATTTGGGCGATTACCCAAGCTGTGGTGGACTACCGTCAATCGGCAAATATCGATGGGCCGCTGATCCTTGGGATTGACACCCATGCGTTATCCTATGCGGCCTATTTGTCGGCCATTGAAGTGCTGGCGGCAAATAAAGTCACAGTGAAAATCCAACAGAACGACGGATTTACGCCAACGCCAGTGGTTTCCCATGGGGTGATTTGCGCCAATCGCGAAGCCAATATTACGGGTGCGGCATTGTCCGATGGTTTGATCATTACGCCTTCCCACAATCCGCCTCAAGATGGTGGGATTAAATACAATCCACCCCATGGTGGACCGGCCGAAGGTAATATCACCGCTTGGATTGAATCGCGGGCCAATGATTACTTGCGCCAAGCGTTAGCTGGCGTGCAAAAATTAGCGTATGCCGAAGCGCTGGCATCAGGCTATGTCAACGCCATTGATTTGATCACGCCTTATGTGGCTGATTTAGACAATGTCATCGACATGCAGGCGATTGCCAACGCTAAGCTGCGTATCGGTGTGGACCCGCTCGGTGGTTCAGGGATTTTCTACTGGGCTCCGATTGCCGCGCGTTATGGGCTCGATATCACCTTAGTTAATGATAAAGTTGACCCAAGCTTTAGCTTTATGCCGCTGGATAAAGACGGCAAAATCCGCATGGATTGCTCGTCTCCCTATGCGATGGCAGGGTTACTCGCCCATAAAGAATCTTATGATTTATGCCTTGGTAACGATCCTGACTATGACCGTCACGGCATTGTCTGCCCTGGTACCGGCTTGATGGACCCTAATCACTACCTTGCGGTCGCTATCGATTATTTACTGACGCACAGACCGGATTGGAGCGATAGCTTAGCAATAGGTAAAACCTTAGTATCGAGTGCGCTTATCGATAGAATCTGTGCTTTCCACGGCAAAAAATTACTCGAAGTGCCTGTGGGATTTAAGTGGTTTGTCGATGGTTTAGCCGAAGCCACCATCGCCTTTGGCGGTGAAGAGAGCGCTGGCGCGGCATTTTTACGCCGTGATGGCACAACGTGGTGCACGGATAAAGACGGCTTCATTTTAGGGTTACTTGCCGCAGAAATTCTTGCGGTGACAGGTAAAACTCCAGGTCAACGCCATCAAGAGCTAGTAAAACAATTTGGCCAAAGTTTCTATAAGCGTATCGATAGCCCAATCAGTCTTGAAAACAAGGCCAAATTTGCGTTATTGAATGCAGAAACCTTAAATGCCACTGTGCTTGCGGGTGAGGCAATCGAAAACGTGTTAACTCATGCGCCGGGCAATAATGCGGCCATTGGTGGCATCAAAGTGACTACGGCGAATGGTTGGTTTGCGGCGCGTCCATCGGGCACGGAAGCGTTATTTAAGATCTACGGCGAGAGTTTTATCAGTGAGCAGCATTTAGCTGAAATCATCAAAGATGCGCAGGCATTAATTGATAAGGCGCTGAACGCTTAATGCAGCAGTAGGTTTATAAAGTATCAAAAACAAACGCACTCAGATTTGAGTGCGTTTTTGTTTGTGTCTAATGTCAGTTATGAGTAGTTGATCTCATGCTGATTTGACTGTATTTAGTACTCGATATGACAACTCGGTAAGTTATTCTTATCAATGTAATTTTGGTGATATTCCTCTGCCACATGGAACTGTTGTAATGGTACTATTTCAGTCACGATATGGCGCAATCCCCAACGACCTGAGCGGGCAAAAGCTAACTTTGAGGCTTCTGCGGCCACTTTTTGCTCACGGTCGTGGAAGAAAATGGTGCTGCGATATTGGGTGCCAATATCTCCGCCTTGCATGTTCAGACTCGTTGGGTTGTGGTTTTTCCAAAATACATCGAGCAAGTTTTCATAACTGACAAGGGCAGGGTCAAATTCCACTTGCACCACTTCGGCATGGCCCGTTTTGCCTTTTTTGACTTCTTCATAGCTCGTCGCCGCATTATTGCCGCCCATATAGCCGCAGGTGGCATTCGATACGCCGTTCACTTGTCTAAAAAAATACTCTACGCCCCAGAAACAGCCGGCACCAAAGGTTGCTAACGCCATAATTAAATCCAATAGAAGTCTAGATGGCTAAGGATTGTGATAAAACTTGAGTGCAAAAGCAAGCCTCAAGCTGGAATATTTATCATGGGAAATTCTTAGGGAATGTCCTAAGAATTTAACAATCAGCTTAGTTGAATGTCATTCCGCTTAAAACTGGGTCCTACGGCAATAAATGTCTGAGAACAGCACTAAAAACATGTGTTAGTATTGAAGCCGTTTTTTAGGTGCGAGTGAGACTAACCGCGGTGAGATAAATGCTTAAGTGGTTATTACTGCCTGTACTTATGCTATTGCGCCAATACTGTTACACATCATTATAAGGAGAATTCTGTGTTACAAGCTCTGTTAGATTCAAAGGATTTTTTAGCGCTCACCTTAGCCCATCCTGAACAGTTCGATGGCGAATTTTCATTTAACTTAGGCGATCATACTCAAGTGGAAGTGTGGGATACCGGTGTTATTGTTTTCGAACCAATACAGAATGAAGGAAAAGATATTGTGCTTTCCTGCGGTGTTCACGGTAACGAGACCGCGCCCATTGAACTCTGCAATAGCTTAATTAAACAACTTCTACAGCAAAAGATCATCGCAAAGCAGCGCACTTTATTTCTCATTGGTAACCCATTAGCGATTAATAACGGCACGCGGATTATTGACGAAAACATGAATCGTCTATTTAGTGGTGAGCATTCCAATCCACCAGGGTTAGTGAACCCTGAGCGAGTACGCGCGAAAAAACTCGAAGCCTATGTCGATCGTTTTTATACTGCGGTTGCCGATGGACGTCAGCGCATCCATTATGATCTGCACACGGCGATGCGCGCCTCGAAGCATGAAAAGTTCGCTATCTATCCCTATCGTCCTGGGCGCGCCTTTAGCGGCGAGCAAATTATGTTTTTAGCCGCAAGCGGCGTCGATACAGTACTTTTCCACCATGAACCGACCACGACCTTCAGCTATTTTTCCTCTGAACGCTACGGTGCCGATGCCTTTACCATTGAGCTTGGCAAAGTGTATCCCATGGGGCAGAACGACATGACGCGTTTTATCGCCACCCATGAAATGTTCATGCGCTTGATCACCGCTAAGCCGTTGGAGCTGGATGCATTTGATGCCGATAAGGTTAACTTGTACCAAGTGTGCCGCGTCATCAATAAACATTTCGATGATTTTGAATTTACCTTCGCAACTGATGTCGAAAACTTCAGATCTTTCCCGAAGGGCTTTGTTTTAGCGCGGGAAGGTGGGCAAGAAATTAAAGTGGAGCATGAGTTTGAGTCTGTCGTGTTCCCTAATGCCAAAGTGCCTATTGGCAATCGCACTGTGATTTGCCTGATCCCTGCCGTGAATGCGGACGTGCGTTAGGCTTGTAAAGCAATATATACATGCGGGGCAGGGATAACTTGTGGTTTGAGCTATGCCAATGGTTGATAGGTAGTTTACGTTAACGTAATGTTCGTCGGGCATATTCGTATAAACAGACGCATCAAAACGCTTTGGTGCGTAATGAGATAACAAGAGCACAATATGAGCAAAGCAACACACAACACTGATACAGTGCACCGTGTCGGCTTCTTGGATAAGGCATCGCTACACATTCCTATCCTTCGAATTCTACAAGCCGACGGCACCACTTATGAAACCGCGGTTTTGCCTGTGATAGATGAAACCTTAGCCACTAAAATTTACGATACCTGTGTATTCACTCGGGTACTTGATGAACGTATGCTTGGCGCCCAGCGTCAAGGACGCATCAGCTTCTACATGACCTGTACGGGTGAAGAAGCGGCGATTGTCGGCAGTGTGGCCGCACTCGATCAAGAAGATGTTATCCTCGCGCAATATCGTGAGCATGCGGCGCTGCGTTATCGCGGCTTTACCACTGAACAGTTTATGAATCAGATGTTCAGTAACGAGAAAGATCTCGGTAAAGGTCGCCAAATGCCAATCCATTACGGCAGTGCGGCATTGCATTATCAAACGATTTCTTCACCTCTTGCGACACAAATCCCGCAGGCGACGGGTGTGGGCTACAGCTTAAAAATGCAAGGTAAGCGCAAAGTCGCGGTTTGTTATTTTGGCGAAGGCGCTGCATCAGAAGGGGATTTTCATGCCGGTCTAAACATGGCCGCGGTACTGAAATGCCCAGTGATTTTCTTCTGCCGTAACAATGGCTACGCCATTTCAACTCCCACCGAAGAGCAGTTTGCCGGTAACGGTATTGCGAGTCGCGGTGTGGGTTATGGCATGCACACGATTCGTGTTGACGGCAATGACATGTTGGCCGTGTTAGCGGCAACTCAGCAAGCCCGTGCCTATGCGATTGAGCATAATGCGCCTGTGCTGATTGAAGCCATGACTTATCGTCTCGGCGCGCATTCATCTTCAGACGATCCCTCTGGTTATCGCTCGAAAGATGAAGAAGCCAAGTGGCAGCAACACGATCCGGTTAAACGCTTCAAATTATGGCTTATCAACAAAGGTTGGTTGGCTGAAGCGGATGATGTGAAACTGCATGAGAAATATCGTGAAGAAGTATTGGCTGCGGTAAAAGTGGCTGAAAAAATTCCTGTGCCTATGCTGGATGAAATTATTGAAGATGTATACGACAAGCCGACGCCAGTGCTGAAAAAGCAACTCGCCGAGCTTAAAGAACATATCAAGAAATATCCGCAAGCCTATCCAAAAAGTGCAGGGAGACTATAAGCCGTGGCTGAAATGAATATGTTACAGGCCGTCAATGAGGCCTTGTCGATTGCCATGCAAGCCGATGAACGCATGGTGGTTTTTGGTGAAGATGTGGGCCACTTTGGCGGGGTATTTCGCGCCACCTCCGGTCTTCAAGAAAAATTCGGTCGCGCTCGCTGCTTTAATACGCCGCTGACAGAGCAAGGTATTGCCGGTTTTGCCAATGGTTTAGCCTCAAATGGCATGACCGCCGTGGCTGAAATTCAATTCGCCGATTATATCTTTCCGGCGTTTGATCAAATCGTCAACGAGTCGGCTAAGTTCCGTTACCGTAGCGGTAATGAGTTCGATGTCGGTGGATTAGTGTTCCGTACGCCCTATGGCGGCGGTATCGCGGGCGGCCATTATCACTCTCAATCACCTGAAGCCTATTTTACCCAGACACCGGGATTAAAAGTGGTGGTGCCACGTAACCCTGAGCAAGCCAAAGGTCTGCTGTTGGCGTCAATCCGTGACAAAAATCCGGTGATCTTCTTTGAGCCTAAGCGTTTATATCGTGCATCGGTTGGCGAAGTGCCAGCGGGCGATTATGAAATTGAACTGGGTAAGGCTGAAGTGGTTCGCGAAGGTAAAGACATCACCTTAGTGGCGTGGGGCGCGCAAATGGAAATCCTTGAAAAAGCCGCCGACATGGCCGCTAAAGAAGGGATCTCCTGTGAAGTTATCGATTTACGCACCTTGTCACCCTGGGATATCGATACCGTTGCCGATTCAGTCAAAAAGACCGGACGTTTACTGGTTAACCATGAAGCGCCATTAACCGGTGGTTTTGCTGGTGAGATAGCGGCGACGATTCAGCAAGAATGCTTCTTGTATTTAGAGTCACCCATCAGCCGCGTTTGTGGTTTAGATACCCCGTACCCACTCATTCATGAAAAAGAATACATGCCAGATGCATTCAAAACGTTTGAAGCCATCAAAGCATCAGTGACCTTCTAGGAGTCCGGTATGATTAAAGATTTTATTTTGCCGGATATTGGCGAAGGTGTTGTGGAGTGTGAGTTGGTTGAATGGTTGGTCAAAGAAGGCGACACAGTCGTTGAAGATCAGCCGATTGCCGATGTCATGACAGACAAAGCCTTAGTGCAAATCCCTGCGCCTTTTGCTGGCGTAGTCACTAAGTTGTATTACGCCAAGGGCGATATTGCGAAAGTGCATGCGCCGCTCTATGCCGTACAAATTGAAGGTGCCGTTGAAATCGCGAGTGAAGAGTCTATTGCGACTGAACCTGCTGCGACGACTTCAAAAGTGACTGAGTCTGTGGCGGCAACAACTGCCAATACGTCATCCAGTTCATCCGTCAGCATAGAAGAGTTCTTACTACCGGATATCGGCGAAGGCATTGTTGAATGTGAACTCGTCGAATGGCTAGTGAGCGAAGGTGATTGGGTTGAGGAAGATCAACCGATTGCCGACGTGATGACAGATAAAGCGCTGGTGCAAATTCCTGCTATTAAAGCGGGTAAAATTGCCAAACTGCATTATCGCAAAGGTCAGCTAGCTAAAGTACATGCGCCTTTATTTGCCATTGAAGTTAAGCATATGGCTTCTGCACCTGCGGCAACAACAAACACTGATACTGTGGCTAATGCGGCACCTGCAGCCCAGATTGTGAATGCAGAACCTGCTCGCCAAGGTAAAGCCTTAGCCAGCCCTGCAGTTCGCCGTATGGCGCGGTCGTTAG
Organism: Shewanella sp. M-Br; assembly: GCF_036245925.1. NCBI lineage: Bacteria > Pseudomonadati > Pseudomonadota > Gammaproteobacteria > Alteromonadales > Shewanellaceae > Shewanella > Shewanella sp. M-Br. The sequence continues at coordinate 177,330 of NZ_BJBV01000009.1, forward strand.
ATATCGATTTGAGTCAAGTACCTGGCACAGGAAAGCACGGCCGTGTGTATAAGGAAGACATCACTCGCTTCCAACAAGGCGCGAGCAATGTTTCTGCTCCAAGTGCGACTCAGGTAAAAGAGGCGCCAGTTCAAGCGACGCAAGCATCTCAAACCCAAGTTCCAACATCGACAGTGACTCAACGCGCTGACACGGTTGAGCCGATTCGCGGCGTAAAAGCTGTGATGGCACGCATGATGGTTGAATCTGTATCGAGCATTCCGCACTTTACCTATTGCGAAGAGTTTGATTTAACAGACTTAGTTGCACTGCGTGAAAGCATGAAAGTGAAGTATTCGTCAGATGAAGTGAAGTTGACCATGATGCCTTTCTTCATGAAGTCAATGTCGCTCGCGTTAAGTCAGTTCCCTGTGATGAACAGTCAAGTGAATGCTGATTGCACTGAACTAACTTACAAGGCACGTCACAATATCGGCATGGCGGTGGATTCTAAAGTCGGTCTCTTGGTGCCCAACATCAAAGATGTGCAGGACAAGAGCATTTTAGAAGTGGCGGCAGAAATCACCCGCCTGACCCAAGCAGCCCGCAGCGGCCGCGTGGCGCCAGCGGATCTGAAAGACGGCACGATTTCCATCTCTAACATTGGCGCTTTAGGTGGCACAGTGGCGACGCCTATTATCAACAAACCTGAGGTGGCGATTGTGGCCTTAGGTAAGTTGCAAACCCTACCGCGCTTTAACGCGAAAGGGGAAGTCGAAGCTCGCCAAATCATGCAAGTGAGCTGGTCAGGTGACCATAGAGTGATCGATGGCGGTACGATTGCTCGCTTCTGTAATCTGTGGAAACAGTATCTTGAGCAGCCTCAAGAGATGTTATTAGCGATGCGCTAAGGCACTGGCACGAATAACTGACACTAAAAGGACGCTAAAAGCGTCCTTTTTTATTTGCTTTGCACAAATGGGTTAATCTTTTGATCCCGATTACGTATAATTCCCGAACGTAGTTATCCTGATGGATGTGTTATGAGTCAGTTAGCCCCCAGCCCATTTGCTCCAACAATAGAAACCATTGATTACCCGTTTCCGCCTAAACCAGTGCCTTTGTCCGATGCGCAAAAAGCCGATTACAAGGCGCGTATCAAACAACTGCTCATTGAAAAAGATGCCGTTCTGGTTGCCCACTATTATACCGATCCTGAAATCCAAGCCCTTGCCGAAGATACTGGCGGCTGCGTTTCAGACTCCTTAGAAATGGCGCGTTTTGGCCGCGATCACCCAGCAAAAACCTTAATCGTTGCTGGGGTCAAGTTTATGGGCGAAACCGCCAAGATTTTAAGCCCAGAAAAAACCATTTTAATGCCGACCTTAGAAGCCACTTGTTCATTGGACTTAGGTTGTCCAATCGATAAGTTCAGTGCTTTCTGCGACGCGCACCCAGATCATACTGTGGTGGTTTACGCCAATACCTCGGCTGCGGTTAAAGCGCGCGCCGATTGGGTGGTGACCTCCAGTATTGCCCTTGAAATCGTTGAGCACTTAGACAGCGAAGGCAAAAAGATCATTTGGGGACCCGATCGTCATTTAGGCAGCTATATTGCCAAGCAGACGGGCGCCGACATGTTGATGTGGCAGGGCGATTGTATCGTTCACGACGAGTTTAAATCGAACGCGTTGCGCGATATGAAAAGCGTTTACCCAGATGCGGCTATTCTTGTGCATCCTGAGTCGCCAGCCAGTGTGGTGGCGATGGCCGATGCAGTTGGCTCGACCAGTCAACTGATTAAAGCAGCGCAGACCATGCCAAATGAGCGTTTTATCGTGGCAACCGATCGCGGCATTTTTTATAAAATGCAGCAGGCGGCGCCAGGTAAAATTTTAATTGAAGCGCCAACGGGCGGAAATGGCGCAACCTGTAAGAGCTGTGCCCACTGTCCTTGGATGGCGATGAACGGTTTGCAGGCAATTGAAGCGTCACTCGCCGACAGCGATAAAACCACCCATGAGATTTTTGTGGATGAAGACTTAAGAGTTAAGGCACTTATTCCGCTGACGCGTATGCTGGATTTTGCCAAGACACTGAATATGAAAATAAAGGGTAATGCCTAAGCGCATTATTTAGCTTTTCTTCAGCCTAATAAAAATCCCTGCCATAGTGT
>NZ_BJBV01000010.1:0-176404 GCF_036245925.1 Shewanella sp. M-Br
GCAGAAGCAGGGATTTTGCTATTTATTCAAATGCTTGATTTATGCGTAATGGCTAAAACTGCTTACTTAAGCGATGCAAGTCATCAAACTAGCGTAAATCAACCTGCAGTGCGACACCTGAACTTTGGGGCTCACTCTGCACTGTGATGTAATACCAACCCACGTTTGGTGCATTGACTGTGATACTTTCCCGCGTGTTGGCGGGTGTCACAGAGGCTGCATCGAAGTGTTGAGCATTCGCCCAAGTCGTCCCCGAAAACAGGCTAACATCACCACTGCCGTGGGCGGAGTTTATACTTAGCTGATTCGTTCCCTCTGGTACCCAAAGGTAATAATCGTTGCGCCCATCGGCGGTGCAAATGGCTTTGCCAGCACTGAGCTCACCATAACTTAAGGGTGATTGCGTCGCGCAGGCGTTGGCAATGAGCACCGGATCGGGTGTGTTGCCCGTGCCTGTGCTAAAGGTCAGTGTTACGCCGCTAAACTCAGTGGCAGTATCAATCGTGATATAACGCCAGCCACGATTGGCGCTGAAGCTAAGCGACTCTTGATTTCCTGCTTGAGCACTCTTTGCATCGGCATTATCTGCGTCGGCCCACTGACTGGCATTGAAGTAAATATTGGCATCCCCAGAGCCGCCCTTAGTGGTGACAGTGAACTGGGTGTTATCTTCCTCAACCCAGAAGTAGAAGCTGTTACGCCCGCCACTGATGCACTCATTTTTGCCTAGGGTGAGCTTACCGTAATCTAAGGTCACTGCGCCACAATTGGCTGGTGGCTCAGGATCCACGCCGCCATCCCCCAGATCGGGGTCGATATCAGCAAATAGCTCAGTGGTGCTGACTTGCATATCGACGCCGCCAAAGTCCCCCGATAAGGTAATGTAGTGCCAATACTCGTTAGGGTTTAACTGCACCTTAATCACTTGATAATTACCATTACCGATACCAGCCCCTTGGTTTTGCTCTGGGCTTGCCCAGCCTCTAGAATCGAAATAAATGTCGGCATCTCCCCAACCACCGCCAATCTTGATCCAGAGCTCTTGGGCTGTGCGATCGGTATTGGTGAAGCTGAAACTGGCGCGGCCGAGTTTTGAATCGATACATTCCATCGGCACATCAATTTTCAGGCTGGCCGATTCAGTGTAACGGTAGGCTTCGTTCGTCACTTGGCAAGGTGAGTAATCCTTACTGATAGTGCCTGCTGGTCCTGTCCAGTTGCCTTCGCGGCCACTGGGCTCAGCGTCGACATCACTCGGGCCCTTATCGACTATGCCATCGTCAGCCGTGCTTAAACCACTGGCGAGCCAACCCTGCCATTCGTTATCGTAACGTGTGCCGATATTATCCATAAAGGCTTGATATTTTGCATATTGATCGTTGCGTAGGTAGGCCAGAATCTGTCTCACATCGTCCCTGTGGTGTTCAAACATGAAACGCACCGCTAGATAGCCCCAGCGATAGATGCGGTCTTGGCCAGATTCATAGTTGTTTTTGAATATGGTCGATAACATATACTCACCTGTTTCGCCCATGGCAATTGCCGCAGGGTTTGCGTCACGGTAAGAGATGTATTCCGCGAGGCCTTCAATCCACCAGATAGTATTGGCCGAAGTACCACGACTAAAGTCACCAAACAGGTTATAGCGTCCATCGAGGTAGTGTACGTATTCGTGTTGCAGGTTCCAGACGTGGAAATCCGGCGTGCGCCATTCGGCTTCATAGGCGATGAAACGTGCCTGATTTTTGAGTCCGGCGGGCGAACCTTCTAAATACATGCCGCCATTGTCGGTACTGATACCAAAGATACTGTTGGCTAAGGATTTATACTCAGACGAACTGCCGAAGATCACTAGCTCTAAGTCATCGTTGTTATCCTGCGCCACGGGTTGCATGCCCGTTTCGAGTTTACTGTGGAAATAACTTTCTTGGCTGGTCAGCACATCACAGGCCCATTTGGCTTGATCTTGATAGAGATCTTGGGCGCGGATCTTGAGGCTGTCGGAGCATTTCCAATTAAAAGGTAAAGCATCGGCTTCTAACTGCGCCTTAAAACCACAGATATTGTAATCGTTACAATGGCTGCGATCGTAATAGTCGGCCATTTCTGCCGCCGCGTACCAAAGCACTTTGCTCGGTTCGGTTTTGCTGGTGCTACTGAGGATGTTTTTGACCAGCTGGGTCACTCGCGGGCGCATGGCATCAATGTAATACAGCCTAGACAACTCTTTAACTGAATTGACCAAAAGGTACTCTGCATTGGTGCCTAACAAGTCGCGATGTTCGAGTTGGAAGTTATTCAGCGCATCTAAAATGCTTTGGTCACGCGCGAACAGCGCCTGCATGTCATCATTCCATTGAGCGCGGAATAAGGTGGTAAACACTGAGTTGGCTGCGGCGTTCATGGCGAAGCTGGCTTGCCAATTAGCATCATAGTCCGTAAGCACTTTGATAGTGACATGATTGAAATCGGCGCCGAGCTCGGCTGAGTCAATCAGGATTAAGGCTTCTTTCAACACGCCAGCATTAGCATCGGAGACTGTCCAAATCGCAGCGTTCGCAAATAAAGCGTTGAGGGCTGATTTTAAGCTGGCCTTAGCGGCGCTGCTGTAAGCGGGCACATCATTTGGGCTGTAAAACTGCACATAGAGGGCGGCGCGGACAAAGTAAATATGGGACTCAAGATGCTGAACATCGACCCCAGTGTAGTCCTTGGCTTTAGCGGCAATGGCATTAGCCACACTGATCACATTGGCCTCGCTAAATAGTGCGGTCGCGCTACTGCCTTTGAGGCTATAGAGTTTACCGACACATTCGGGAGTAGATTGGCTCAGTTCATTGACTAGTGCCTGACCTGATTTCCCAACAAAGTCACTGCAGTCGCTGACTTGCATCGCGGCGCTACGATTCTGCAACTTAAGTGGGGGTTGCTCCGAGACCTCTATCTGACGTTTTTGGCGTGAATGAATCTTAGGCTGCTCTGTCATCGTCGGATCATTAGGGGATGCCATCAATGGCGTCTCCCGCAGTAGCGGTCTATGTGATTCAATTAAGCTAATTGGTGCAGAGGGCGGTGGCGGGACGGGTTGAGCTGGTGAACTGTTTGGTGTGTTGTTGCCTAATGGGGGGCTTGCATGGGTGTTATGGGCAAGAACGGGAGTTGCAATCGCTAAGCTAATTGCTGCGAAGAGTAGTGTGTTTTTCATTGTGTATCCGTAGTTATCTAGTCTGCAAAGCAGATCTTCCTTGGGCGTTATTTGATGCATTTAACACAGACTTGCATCAAACCTCATTGGATTATTTGCGTGATAACAATAGCGCGACAAACATCGCAGTCAGCAAATAATGCCTCAGAATAATGGCTGTAAGTTTTTAATATATCTAGTATTTGTCATAATATTTTTTTGATACATCTTTTCTGTTCAGCTTAGGTTCAGCTTTCAGTTCAAATGGTTAACGTCAGCCGCTTGATTTAGTGCGATGGAATATAGAATGGAATAACTGTGGCTATTTGGCTTGAAATTGCGCTAGCTTAGCCGCATTAAGGTTTAGCAAACGAACCGTTTAAGCATAGCAATCTGCTATTAGGTTGGTGCCATTCTCACAGGAGCTTTTATGTCAGCTTTACCAAGCGAGTACACCCATATTCATGTTGAGCAACCTGGGGCGCCCGAGGTGATGCGGCTATCGTGCTCGCCTTTGCCTATCCCTGCGGCGGGGCAAGTGTTGATCCGCGTACATGCAGCAGGAGTGAATGGCCCCGATGTTAAACAAAGGGTGGGCGCGTATCCACCGCCACTGGGTGCATCACCGATTATTGGTCTTGAGGTTGCTGGGGATATTTGTGTCCTCGGTGACGGCGTGAGCCAATGGCAAGTTGGCGATAAGGTATGCGCCTTAGTGCCGGGCGGTGGTTATGGCGAGTATGCACTGACCTATGCGGCCCATTGTTTGCCGATCCCGACGGGCTTTAGTTATGTGCAGGCGGCTGCGCTGCCAGAAACCTTCTTCACCGTATGGGGTAACCTGTTTATGCGTGCGGGACTGAAAGCGGGCGAGACGGTACTGATCCACGGTGGCTCAGGTGGCATTGGTAGTACGGCTATTCAGTTGGCCAGTGCGCTGGGTTCAAAAGTGATAGCGACGACGGGACAGGATGAGAAACGCGATTATTGCTTGAGTCTTGGCGCCGCTGAAGTCATCAACTATCGTACTCAAAACTTTGTTGAACCTGTGATGGCACTCACTCAAGATAAGGGCGTAAACGTGGTATTTGATATCGCGGGTGGCGATTTTATCAATCTCGACTTACAAGCCTTAGCGATGGACGGGCGTATGGTGTCGGTAGCTATGCAACGGGGGCCTAAGGCCGAGGTCGAGATTTTCCGCCTGATGGCAAAACGTATCATGTGGACAGGGTCGACCCTAAGACCGCAGAGCGTGGAGGCCAAAGCAGCCATTGCTGCTGAATTATTGGAGAAAGTTTGGCCGTTGTTAAACGCCCATAAAATTGTCCCCAATATTTTTGCAACCTTTCCATTAGCACAGGCCGCTAAAGCCCATGCTTTGATGGAGTCGGGTGAGCACAGGGGCAAAGTAATACTGACTGTCATTTGAGCTAGGCATACTTGGTTTTGCAGCGACATATTTGCTTTAAGTCGCTGCCATTCGAGTCAATCTAGAAGACATTCTGACATCATAGTGGCTTAGTCATTGTTCGGTAAATATGAGTTTGTAGCGCTGTAATTAAATCTTCATGGATAACCTTGATGGTTAACTTTACAGCAACCTCGAATTGTTAACGTTGATGACTCATCAAACACCATAGATATGATTGCTTTTTCTTGGGAATAAAACTTGCCGCGTCGATTTTTTAGACTAAAGTCGTTAATGATTAAACTTTTTGGGTACTTTGGCAGAAATTAATACGTAATTAGTGAAAATTTCATGGTATGAGGCATTGATTATCGGAAATATTCTGTAAAAATACCCAGTTGAAAACGTCAGAGACTTTCAGGCGCTATTCGTGGATCAAAGCAAGCGATGCTTCGCTTATTCAGGCTAAAAAACTCATGGTGTATGTGTTGATTTAAGGGTATTAGCATATATGTATAACACAGCAAAGAAACAGGTTTGGTATGGTGAGCTGAGAACATCGAAAGGCAACGCGATTGTCGTCCATGACAACCAGCTGCCCGATGCCTCCCCAGGACGTATCTACCTATACAATACCGATCGCGATGCGATCATTGAGTATGTGGAAGATATAGTCAAAGTGAACCTATACGACTTAGATGAGGCTGCGTTAAAAGCTGCTGAGGCTAAGTTTGGTGGTGCATGGAAGGCGGCAAGATCTCAATTTATGAGTAAACATCAAGCTCGCATTGACTTGAACAACGTGAAGGAAACTGCGCCTGTACGTAAGGCTAAGCCTGAAGTTGAACCAGAAGTCGAATCTGATGCCGTTGGCGTGGATTTTGACGATGATTGGGGCGATGATTTTGATGATTAACACAGTGTCGGCCTAAGGGCTAACACTGTGAGTGTAAGGAATAAAGTAGTGTTTATTTTATTCCTTATCGCTTTATTTCCTTCTGATAAACAGCACTTTCCCTCGTTTTCTCAATTTTTTATTGCGAATTGCTACGCATCGGTATCGAACTGATAACGACTGATGTGGTGATAAACCTTGCCTGGCATTAACCAAACGTCATCACCAAAGCGCTCGCCTTGGTTCGGTGAGTCTGGCAGCATCTGCGGCTCTAAACACACAGCATGATGTTGATTTAATACCTGTTGATTGCGACCTACTGTGCCATTTAAAAAATTAGCACAGTACAGCTGCACACTCGGTTGATTAGTATAAACCGTCATAGCACGACCGCTAATGGGGCTGCTTAAACAGCCAAAACGGGCGAGTGAGCCATCGGGATTATTCATCATATAACAGTGATCATAACCGCGAGTGCTTGCGAGTTCAGCGGCATGCAGCTTGTCACCTAAGCGTATTGGTTGACTTAAATCGAAAATCGACCCAGTTGTATCGGCAATCCCAGTGGGAACACTGACATCATTCATGGTGAGATAGCGCTTGGCATCGATTTGCATCAGATGCTCATGATTGGTCTCTGTGCCATCGAGGTTGAAATAACTGTGTTGGGTGAGGCTTACGGGACAGGCTTTATCGACGGAGGCTAAGATTTCTACGTACAAATTATTGCCTGCGAGGCGGTAATCCAGCTGAACTGTGCAATTACCGGGGAAACCCATGTCGCCATCTGGGCTCATTAAGGTCAAACGCACACCATCGGGGAGTTGACCTAGTTGCCAGTTTTTACGATTAAACCCTTCACGGCCGCCGTGTAAACAGTTAGTCGCTTGGTTTACATCTAATTGATAATCATGACCTTGATAGTGCATTTTGCCGTTAGCGATGCGATTTGCAAAGCGGCCTGCAATGGCACCTAAATGAGCCGATTGGGTCAAGTAATCTTCGGCGCTATCACAACCTAAAACGATATTGGCACGTTCGCCGTGTTTATCAGGGGTCCACAGAGCGCGGATAATACCGCCTAAGCTGATGACTTCTAATGCGAGTATGCCATTGTCGATCCGAACCCGTTCGATTTCACCGCCGCGGGGATCGGTCCAAGGATCCAAAACACTGAAACGTACCATTTAGCTTCCCTCTGTGTTGAATATGCTCACTGCTTATTGTGTTAAATGAGTATGTTAACCCTATTATTTGCCATCAACAGCATAAAGTTCAGTGATGAATTCGTATGTTATCGACGGCGTAGTCACTCTATTCGGTTGTCTTTGGTTTAAGTGCGGCTAAGTGCTTGTTCTAGCAAATTGCCTGTTCTGGCTAGTTATCGATGCGACCCGCGCCAGCGCTGGCGGAACATAAATACACTGTGGCATCGATGGCGGTTTTTTCGAAGAATTCATGTTCAACGGCGGCAACAACAGCGTCAGTCAGTTCATGGTCGACCAAGGCGACCACGCAGCCGTCGGTCATGCGGATGCCACCACGTTCGCCGATCACTTGGCTAACAATTTCAACTAAAGTATCAAATTCGGGCAGTGTGACTTCAAAATCATCACGCAGAGAAGCATGGGATTCAGCCATTAAACGACTGAATTTTTGGATGTTATTTTGCTCTAAGGCGCGAGCAGCATTTTGAGTTCTTTGGTTCTCAGTGACTACGTGTTTCGCTCGGCGGTATAGCACTTCATCTAAATCGGCCTTTGCGCTTTCTAGTTGGCGTAAATCGAGGTGACGCAGTGCATCTAAGCCAAAGTACTCTGCCGCTTGTGCACACTCAGTGCGACGTTGCTCATTGGTCGCGGCTAAGCGTTGTTTCTCGATATGGGCATCTATGATGATAAGGCTTAGGTTTTCTGGAATGGGAATGGCTTCGCTATCGAGATCTAAGCAGTCAATCAGGAGTGCATGGTCTTGTTCACCCATGGCGCTGCACATTTGATCCATGATGCCACAGGCCGACTCAACATACCTGTGCTCGCCGCGCTGTGCGAGTTGCGCCACCGCCATTGGGGATAAATGCAGTTGGCTGGTATCACTAATGGCTGTACCGAAGGCGACAACGAGTGCGCCCGAAGATGAAAGACCTGCGGCAAGTGGCACATCGCCCACAATGGCTAAGTCTAAGCCCTTGGCTAATAAGCCAGTTTGCGCCATGGCCGCAGTAAAACCTTTGAGGTAATTCACCCAGCCATCTTGCGGGTCCATGTCGTTTTCTTGGCCGAAAACCCACTCTTTAATTTGTCCGGGAAACGCATCGGCGACGGCTCGAAACTTAGTATCGTCACGGCGTTTTACCGCAATCACTGTATGAAAATTAATGGCTGCCGGGAGTACAAAACCGTCGTTGTAATCCGTGTATTCACCGATCAGATTGACTCGCCCTGGGGCTTGATATAAATCATCGGCTTTAGTGCCAAAGGTTTGGACAAATAACTTAGTGGCGCGTTGCGCAGGGTTTGACATGCTGTAAAAAATTCCAAAAAAGCTGAGCTAATTTCGTTACCGTCATCGATTTATATCACGACTGAGTCAGTGATGTAACTGAGATTTTTTGCTGAAATGGCAATAGGCTGCAATGAGTAAATCGATACTGGGATGAGGAGGCAAAATAGCGTATTGAGTGTTTTATCTAGTTAATTGATTTGTAAAGATTAGTCAGCATTTAGTTGGATGCCGCACAAACTGGCAGAGGATGTTACTGCTCGTTTGTGCGACCTGTTATGGCGTGATTTTAATTTAATGCAGCATTAGCAGGCACTTAACTACGTGGCTCCACATTAAGTTTAGGATCAGGCACTTGTACTGTATCTTCCGCTTGAACCGTGTTTTTCTCTGAGTCTTGCAACAGCTCGTAAATCACATGATCCACAAAACCGGCACCAGCGGCTTCGTACAGGTTGTACACACTGTGTACCCCCGATTCTCGAAGCGCCGCTGCATCGTCACTGTACTGCACAATTGCGCTGATTTTGCCTTGATAATTCAGTTTTTTTAGTTGCTCAACTGCAAACATATTTCCCGCGTGGTGCGGCATGGCTAGCAGTACCAGTTCAAGATTAGGTGCTCTGTCGAGTTTCTCCCAAAAGTCGGTATCTGAGGCGTCACCTTGCACTACATTGCGACCCTTTGCTTTATGTAAGTCGACTAAGTCTTGCTTGTGTTCAATACCGAGAATTTCCCCATCAAACTGTTCTCTGAGTTCATCATAGGCACCGCTACCAATACGGCCCATGCCTAAGATTAAAAAGCGTGGATTACCAATGGCGATGGGTCTGTCTTCTGGGTGTAACGGGCGTTTTTCGAGCTTGATTAAACGCTGCTGGAATCGCTGGTAGATATTACCGACGGTGGCGTTAAGTGGCGCGGCGAGTAAAAAACTAAAACTTAATGCCACGGCGATGATCACTAGCCACTCGGGAGGTAACCAACCTTTATAGGTGGCTACTGCGGCGACGATCAAACCGAATTCACTGAAGTTACCTAGGTTAAATGAGCCCAACATAGAGGTACGTGAACGCAGCTTAAAGCGGGTAAGAATGTAAACAAACAGCAGAATTTTGAGTGGCACTAACAACACCAATAGCGCCGCGAGTACGATATCCGATACCGTAGGTAAGCCATTGAGCCCTATGGTTAAGAAGAAGGCAACGAGGAAGAGTTCTTTAAAATAGAACAGGGATTTTGCCAGCTCGGAGGATTTTTTGTGGCCCGCCAACAAGATACCGATAATCAGTGCGCCGAGATCGGGTTTTAAGCCAACAGATTCAAATAACCAAGCGCCAACCACGAGTGCCATGACTAGGCCGAAGAGCACTAAGAGTTCACCGTGGCCGACACGGTCGAACGCTTTATAGATGAGTGGTTTAGCCAGTGGCAGTAAGAGTAATGCAAAGGCCCATACCGAAGGTACATCGCCTTTAGAAATGGTTAAAAACAGTACGGCGAAGATATCCTGCATAATCAAGATACCAATAGCGACCCGGCCGTAGAGGGATTGCACGTCTCCTTTATCTTCTAACACTTTGACCGCAAATACGGTGCTGGAGAAGCTTAACGCGAAGGCAATTAACGTCAGTTGTTCTAGGTTCAGACTCGTGAGTTGGCTTAAGCCCAGTAAGCCGAAGAGTTTTAGAATCGGCACAAAAATCACGATCGAGAGCACTAAGTGCACACTCGAACCCGCCCACACTTCGGCCTTGAACAGGCTACGAATATCGAGTTTTAACCCTATGGCAAACAACAGTAAAGTGACGCCTAGGCTGGCGAGTTCTTGTAGTAATGGCAGGCTTTCTTTATCTATTCCTAAGATGAACAGTACAAAGCCTGCCACTAAGTAGCCGATGAGCGGAGGGAGTCCTATACGGCTGACGAGCATGCCGCAGATGAGTGTAATAATGAGGATGCCTGGTTCCATGATGCTCCAATCTAAAAAGTCTAAAATTGTAAGTGATTGTATAAGAAATCTATGACACTTGGATAAAAAAGCGGACTTTTAATGAAAAAAGTCCGCTTTTTATTGGTGTTGCGGTAAATACACTTGGCTGTTAAAACACGCGCGAACTAAATCACTCTGGTGGTCTAAGCCTAAATCGTCACTATTTCACGAGATGATCTAAATGGGTTGCAAAATCTTTGGGGCCCATAAAACCAGTCACGCGTAAATCTTCCCTTTGCTCACCTTGTTCGTTAAACATCAACAGCGTAGGCAAACCGAGCACATTGTATTTTTCGAGTAAGGCCACATCGACCTTGTCACTCTTAGTCACATCCGCTTGTAGCAGTACGATTTTATTCATGCGGGCTAACACGTCGGCATCTTTAAAGGTGATGGCTTCGAACTCTTTACAGGCAACACACCAATCGGCGTACAGATCGAGCATCACAGGCTTACCTTGGGCGGTAGCGGCTGCAATTTCTTGCTCAAGATCTTCAATCGATTTAATGCGTTTAAAGCCATGGACTTCTTCGGTCGTCGCCGCAGTGCCTACGGAATTGTTATTAAAACCAAAGTGTCCCATCACAGCTTGGAATCCGTAGGAGAAGCTCGCCAGTAGCGCCAGCGTTAATAGCACTGAACGTACAGTTTGTTTCCAGTTAAATTCACTGAGTTTGTTCTGATGCATCAAGTAGCCAGTGAAGCTTACGCCCCACAGTGACCAAAGCACATCGGATACTACGCCTGTCCAAATGCGGCCAAGCATCACGATAGATACAGCGATCAGCAGGAAGCCGAAGATAGTCTTGATGATGTCCATCCAAGCGCCGGCTCTCGGTAATAATTTACCGCCTGAGGTGCCGATAATCAGTAGTGGTAATCCCATACCCATACTCAGCACATACAGGGCTAAGAAGCCTTGGAGTAGGTCGCCGGTTTGGGCCACATAAACGAGTGCACCCGACAGCGGCGCGGTAGTACAAGGTGATGCGACAAGGCCAGAAATCACGCCCATCAAAAACACGCCAACTAAGTTGCCGCCTTTTTGATTATTCGAGACTGAGTTCATCTTCTCCTGCCAGCTCGATGGCAGTTTCAAATCGTATAGGCCAAACATAGATAAGCTGAGCACAAAGAACAAAATCGCGAGTACGACTAATACGGCAGGATGTTGTAATGCCGCTTGGTATTTTAGTCCCGCCGATGCAACCACTAACCCTAAGATAGAGTAAGTGATTGCCATGCCTTGGACGTAAGCCATGGACAGGGTAAAGGCTTTTGCGGTTGAGAGCTTTTGCCCTTGGCCGACAATAATACCCGACAAAATCGGATACATAGGGAATACGCAGGGCGTTAATGCCAGACCGACACCTAGACCAAAGAAAATCACTAAAGTCCAAATTAAACTGTCGTTCGACAGCATTTGGCTCAGGGTATCTTGCTGAGTAATGGGTTGCGTATTGGCTTTATCGGCAGTGCTTGGCTCAGTGCTGGTTTGCTCAGTCGTCGTGGTTGATTCGGCGCCTGCAATTAAGCCATCGTTGGCTGCAATCGCCTTTAAAACGACTTCATGCTTGGTCGGTGGATAACACAATTTACCTTCGGCACAACCCATAAAGGTCACTGTGAGTGTGGCATTTTCATCGGCCTGTTTTAAACCAACGGGAATATCGACATAGGTATAATAGACTTCTTGCTTACCAAAATACTCATCTTCATGGGGCTTTCCCTTTGGTAGAGCGACCGTGCCTAACTCGGCACCATTGACGCTAAATTTAAGCTTGTCGCGGTACATATAGTAACCGTCGGCAATCACCCAATTGAGTTTGACCTGATTACCTTCCTGCTTGGAATCGAAGACAAATGCTTGATCGACAGGCATCAATTCAGGCTCACCCTTCATGAAGTCGAATTTGTTACCGAAAACCCCTTCACTATGAGCTAAGGGCGCAAGAAGCAATAAGGAAGTGAAAATAAGGCTGAGTAGTTTTTTCATGGCTGAGTGTTGTCTTTTATCCAATCTAAGTAGGCTGGTAGCCCGTGGGTCACAGGCACGGCAATAATTTCGGGTACTTGATAAGGGTGAAGCCTAAGCACAAGTTGTTCTAACTCTGTATATCGACTTTGTAAACATTTAATCTGTAAGCTAAATTCTTGCTCTTCACAGATTTTTCCTTCCCAAGCATAAATTGAACGTATCGGGGCGGAAATCTGAACACAAGCGGCAATACGCGACTCAATTAAAGCTCGAGCCAAAGTATTGGCTTGTACTTCATCGGGGCAGGTTGTGCTAACCACTAAATACTGATGCTGCATGGTGTTAGGTATCGTCTCTTAAGAATCTTAAAGTTCGCTTAAGCCAACTCCGTTAGGCTACTTTACGTGTTTTAATGGTCTCATACATTAGTGGGTTAACAAAAGGGTGAGCTAAATATCAGTGTTTTGCTCCCTTACTTCGTCCTAATGGTTATCCTGACTTGAATTAAGACCGGATAACCCCCATTTAGTTTACAGAGATAGTCAGATAAACCTGAGGTCGGTATGTTTTTCATTATTTTTTTACTCTTTGTGCTGATCCCAGTAATAGAGCTGTCGGTGCTGATCCGTGTGGGTGAAGTGCTTGGCACTTGGACTACCATAGGTTTAGTGTTGTTTACTGCCGTGCTCGGGGTCTCTTTGGTTCGCAGCCAAGGCTTAAACACCTTAATGCAAGTACAACAAAAACTGGCTCGTGGTGAAGCACCGGGGCAAGAAATTGTCGAGGGCATGATGTTAGCTATGGCGGGCATCTTGCTCGTGATCCCCGGTTTTGTGACCGATGCCATTGGCCTATTATTCTTGACGCCATTAACCCGTCGCCCCATTGCTGCCTTGCTGTTCAAACGCATGCAGTTACGGGTTGTTGCCGGTTTACAGGGCACAATGCACGGTGGCTTTCAAGCGGGCCAAGGCCCCTTTGGGCCTAAGCCACAGGACCCATTTGGCCAAGCGCCATTTGATGATAGTGTGAAAAAGGACGGTAATGTGTTTGAGGGGGACTTCGAACATAAAGTCGATCCAAGTGATATCAAGCCCGCTAGCCATCAACTCTCTGATAAAGCGCAGGACAAAGAACAGGATAAAGATCCTAAGCCTTAGTATTAGTATTAGTCTCGTATTGTCTTAGTCGCTTGTTGCGTTAGTTTGTTATTGGATTAACTCAGTTGATTATCGCGTTTATTCGCTTGAGTTTTCTCCCTAATATGCCTTAGATACCAGTGGCCCACTGAATCAATCTGACCTATGCCGCTGGTTCACCTCCCCCGTAATAGCCATTTCACTCTTAAAAAACTCCAATCCTAATAACCCGCTCACTCAGCATAAGAGTGAACATGATATTAGAGAAAAGCTTTTTGATCGCATCCACGCGATAAAGTTAGGTATTATTAAATCATGACTCTGTACCCAAGAGAAAAAGCAATATCAGTGCTGTTGTCCATGTTGAGTAGGTTTTCGACGATAGTAAATTCAATTGCACTGTTATTCAGATAATACCTATAGCCTAGAAATACTTCGTGAGAAGGTTTTGAAAAGTCATTATCTGTTTTGAGTAAACCTTCATAGTGATGTAATTCAATAAGCCAACCATGGCGTCCCATTAAATACTCATAACCTAAAGATAACATTACTGCATGATCTTTATAGTCTATTCCAGATAGACTTTCATCATTTTGTCTAAAGCTTATACCTGTAGTGGAGTAAAAATGATGCATTCCAGATGTATAGCTATAATTCAGCTGTAATGCTTGTTCAAAACGGTTATCTACAAATGGGCCAGAGTTAACATGGTTGTAATATAAGCTGCCACCTATTGATAGACCATAATTATCCTCACTAAGTAATTGATATTCTAAATAGAAATTTAGGGCATTCGTTAGCGTATCGCCAGAAAGATCAGGTTGATTGATACCATTCTTTGAAAATATTTGGTTTTTGTCTTTGATTGTATTGTCGCGGCCATTTTGACCCACACCAAATGCATCATGAAACCAGATAGTGACTGAGTCAAGATGGTTATCCCCACTAAAACTCCACTTATAATTAGTATCAAACATCAATTTTTCAGTGAGTTGCCACTTTATTCCGCCATTAAGAGAATTATGATAATAGTCAGCATAGTAATCGTCAGTTTCAGCCCATACACTTGCTACTGTTGCAGATCCGTATATCTCTTTTTTCCCTTCAGGCAGTGCAAATCCTGAACGAAGTAGAGGCGTTAAGCTACCCGCATGTGTAGGTGATTGGGCATGCACACGAAGTGGCCCATAATGACTATAATTGATATTTTCTGCGAAAGTACTCGGTAAAAATATTACCGTATAAATTAGAGGTGCTCTAATAGTCACAAATAAAATTTTCTTTGCATATTTCATCGAAAACTCTTTTTTAGCTAATCTCTATTAAAAGCAATGTTTTGTAGTGAGGCTGATATTATGTATAAATGACTTAAATTTTGTCTGTTTGAAGCAATAAAGTTTTTGATTAGACAGATTTCTAATTAATTTTAGAATTAAAAACCACAAAAAACATACCATAATAGTACAAGTGCGAGCCAGAATGACCTACAGATAAACGGGATTGAATTGAGTATTAGTAAAGTGCTAATAACTGCCAGTAATATTGTCTGTTTACTCATTGTCTGGACGCTATCAAAGCGTAATTTCATGATGTTTCTCAAACATAAATTAGTATTTCAACAAAGTAATAACATTATTTATGCTGTTAGTTATAGGTAGTGGTATTACAGATAACATTGTAAATTAATAATCAGCACTAAATATACCGCTGCCATTTACTTGTGTAAATGTGTGTAACTGGTAATTGTCCCGTATTAGCGGTGAAAATATGGAACTGATAGTTCATATTTTTTAATTAATATATTTATTTATCAGTCATATTAGTTATCGTAATTAAAGACCAATCTCAGTTTGCCAAACTTGTTTATCTAATGGATGTGCTTGTTTAAATTGTCCCTCAAACCGCAATAGATCAAAAATGAAATGGCCAGCCAGCCCACTTGCATAGGGACTGACTGGCCGCGCCGGGAAGCGTTTTTGGATAAAATGCGGAGCAGGTTAGCTGGGTGATTGACCTCCTGTTGCCGTCGCTTTGATATTGAATACTAGGCTGTACATCACTGGCAGTACGATGAGCGTCAGCAGAGAAGCGAAGCCTAGACCGAAAATAATCGTAATCGCCATAGAACCGAAAAACGCGTCGGGGATCAGCGGTATCATCCCGAGCATAGTGGTTATCGCGGCCATCATCACTGGACGAACACGGCTGACACAGGAGTCGATTAAGGCAAAATAGGCTGGTTTACCTTCACTGAGCTCGAGGTTGATCTGATCGACCAAGACAATACCGTTTTTAATCACCATGCCCGACAAACTCAGTAATCCGAGTAGTGCCATAAAGCTGAAGGGCGCATCGAACAACAAGAGTCCCGCTGAAACCCCAATCAAGGCCAGTGGCACAGTAAACCAGATCACTAAGGGCTGACGCACTGAGTTGAACAAGAATACTGTAATCAAAAACATCGCTAGATAACCTAAGGGAATCGAGCTAAATACCGACGCTTGTGCTTCGCCTGCGGTTTCAAATTCACCGCCCCATTCCAAGCGGTAACCCGCGGGCAAGCTGATCGCTTCTACCTGGTCTTTGATTTTGCGCAGTACAGAATCGGCGGTTTCATTGCTACCAAGCTTAGGATCGGCCATCACAGCGAGCATGCGCATGCGATCGCGGCGCATCACCAGCGAATTTTCCCACTCAGTGTTGAAGCTACTGACTACTTGGGTGGCGGGCACAAAGGTATTGTGTTCGCTGCTCCAAATTTGCAGCTTCCATAGGCTGTCTGCTTGTAAACGTTCTTCGGCGGGCGCTCTGGCGACGATGGGCAGCAAGTGGCTGGTTTCTCGGTATAAACCAATTTGCTTACCGCTAAAGTTAACCAATAGGGCATTGTCGAGATCTTGCTTACTGATCCCTGTTTCGCGCGCTTGGGCATTTTCCAGTTGCGGACGGATCAACGGCACTTGATTACGCCAGTTGTGACGTATGCCATCCATGCTTGGTTCGGCGTGGAAAATGGCCTCGGCTTGGGCACCTAAAGCGCGCAGCACTTCGGGGTTATCACCGTAAAAGCGTGCCTCAATTTTGGCGGCGGGCGAAGGGCCGTTTTCCATGTTTTTTAAACGATATTGTGCCTGTGGGAAACGTTGATTTAACAAGGTTTCTAATTCTGGCATATAGGCTTTAACTGCGTCTAAATCCTGCATTTCTACAATCAACTGGGCAAAGGCGGGATAGCCTTTTTCTGGCTGATAGGGTAGTACGAAGCGCTGCGAACCTTGGCCAATAACGGTTGTTAAGTGTTTTAGCCCAACGTCTTTTTGCTCGTCCAGCGCAAGCATTAACTTCTCGATATCAGCGGTAAAACGCTCGGTCGCCTTGATGTCAGTCCCCTCTGGCATCCAGATATCCACAAAGAAAATCGGCGTGTTAGAAGCAGGAAAGAACACATTCTTGATATGACCAAAGCCCACTACAGCGCTGAAAAGCATAGCGATAACCAGCAGTACGCTCACCAGCCTAAAGCGCAGTGCCACAATTAAGCTTGTGCGATATAAGCTGAAGAACCAGCCCTTGTAGGGGTCTTGGGCTTCTTCATCGCTCGGCGCATCTTTAAATAACAGATGACAGAAAAACGGCGTGAGTGTGATGGCCGTGATCCAGCTGATAAACAGTGAAATCATCAACACTTGGAATAAAGAACGGCAGAACTCACCGGCGGCATTTTGCGATAAGCCAATGGGGGCAAAGGCAATAATGGCAATCACAGTCGCGCCCAATAACGGCCACTGGGTTTGGGACACTATCTGTTTGGCCGCTTCTAAACGGGTCTTACCGCGACGGATACCAATTAAAATGCCTTCAGTAACGACAATGGCGTTATCGACCAACATACCAAGGGCAATAATGAGTGCGCCGAGGGAGATGAGCTGTAGCTCAATCCCGAGCACTTTCATCACGATAAAAGTACCTAGAATCGTCAGCAGTAAGATCAGGCCCATCAATAGACCTGAGCGCAATCCCATAAACAGCAGAAGCACGGCGATCACTATGGCAATAGATTCCATTAGGTTGATTAAGAAGCCGTTAACTGTCTCATCTACCGCCTGACTCTGATTATAAACCGTCGCTAAATTCATGCCGATTGGGCGTTGTGATTCAAGCTCGGCTAAACGGTCACTGACCTTTTGCCCGATTTCGACTACATTCACACCGCTAGAGAAAGAAATCCCCAGCGATAACGCAGCTTCACCTTTATTGTGATAAAGCACGTTAGGGGTTTCGTCATAATCCCTTTCAATATTGGCAATGTCGCCAAGGTAAATCAGCTCAGAGCTACCTGGAGGGCTGACGATCAAACGCGCGAGATCCTGCACATTGCTAAATTCGCCCGTGGGATGAATGCGGATACGGTTATCGCCAATCACTAAGCTGCCCGCGTTAGAGACGACGTTTTGATTGTTCACTAAGCCATAGATATAGCTCTGATCTAACCCCAGTGCCGATAGCTTTTGCTGGGAGATTTCAATCACGACTTGCTCGGTGACGTTGCCAGCAACAGAAACCTTTTTCACTCCAGGTACTAGCACTAGCTCGCGGCGCAGATAGTCGGCGTAATTGCTCAACTCGCGGTTACTGTAATCAGGTCCCGAAAGGTTAAATAAAATGCCATACACATCGCCAAAGTCGTCCATCACCTGTGGCGTTGCTGTGCCCGGCGGCAAGTTTCCCGCAGCATCATTAACTTTACGACGCACTTCATCCCACACTTGCGGCAGGCTGGTTTTATCGTAACTTTCTTTAATCTCGATTTGGATTTGTGATAAACCCGCACTATTAATTGAAGTCACATGCTTAATGGCGTCGAGTTGCTGCAGGGCATCTTCGAGCGGTAATGTCACTTCTTCTTCAACTTGCTCAGGTGATGCACCGGGATAAGCCGTGATCACTAAAGCTTCTTTAATGGTAAATTCGGGGAATTCTAGTTGCCCCAAACCGGTAAAACTGACGCCACCACCCACGAGTAGTAGCAACACAAACATCCAACTGATGACTTTGTGGCGTATCGAATATTCTGCAATGTTCATCAATTACACCCCACGCTGCCAGCGTAGTGGTTTGACTTTCATGCCATCGGATAATTGAGACACTCCAGCGCTGACGATGAGATCGCCCTTGTTGACGCCCGTTAAAATCTCAACACCTTGATTACTCACGCGTCCTAGCGTCACCATCGTCGGTTTTACTTCACCCGATTGCGCTTGATAAATCCACACTTGCACTTGGCCATCTTGGTCGCGCTTATCGATAGCGGTCACTGGCACTACCGTTGACGCAAGGGCACTAGGATCTTTGACTAAGGCTAAGGTCAACTCGGCACTCATTCCTGGAAGTAACTGAATATCTTGAGGTTGAGGTAACGAAAACACCACTTCATAGGCTTGGGTACCCGGCGTGACTTGAGTCGAGTATTCTTTAAATTTGGCATCGAAACTTTGCTCGGGGAAGGCACTAAAACGCACCTTAGCTGTAAAGTGAGCTTGATCGGTATATTGCTTCAAACCTGCCGCCATCGACTCGGGAACTTGAATGCTAATATCAAGCAAGTTATTGTTTTGTAATGTTAATACCCCTTGGTTTGCTTGCACTATTTGGTGGTTATCCACTAAACGTTTGGCGACTGTACCGCTAAAAGGTGCCGTTAAACGGGTGTAACTCAGTTGATCGCGTGCAGCGGCTAAGGCGGCGGTGGCCGATTTGAGCTGCGCTTGAGTGCTATCAAACTCAGATTGTGAAATCAGCTTGCGATTGAGTAGCTCAACTTTACGTTTAAAGTCAGCGGCTAACAGTTCATGCTCCGCCTCGCGGGTCATTAAATTATTGTGGGCGTCCCTGTCATCAAGTTTTGCGAGCAAGCTACCTTGAGTGACTCTTTGCCCTTCAACTAATGCCAATTCTGTTAATTGTCCTGAAATGCGGAACGATAATTCTGCGCGACTATTGGCGGCAACGCGGGCTGGAAATGTTCTGAAATCTCCGTCTTCTACATTGAGTACTTCAAACAGTTTAACCGGACGAATTGTTGCCACTTGCACTGAACTTTCCGCAGGCGAACAACCACTGATCAGGGCTGGAAGCAGCATTGTCAGCGGCAAGAGTCGATATGATTTCATGGTGGAGATTTCCTAGTTAACAAATTGTCAGCATTTCTGGGCGCGAAGATACCAGCTAAATTAGTTGCAATAAACGGGATACTTTGGGATTATCAGTCCCACATAATGAGATTGAACTTAAGGTCAAAATGAAGACAGAGGACTTAGCGTTATTCCACCGAATTGCTGAAACCGGTAGTTTGATTGAAGCGGCGGATTTACTTAACTTACCTAAATCGACTGTGAGTCGACGTTTGCAAGCCTTGGAAGATGAGCTGAACATTAAATTGTTCCACCGTCAGAGCCGCTCTATGACGCTCACTTCTGCGGGCAGCCATTTTTACCAGCGTTCGCAGAATATTTTGGCTCAGCTCGACGAAACCCTCTTCGAAATGACCAATGACGATGCTGAGATCAGCGGGCATTTGCGCATTCAAATGTTCCCTATCCACAGCATGAAAATCTTGATGCAAGCCATTTTCCGCTTTATGGATATGCACCCTAAACTCACCTTAGAAGTCATCAGCAGTTCAGAATCCGTTGATATGGTGAAACATAATCTCGATGTGGCTTTTGTGGTTGAGCCTGCGTTGGATACCTTAGATTTAGTGGTGCGGCCAATTTTTACCACTGACTTACGTTTTTACGCCAGTCCGCAATATTTAGCGGCACACGGTACACCTAAAACACCGAAAGAGATTGAAGCGCATAATGTGTCTATGTTCCGTTTATCCAACGGCAAAATCTTTAATGAGTTATTTATCGGTTCAGAACAAGAGGTGAGAGTTAGAGGCAATTTCTGCTCGAACAGTATTGAAGTGGCGGTAGAGTTTGGATTGCAAGGACGCGGTATCGTGTATGCACCTTCTGAAGTCGTTGCCGAATATGTGGAAACTGGTGAGTTAGTGACCTTATTACCTGAAATCCAACCCCACCAAGGCGAGTGCTTCTTAGCTTATCCATCAAGACGTTACGTAAGTTTAGCCAGTCGGCGCTTTATCGACTATATCATGCAAGAGTTAGTGCCAAACGGCGTGCCGACTAATATGAGTGAGCAAGGCCCACGTCGATCCTGCAAAGCCTCTACGGGAGCGTTTTCAGACGACGTGTTGCGCTTTCCCGTTAAAAAATCAAGCTAGTTTACCCCTCGCTAATGGCGTTTGCGGTCGTGATCTTTGTGGGCTCACAGATCCGCTGCGCCAGCCAGTAACAGGCAATTCCCATCAAAATATTGGTCACAGGTAGCGCGAGCAGCAGGCCTTTAACGTCGCCTATATACGATCCCAAGGCCGCTAGCGGCAGCATGAGCAGCACTAAGCGGCACAGATTGATGACTAATGAACTCATAGGCCTGTGGTAGGCATTGAGCGAGGTCGCGACAATAATCACTATACCCAAAGGTCCGTAGGCGCAGGGCAGCACTAAGATATAAAAACTTAGCCATTCGATAACCTGCGGATCGGTACTGAATAAATGCGCGATAGGCTCGGCTAAAAAGATCAGGGGGATATAGAGTAAGGTTTGGAAAATAAAGATAAATTTGATCGATAACAGCAGGGCTTCTTTCGCCCTTTGTGGCTGTCCTGCCCCTAAGTTTTGCGCAATAAAGGGCATTAAACTCGACGATAGCGCCATCACTACGATTAATAGTACTGACTCTAATCGAGTACCGGCACCAAAGGCTGCCACGGCGCTGTGATCGATATGCGCCAACATGGCCATAATAATGGCATTGGCTAGTGGATTGATTAAATTCATCAAGGCGGCGGGTTGTGCGATATGGGCTAATTTGCTCCAGTTCGCGCGCATTCTGTCTATGTCAAAGGCGGCCCATTCGAGCATTTTACGCCTGACAATCAACAAATATCCCGACAAAGATAAGGCAATCAACCAAGCGAACAGGGTTGCAATTGCGGCGCCTTGGATTTCTAAACGTGGAAATGGCCCAATACCAAAAATCAATAACGGATCGAGGATAAGATTGATAATTGCCGCCAGCGCCATGATCATCGCCGGCGAGCGGGTGTCGCCAGTGGAACGTAAGCCTTGATTGCCTACCATCAACAATACCAGCAGCGGTGCGCTGACATACCAGTAAATCATATAGTCGTGGATCAGCGGCAAGCTGTCATCGTTTGCCCCGAGTAAGCGAAACAGTGGCGTAATAAAAATACTACCCAGTGCGGCTAAACTGGCGATCAAGACAAAGGTGAGCAATAAGGCATCATGCAAGAACACTTTGGCCTTGTGGGCATTACCCGAACCGATAAGTCGACCTAAATTGGTCGAGACTCCAGCGCCAATACCAATGGCGATGCTCGAGATCACTAAGGTCACCGGAAAGGTAAAACTGATGGCGGCTAAGGCTTCAGTGCCCAATTGGCTGATAAAAAAAGTGTCAGCGAGGCTGAAACCTAGAATGGTCATAATGCCAATTAAGTTGGGGAGGCTCATGTTGAGCAGTACACGACCAATTGGCGCGGTGAGCAGCCCGTGTCTGTCTTTCATGGAAAAATAGTGCCTTGTTAGCGAGCGGAGGCGAGATTCTAGCAGGATTGTGCGGACTTGAAAAAACCGACATCAAAAAATTGAAGTTTTTTTTGTAAATGCCCTTGGATCTCGACACTGTCAGCCCCATATCTCAGACAGCAAAAGAGCAGACTAAGGTGTCTGTTTTTTTAATCACAAATAGGCTCGATTGTAGGGCATCAAATCATTAGGAGAGTTCATAGATGAATATTCGTCCATTACATGACCGCGTAATCGTTAAGCGTCTAGAAGTTGAATCTACATCAGCGGGTGGCATAGTACTGACCGGTAGCGCCGCTGAAAAATCAACTCGCGGTGAAATCCTTGCTGTGGGCAATGGCCGTATTTTAGAAAATGGCACAGTTAAGCCACTGGATGTCAAAGTGGGTGACGTGGTGATCTTCAACGAAGGTTACGGCGTTAAGAAAGAAAAAATCGACGGTCAAGAAGTCTTGATCCTGTCGGAAGCTGACCTGATGGCAGTAGTGGGTTAATCCTCAGCATCAATTCGACATTCCAATTAATCATTAAAAATTTAAAGGATAATCAAGATGGCAGCTAAAGAAGTTGTATTTGGTAATGACGCTCGCGTAAGAATGCTGGCTGGCGTAAACATTCTCGCAAACGCAGTAAAAGTGACCTTAGGCCCTAAAGGCCGTAACGTGGTATTAGACAAGAGCTTCGGCTCACCACTGATCACTAAAGACGGTGTTTCTGTTGCCAAAGAAATCGAGTTAGAAGACAAATTCGAAAACATGGGCGCGCAAATGGTGAAAGAAGTTGCTTCTAAAGCCAACGACGCCGCCGGTGATGGTACTACTACTGCAACTGTACTGGCTCAAGCCATTGTCGTTGAAGGCTTAAAAGCCGTTGCAGCCGGTATGAACCCAATGGATCTGAAGCGCGGTATCGACAAAGCCGTTATCGCTGCAGTTGCTGAATTAAAAGCCTTATCACAACCTTGTGCAGATTCAAAAGCGATTGCACAAGTTGCGACTATCTCTGCAAACTCTGACGAATCTATCGGCGAAATCATCGCAACTGCGATGGAAAAAGTCGGTAAAGAAGGCGTGATCACAGTTGAAGAAGGCCAAGCGTTAGAAAACGAATTGGACGTAGTAGAAGGTATGCAGTTTGACCGTGGCTACCTATCTCCATACTTCATCAACAAGCCAGAAACGGGCAGCGTTGAATTAGATCACCCATTCGTACTGTTAGTAGACAAGAAAATCTCTAACATTCGTGAACTGTTACCAATCCTTGAAGGTCTGGCAAAAACTGGTAAGCCATTGCTTATCGTTGCTGAAGACGTTGAAGGCGAAGCATTAGCAACTTTAGTTGTGAACAACATGCGCGGTATCGTGAAAGTGGCTGCGGTTAAAGCACCTGGCTTTGGCGATCGTCGTAAGGCAATGCTGCAAGACGTAGCAATCCTGACTGGCGGTACTGTTATTGCTGAAGAAATCGGCCTAGAGCTTGAAAAAGCAACCCTGGAAGATTTAGGTACAGCTAAGCGTGTTGTGATCACTAAAGACAACACCACCATCATCGATGGTAACGGCGAGCAAACACAAATTGCTGCTCGTGTAAGCCAAATCAAACAACAAGTTGAAGAATCAACGTCAGACTACGACAAAGAAAAACTGCAAGAACGTATGGCTAAACTAGCTGGCGGCGTAGCAGTGATTAAAGTTGGCGCAGCGACTGAAGTTGAAATGAAAGAGAAAAAAGCCCGTGTTGAAGATGCTCTGCATGCAACTCGCGCTGCGGTAGAAGAAGGCGTGGTTCCTGGCGGCGGCGTTGCTCTGGTTCGCGTAGCTTCTAAGATCGCTGAAGTAGAAGTATTAAACGAAGACCAAAAACACGGTGTGGTTATCGCACTGCGTGCAATGGAAGCGCCACTACGTCAAATCGCCACTAACGCGGGTGAAGAAGCGTCAGTTGTTGCTAACACAGTGAAGAACGGCAGCGGTAACTTCGGTTATAACGCCGGTAATGACACTTACGGTGACATGTTAGAAATGGGTATCCTTGACCCAACTAAAGTGACCCGTTGTGCATTGCAATTCGCTGCGTCAATCGCAGGTCTGATGATCACTACAGAAGCTATGGTTGCTGAAATTCCACAAAATGCTAGCCAAGATATGGGCGGAATGGGTGGCATGGGCGGAATGGGCGGCATGATGTAATTTTTGCTGGTCTAAAACGTTGATTACGGCGTTGCTGCTCGCTCACATACACACAACGTATGCTACGCTCACAGCGCCTTGTACTGAACGTTTTATCCTGCGCAAAAACGTCTACGGTCTTTAGCTTAATCGCTTAAACCTAAATTGTTGTAAGAGAAAAATGAAAACCCCGACTCGGGTAACTGAGTCGGGGTTTTGTTTTTTGGCGCTGCCGCGCCATAGGGCTTAATAATTTCTTTTTATATTTGTGTTGCTAATAACGTGCAGCAGCGCTGCTAAGTTCTGTATTCCCTAATTGCCTGCCGCAGGCTCTTGCACTGTTACACCAGTGACACGCCGTGGATACTTCCCTGTAGGCTCTACTAAAACATCCATGTTTTAGAAGGTCACTGGTGCAACAATGCTGTATTTGGTGCAACCATTGCACGAAGAGTTATGCCTGTCCTTTTTTAATGTGTTTAAAGCAGCTGTCTTGTGGTAGAGACGTGACTCTTTGCACACTCTTAACAACAAGAAATTTTTGTTAGCTTCGGCTGTTTTAGATCGTATTCGACTTATGTTAGATATTATCTTTTGTTCTTTTCATAAGTTCGAAAGTTGTAGTTATTGCTATTATAGTTGACGGTCACAGTTCCGAGTTTATTGGACATTTCTTTAGCTATTATGAGTTCTGCTTGGCCCAATTTATCGCTATCTTCGTTATAAACTTCACCTCTATAAATAAACAAGACAGTATCTGAAAAATCTTCAAGTTCATGACACTCTGATAGGTCACTTAAAATAGGTCGTTTACATACTCTTTTTTCTATTTCAATTGGAACTGAAGAAGTGATGATTATTGGGATATTTAATTCTCTTGCTAAATTTTTCAACTGCTTAGGAATACTAATAGTAACATTCCCCTGAATGCTATTTGATGGGTTAAGATGTTGTATTGAATCAATTACAACTAGTTTTAGCTTTTGGACTGAGTATAATTCTATGCATTTTTTACGTAGTTCTTCGACTGTAGAGAATATACTTTCATCAATATACAGTGGTGATTCAAGTAAAAGGCCAATAGAAGCAGACGTTCTCGCCCATTGGTCATCGTCTAAAGTAGCACGAGATAAAGAATAACTATCAATAGAAGATACTGAAGAAACTAGTCGCTGTGTTAATTGTTCAGCCGTCATTGTCATCGTAAAATATGCAACTGGTAGCTTGTTACTCAATGCGGCATGAGTAGCGATATTTAAGGCTAAATCACCTTTCCCCATGTTTGGCCGAGAGGCAATGGTTATTAGCTGAGAAGAGTGCAGGCCATCTATTAGCATGTCTAAGTCAGTTATTCCTGTTTCTAGACCTGAAATTAAGCACTCACTTTTGCTGTTGTTTTGATGTTCTAATTTATCAACAAAGCGCTCTAGTAGGTCATTCATACTACGTAAGCCGGTACTTTTTTTCATTCTATTTTTTAATTCTATCCTTTGATTAATAGATTTTTTTAAGCCTTTAACAACATTTAACCAAGCTTCGTCATAATTACTCCAGCTAGTAACCGCTTTCGCATCTGCTGGTAGTGCTTGAAGTTTTGCAAAAGGTGCACCTTCCCAATCCGTAGGTCTTAATATCACAGGAATTACTATAGATTTGTTTGCTTCATGATTATCAATGGCTATTGCTAGCTCTTTTCCGTAACAATATTCCGATGCTATGAAATCTGAGCTGACAAGTAATAAAATTATGTCTGCACTTCTAATATTGTTGTCAATTTCTGTTGCCCATTCTTGGCCAGCAGAAATACATCGGTCATGCCAACTAGATATAAGGCCTTTTCTGAGTAAAAGAGATAAGTGAGTTTCTAAATCATCTCTAAGTTTCTCATCTTTATGAGAGTAGCTGTAAAAAATTGATACCGAATTATTTTCCATAAATTAGTGCCTAATTGAGCAAACGTGGAACACGTGAATATAGTTCTCTGTACAATAATATGAACACGTATGATTCTGAGAAAAGATTAGACAGGCATATCTTTTTGCTCAAGTACTGTTAGAGATGGTAAAAGGATCCTATTGTAATAACAAGCAATGAAAGATAGCGGGCAGGCATATCTTTTATGATGAATGAATTTAGGTAACCAGTTACGAGAGTCGTGGAGTCTCATTATTGAGTAATTAGGCAGTTTATCTGGTAATTAACATTTAACCTGATAACTTTGGTACATTCTTTATCAGAAATTTAGCGAAGCAGGTAGTTCATATGAAAAGAGTTTTTGTGATATGCCTTATTTGCTGTTTATTTGGCAGCGCGATGAGCTGTCAGGCAGCGGGTAGTTTTTCTGAGTTACAGTCGGAAGAACTGACACAGGTATTTGACCAAGCGATAGACTCCGCCTATGGATCTCAATCTGTCCTTTTAGAGAAAGAACTTCCAGCCTTAACTACCGATATTCAGAGTTGGAACAAACGCTACACTGGCTTTGATATCAACGAGAATAATTGGGGTTGCGGTCTTATTGGAAGTAACGCTAAGGCACACCGCATTGCTTATACCTTGTATTTTCAAACTGATAGAGAAGTATGGGTTCCACTGAATGGGAAAACCATCTATCAGTCATTTTGGCAGGTTGTCCATCCCAAACAGGAAGAGTATGTGTGGACATTTGACCAAAATTCGCAATAGCCGATGCGGCACTCGGCCGCGGTAAAAGTGGGGCTGAGCAAACTACAAGTAATTTAACGAGCCATCCATTGTTAAATTTGCAGAGTGTATGCTTGTAAAAAAGGCATACAGATAACTGGAGAGTTGGTTGGATTAAGCATTGGCATGTAAGTGACCGTTGACGGCATAGCCGCTCTTTCATATCTGACCCATAGGGATATGGGAAATGTCACTATGATGTCTGGAACATCATTGACCATGTGATCGCGGCATTTGCACTTCCGTATGCAGCAGATGCCGTCGTCGAGGCCTCATGGATACTCCTTGTGAAATAAAAGGGGTAGCGTGTCACTGGAATGACAGTGCTTAATAATCAGCTTCCGCTGTTAAGCAGCAAACGAGCAGTAAAAGAATCTAACGAGCCGTCCATTGTTAAATTTGCAGAGTGTACGCTTGTAGAAAGGCATACCGATAACTGGATAGTTGGTTGGATTAAGCATTGGCATGTAAGTGACCGTTGACGGCATGGCCGCTCTTTCACATCCATGAAAATTTAATGGGCCACGCATTGTTAAATTTTAAAAAAGGGATGGTGGGTATAATTCTGTTTGCTTTGCATGACTCGCAAGCAACACCAAATATAAAAGAGATACACCTTCCCCTGCGAAATTGTCGAAATACGCAGATAAAAATGCCGTGGCGACATCATGGATTATGGCGCAGGCTCGGGGGGACAGGGATGTCCCATCTGAGCCGTTAGGCAATTTTTATTGGAGTATGAGACCAGTAACTAATGCATGTAACTTCGCTAGGGGCGTCTTGGAGAATCCAAGGAGGATAGGACGAGCAGTCCTCCTTGGTCGGGTGTGGGGTGAAGCCCCACGATCTTGATTTACTTTGGCTGTTAAGCCGCAAACGAGCTGCAAAATAGTCTGCCAACCTTTGAAAGATCGAAAGCGAGGACTGACACATTTCTTTCTGAGTTATTTACAAGAAAAATATAGGTGTCTTTGAGTATTCCAAGCTTCTATCACTTGGCCGTAGGGTTATATAAAAATGGCAGTCTTATGTGTGATAGATTGGAGACTATTCTAATGATAAATTGGTTGAATACTAATGTATTGGTAGACATTTAAGCTGAACAAAAATAGTGGGTTAAGCTCTTATTCTCAATTACAATGCACTATTTTCATTCGCTAAATGCGGCATTAAATGAGCAGGAAACCCAGTATGAATATCCCAATGATTACCGCGCTTCAGAGTGCTATTACCGAAGCGCTCGCGAGTATACCAACCTCTGAGGCGGAGCAGATCTATGCATTGTCTTTCTATATCAACAACGAATATGACGATCCCCGTCTACCTACGCTGACAGTCGGCTATAACACAGTCGATGAGTGGCATGCCTCGATTCCAAATGCTTCTAGCTCTGACGAAGCAAAATGGAACTATGCCTTCTGGCTTCAAAACGAACTCCTCGTCTTTGGGGATTCTGACTCTCAGACTGCGGATATCTTAGCTCGCTGGGTGGCCGATCTAGGTCTCGGGTACAGTGATGCGGAGGAAGATGTCGATTTTGATCGCTGCCTTGAGCTCGGTCAGGAGATAACCGAGCAATTTGTTGCCGCAGTATGCGTTGTCGCTTCTACACTCCATTCCAACTTAACCGTTAGTCGCGTTTTTGGTCGTTCAGTACCCATCATAGTTCACGAGCTCGAGTACTATAACGAGATCGCAGATCAGACAGAGGCCTGTAACCCTCCCAGACTCGCCGAAGAGTTCGTTTCTTGGGTGCGCTCAATCTAACGTTGGTTATCAGTTATAGGTGGTAAGGATATAAGGCAGATTGGTTGGCGGTTTCAATAAGTCTAATCACATAGCTTAATCACATAAGAAAAAGGATGCATCGATGAACGATGAGCAATACGAGAAGGGGCTTGAGGTGCGTCGTGCTGTGATGGGCGATAGTTATGTGGATAAGGCGCTCAATAGTGCGACGGATTTTACGCAACCGCTGCAAGATTTAGTTACGGCCAATTGCTGGGGTGAGGTTTGGGTACGTGATGCCATCTCAAGGCAAACGCGCAGTTTGATTACCATAGCGACGCTGGCGGCATTAAAGGCGCCGACTGAGTTAAAGGGCCATGTGCGGGGCGCGCTAAACAATGGCTGCTCGGTTGAAGAGATCCAAGAAGTCTTACTGCATTGCACCGTTTACTGCGGTATGCCTGCGGGGATTGAGGCTTTTCGAGCGGCGAAAGAGGCGATTGAGGAGTGGCAGGCGCAACACAGTTAGCTCACTTGGTATTGATCATTTTGAGCGTCAATGGCTTTGAGGTTTAGTTGCTGTGAGATTTAGTTACTTTGAGGTTTAGTGGTTTTAACATTCGCTAGGGGAGCTGAGTTACGCGGATTCCCCTAGCGTATGATGGCTACAAACTTGAACAGTCTGCGCTTATTTTTGTAGCTGGGCTTTTGCGGCTTCTACTTTTGAGAAATCCAAACCGAGTTCAAGCACGGCTTCTTTGATCAAGGCCGGTTTCTGCATCACTAGTCCCAGCAGTTGTTGTAATTTTTCGGCTGGGATGCCTAATTGACCGAGCGTGCCCATCGCCATTAATGGATTTTCGGTTAATGTTTGAAACAGTTCTTGGATTTTAGCGTCACTGACGTTGTGTTCTTTTAAGATGGCAATAATGGGATTCATTGCATTACCTTGTTGATATGAAAGTTAAACAGGTGCCGATTTTATCACAGTTCTGCCAGAGTGGTTGCCTCACACATGCGTACCCGTTGGATGTTGCCACGCTTTGCCTATGCCATTAAGCGCATTAGATTTTATTCCCAATAAGCTTTACTCTGGTGACGTATTCCCCAAAATCTGCCGATAAAACCTGAGCGACTGTCGTGCATCGTGAGCCGTTGCATTGGATATTATGGCTCTAGATATTATTGCCTTAGATATCATGGAGCAATGCGATTGGGTAATCGCTGGCTTTTATCATCCCTTAAAAATGGAAAGGAACTGTGGTTATGCTTGATGTTGTCGCGAACCAAGACAAAAGTATTGTGGTTAAACAGTTACGATACGGGCGTGATAATGAGGTGTTAATCGTCGATGAGTGGCAACTGCATCCTGCTGAACACTGGGCGATTTTCGCGACCGACAGCTATTGTGGTTCCTTGCTCGGGCGAATATTAACGGGTGATATTCTGCCCGATGAAGGGACGATTGCTGGCCTGCCGCAACGTATCGGCTGGGTGTCACTTGGACTGCAGCAAGCGTTGCTGGAGCGCGAGTTAGAAAAAGACGAGTTGGATTACGGTTCGAGTGTCGAATCCTTAGTATTGGAATGCTGCCAAGATGCCAAGCAACTCCCAGCATTATTACAAAAGGTTGGGCTTGAGCCTCTGCGTCGGCGCGGTTTTCGGCAATTATCGACTGGTGAAACACGCCGAGTCATGCTGGCACGTGCACTGGCAATGTTACCGCAATTGCTGATTTTAGATGACCCTTACGCTGGGCTCGATGCTGAACATCAGGCGAGTTTATCTGAGCTGCTGAGTGAAGTGGCCGAGCATAGCCAGTTGCTGATCATTACCTCTCGCCAAGAAGAATTGCCGCCGTGCATCAGTCATGTGGCGCTGTTTAATGGTGAGATGCTCAAATCGGGGCAGAGTGTGCACAAACTCAGCCCGTCGATGTCGATTGAGCAATGGCACAATCATCCTGTGATGGCGCAGCTGAATGCGTTATCGGCGCAACGTAGCGATGAACTCTTGGCCTTGATGGAGCGGCAAAGACACAACGCCGAGGCGTTTGATCCTCTGGTCGAGATTAAAAATGGCAGAGTGGAATATGTCAGTGGGCTGATTTTCAGCGGCGTGAATTGGCGCATCGAGGCAGGGCAACATTGGCAAGTTCGTGGCCCAAATGGCTGCGGTAAAAGCACTTTGCTGGGGTTGATTTTAGGCGACCATCCTCAATGCTATAGCAATGACATCACGCTCTTTGGCCGACCTCGCGGAAGCGGCGAGAGTATTTGGCAGATTAAACAACGGATTGGCATAGTATCGTCGGCGCTACACTTGCAATATCGCGTCAGTTGCTCGGCATTAGATGTGCTGCTTTCGGGCTTTTTTGACTCTATTGGCCTGTACCATAAACCCACTAAACCTCAGCTAGATTTGGCGAAGGAATGGTTGGCGATTTTGCACATGACAGGGCTGGCGAGCACCAGCTTTAAGAAGCTCGATTATGGTCAGCAGCGATTATTGCTAATAGGTCGCGCCCTGATTAAACAGCCACTGTTGCTGATTTTAGATGAGCCGTATCAGGGCTTAGATTTTATCAATCGCACCTTAGTGATGCGGGCGTTGGAGATGATAGCCGAGCATCATCTGAGCCAATTGCTGTACGTGTCGCACCATAGGGAAGATGCCTTACCTGCGATTAAAAACTTTGTCGATTTTATCAAGCAAGATGACGGCTATTCGGTACAGGTGAACTACTGTGAGTCTGAGGATTTAACCCGTTTAAATCAGTAAATGCCACCTATCGCAGTCGCTTAACGGCTGCTTATTTGTTTGCAGAGTTTGTCATTATCCCTCGGCACCCTAATGCAGGTTAAGATTAACCTTACTGGGCGCTAGCCATTGAGTGTGTTAGTCACGCTCAATGGCAATATACCTGTGGTGCGAAAGATTTTCGTATTCAAGTGAAAACTGAGATACACCACATATCGATAATGAGGGCATCGCCCTAGTGCTTAATCCCCCATTCGCCAGACAGCAGTTCTGTTAATTAGTCATGCTTGATATAGGTAACTGTGAGCCGTCTTACAGTTTTGAATGTCGTTGGCGCGAATAATAGTTTCTGGCCTAGGCCAGAAACTCGTGACAGTTTTATGGTTC
Organism: Shewanella sp. M-Br; assembly: GCF_036245925.1. Classification (NCBI taxonomy): domain Bacteria; kingdom Pseudomonadati; phylum Pseudomonadota; class Gammaproteobacteria; order Alteromonadales; family Shewanellaceae; genus Shewanella; species Shewanella sp. M-Br. The sequence continues at coordinate 31,527 of NZ_BJBV01000010.1, forward strand.
ATCCACTGAACTTATTCATCAAGTCAGTTATCACGCTTGAGAATCCAGAACGATGGACTCCCTTAGCGAGATGAGCCCGAGTGTTACTCGTAGTACCGAAGATGTGCACTAAGACCTAAAACACGATTTCAAGACATATAAGACTATTTCAAGACATATAAGACTACTTAAAGTTAAAGATAAAAATATTTATGCCAAGACCCAAAAAATGCCGTCAATTATCGAGCTGTGTGCCCTGTAGCCTATTTAAGCCTAATGGGATCCCTGCGGTTAAATTAACCCATATTCAATTAGAGGCCGATGAGTTTGAGGCCCTCGAACTGGGTGACGTTAAAAGATTAAGCCAGATCGAAGCCGCGGCCTTGATGGGGATCTCTCGGCAAACCTTTGGATACCTTCTCGCCAATGCCCGTAAAAAGGTGGCGACGGCTATCACTCAAGGTCAAGCCTTGAGGCTGCCAACCCAAACAGACAAGGATTTATCATGATTATTGCCATGCCGATGAGCCGCGAACGCCTCGCCAGTCACTTTACGAAAGCCCTACAAATTGGCTTTTATAATGAACAGTTTCAACGAATCAAACTGGTCGATAACCCGGCAATTGAAGGTGACTGTAGTGCCAAAAAAGCCTTATTAGAGCTGATTATTCAACAAGGTACCGACATTGTACTTGTGCAGAATATCGGTGAGCGCATGTTAGGAAAGTTGCTCGATGCGAGGATTAGCGTGAGTAAAGGCAGTGCGAGCCAAACAGTGGCGACTTTACTTGCACAAACGGCGGATCTTAATCTTAGATTGACGGATGCATCCCAAGGCCGCGCTTCACTCAAACATGCAGCTAAGGGCGGATGTTGTCATTCTACAGGTGACGGCTGTGGTCGCAGCGGTAAAGCTAAAGCTGCACCTAGCTCAACACGTCTTATAAGCACGCCAGCAGTACAGGTTAAGCTCGATAAGTCAGTGCATTACGCTGGGTTTAGACCCTTGGTAAATAAATAATCTCAGTGTTTAATTTGAATTATTCCGCCACAGTTAAAGCGTAGGGGCGGGCTAGCGCCCCTCGAATATCCGCTAACGAAAACACCTTGGAAAACCGTCCAAAGGTTTTGCCATAAAACACACATTCCACCACAGGCAAGGCAAATACATTGCGGCTCGCCGCTATCTCACCTTGGGCTTGGCAATCAATATAGGCCATCCGCAACTGCGGGAATTCTTGCACTAACATCTCAGCAATTCTCGGTTTGAGCGTTTGGCACACACTGCAGTTTGGCGCGCCAAATAACAACAGCACCGCAGTATGCTCAGTTAACATGGACTCAAGCATCTCAGGTGAGTCAATTTGCGTGATGATATCAGTGTACATGCGTTGCCATTTGGAAGTTGTTATGGGTATGAATTCATGGGCTAGTTTGCGTATTTCTAGGGTTAAAGCCGGCCCATTGTTACCACGCTACTACCGATAAATTGACCAAGGTAGAATAAGCCAAGCATGAGAAGCCCGATACTGGCAGCAATCACTCCGATTTGCTGTATGTCTGTCAGGCTATCTCGCCATTGTTTTAGATTATTTATCATTTCACTACTAGTGACCTGCTACCTGCTACCTGCTACCTGCTCAGGCTTAAGGTTATACGCGTGACTTTACATATGTCGCATCGCTAACTGCACCACTGACGCTCGCAGGGAATGCCATCATCGTCACCATCCATTTGAGTATTGGGGCAATTTTGGATATAGAAAGTCGCCTCAGCACAGGAACTCATGTGGCTGCAATGGGTTTTACCCGCTTCACATTGGAAACTTGGTGTTGCCGTTGCTTGTGTTCGCGCTTTAGTTTCATACATGGGCATTGGCTGAGTGTCTTCATTCGTGAGGACTGGTACTTCATCGATTGCTGGAGCTTCATTGAATTCTTGGTATTGTTTAAAGCCAAAGATAACTATGGCCACGATTATTAGCAGCGGGATTATTGTATTAAAAGAGGATTTTCGTGGGCTATGGTAATGCGCTTTGTTTTTGTTATTGAAGTTTTCATTGCGTGATTGGATATGAGAGTGGGAGCGTGTTGTTGCACTCGCTGCAACGACTGCGACGCCTTCAATCGAGGCGATAACCGCTTTTCTTTTGCCGTCATTTTGCACTTCCGTTTGAAACAGAATGCTGTCGCCCACTATGGGTTTTCTCGCCATCTTTTTCAGCACCGAAATGTGAATAAACACATCTTGGGCTGCGTTTTTTTCAGGCTGAATAAAGCCAAATCCCTTTTCATCGTTCCAGCGTACCAGTACGCCTCTATCCATGAGCATTTTCTATGTCCTTAATTTAACGGCTTAATATTTTTAGTTATTGAATATCAATACTTACTTGAGTCGTGCCTATTTATCTCTTTTAAGGAGCAAACCGTACTTAGGTTGACGAGTCAGCGATTCAATGTTGGCAGCTAAGTTACTCAAGCATAGGAAGTTTTGCAATTTTTTATCTTGAATTTGCTTATGTGTGACTCATTCGCTTTGAGTGTATGGCGGTGGGGAAATGTGAGCACTTAGCAGAAACGGTTGGCATTTTTGTAAATTCAATACAAACAATAGATTGCATTAATAATAAACAAAGTGATCAAAAAATGTGCATGAAAACTTGCAATTTTACTGTGTGCTACATAGTATTTGCTGTGTGGCGCACAGTGTGTGTGACACAGTGTTAAGGACAGGAATTCGACAATGACAAGTTCACAGCTAGTCAAAATGCGACTCGAGTTGCGCCGTGGGGTATTAGTGTTGGCGGTACTGGGATTATTAAAACAAGCCCACTACGGTTATTCGCTCCGCAAACAGTTGCAGGAAGGTGGTATTGATATTGACGAAGGGACTCTGTATCCCTTAGTGCGCCGCCTAGCCGATCAAGGATTGTTGGATAGTGAGTGGCGACAGGCCGAAGGGCGTGAGCGTCGTTATTACCAATTGTCATCATTGGGGGCTGAGTTACTCAGTCAACTGACCGATGAATGGCAGCAACTTAATGGCGCCTTGGCTTTTTTACTGGAGCAAAGCGCTGACACTAATGGCTCTGATATGAAAAGCTCAGACGAGAGTGCAGAGGAGATTTGATATGGAATTAGTCGATCGCTATATCGCCGCGGTGCAGCGAGAATTGCCCGAGAACAAACGTCAGGAAATAGGCCGTGAATTAAAAGCCAATATCTGCGACCAATTGGATGCCCTATCTGAACAAGGTAAATTGACTGAAGCGCAAATTGTCGCGGTATTAAAGCAAATGGGTCATCCCTGTAAGGTCGCGCAGCAATTTGTTCCGGCAGTGCCTATTATTGCCTCTGAGGATATTCCGCTTTTTAAACATACACTTTTCACTGTGCTTGGGGTCTTGTTTGTGCTGCAGGTTGTGGGCGGCACGACTCAATGGTTGGGCTCGGCAGGGGGGGATCTATTAGGATTTATCCACCATATTGCTAAAGGTTTTATTGGCGATGCCTGTCTTGCCTTTACCGCTATCCTGTTAGCCTTTTGGAGTTTCTCGGCTCAGGGGAAACCCCTATCTGGCAGCAATTGCCAAAAATGGCAGCCGCAGAATTTGCCTAAGGTTGGGCCCGGTTGGCAGCATATTAGTTTAAGCGATGTGTTTACCGATCTGGCGACATATCTTTTTCTCTTACTTGTGATCTGGTGTTCTGTGTGGATGAGTAGCGAGCAATTAGCCGCGCGGACTGTGATTTTCAGCGCCAGTGCTCAGCAATTGTTGCAATGGTTTAGCCCTATTATTTTGCTGTCTATGGGCAATAGTCTCTGGCAACTACGCCGCCGAGTGTGGACTACTGAATTGTTACTGGCGAATATGGGGATCAATCTTGCTTATGCCTCGTTCTTAGTCTTTCTGGCCTTTAGTTCGCCACTATTACAAAGCCAAGTACAAAACCAAGGAGCTGAATTAAATGGGGAATTTACGTTATTACAGTTAGAACATTGGCTAAGTTATACTCTAGTGATTGCCGCTATGTTCCCAGGCTATGAGGTGATTCGCGATGGGTTGCGTTGGCGTAAACTCGCAAGCAAATAAGTAAGGTTTAGCCTAGGTTTTGTAGGTGAGTTTTATTCACTTTTTCATCGAATACATGGCCTGTTCAGTATGATTGAACAGGCTTTTTACATTAGTGCCATCTTCTGTGGGGAAAAGTAAGCCACGACTTTTACCGTCGATGCTGATTTATTCTGGGGTATCGCCATGATTCATTTCATTATTAAGCGATTTTTGGGCCTGTTGTTTGTAGGTGTCAAATATGCCTTCTTGCTTCATCTGTTTTAGCTCACGAGCAAGATTAACGGCGAGTGCCGCGTGACGTTTATTTAAGTAACCATAGCTGGTAAGTTCTTCTAGGGTGGCAATCGCGATTATTTTGCTGCCTTGAAACTCAGGCGTTTGTAATAGATCCAATGAGCTTGCCTCCGTATCAATATAGATATCGATTCGGTCGCGGAGCATTTTACGAAAGGAGCTCGCGGGGGACGAAGATTCAGTCAGACGCTCCTTAGGAATGAGTCCCTTTAGCTTTTGTTCTGCGAGGAACACGCCTCGATAGTATTCGATCTTGTATCGACTCTTTTGCAGCGCTTGCCAGTCAGGTATTTTGATTTCGGGATTGTGCGCGAAGGCAATTAAATGGGTATCGATAACCGGTTCTTCAATTCGAATGAGGTTGGTAAACTTTTCGCCATAATGAGATACACGCCCCGGCTCACCATCCACTTTACCTGAGTCCGCCATCATACTGGCGCGGGCTGCGGGAACCACTTGATAGGAGAAGTCATATCCTAAGCGTTCAAAGGCTTGGGCGTAAATCAGTTCAGCCCATTTAAAGTAGAAGTTATGTTTGGGGTCCTCATAAAACGCCATCGTAATGATAGGTTTATCAGCAATCATTACTGTGGTTTCTGCTGTTGATTTGCTGGTTGCATGAACCGAGACACAAAAGAAAAGGCCTACCCACACACTCCAAATGTGCATATTGCTCCATCGTTGCATAGCGTGTCTCTCAAAGTGTTGAGTTATTTAGAGTATAGCTAGCCTGATAAATGGGTTCATTTTTATTCAAGCAAGATTATTTTATTTCCATGATTTCGCACTAACACACGGTTGAAATGTGATCTGTTGGCGGACATTTTGTCCTTTTGGGTTTAAAAATGTGAGATACGGCACGTAGAAATGATATTTGCCTGTATTTTGCTGGTTTTTTATTCATCAGAGTTTGAGCTTGATCGGTTTTTTGCTTGTAAATAAGGCGTTAAATCCCTGCCGTCTATCACCTGTAGTAGGAAAGAAAGGATGAAATCGGGACTGGGATTATCAGGAATGCGGTTATCAAAGCTTTGGTTATCAATGACGTGGTTATTACCTCTTTGTTGTTTATCGAGTGCCGTAGTGGCAGAGGCGGCAACGGACAATATCGAACGCCTTGAGGTGCGCGGCAGGCAAATTAACACCTTAGGCCATAGTACTTCGGCATCTGAGGGGATAGTCGGCGCGGCAGAAATCGAGAGTCGCCCCCTATTACGAACCGGCGAAATCCTCGAATTTGTTCCTGGGATGATAGTCACTCAGCACAGTGGTTCGGGTAAGGCGAATCAGTATTTCTTACGCGGCTTTAATTTGGATCATGGCACAGACTTTAATACTCGAGTCGATGGTATGCCTGTGAATATGCGAACCCATGGGCACGGTCAGGGTTATACGGATCTTAACTTTTTGATCCCTGAACTTATAGGCGAGATCCATTATGCCAAAGGCGCTTATTATCCTGAGGTGGCCGATTTTTCTGGCGCGGGTGCAGCCCAATTACTGCTGGCAGATCAACTCCCCCATAACCAAGTTGGGGTGACGTTGGGTGAATATGGCTACCAGCGACTCGTGGCGACTCAGGAGTTAAACACTGACATGGGGCGTTTTATTTGGGGTGGTGAGGCACAAACCTATGATGGCCCGTGGACGGATATTGATGAGGATGTGAGTAAGATCAGTCTCGTCGGGCGTTATTTAACTCGGCTCGGCGAGGGTGACTTGAGCGTCACTATGATGGCCTACGACAACAGCTGGAATTCGGCGGATCAGATCCCCGCCCGTGCGGTGGATTCTGGATTAATTGATTTTTATGGATCTTTAGATAAAGACGTCGGCGGTGAATCTAACCGTTATAGCGTTTCAGCTAATTACGATGCGGGTGATTGGCAGGGAAATGTCTACGCCATTCGCTCGACTATGAATTTATTCTCTAATTTTACCTATTTTTTAAACGATCCCATCAATGGTGATGAGTTTGAACAAGTCGATGAACGCACGATTTGGGGCGGTGATCTTAAGCGTGATTGGCAGACTTCACTTGGTGGCACTCAACTGAATTACAGTGTGGGCGGCGATGTGCGTTATGACGATATTGGCGCAGTGGGTTTGTATAACACTCAGGCGCGACAACGGCTGAATACGGTAAGGCTTGATGAAGTGCAAGAGTTATCGAGTGGCATCTTTGGCAAAGTTGAGTGGCTGCCAGCTGAGCAATGGCGTTTTAATCTTGGGCTGCGTTACGATTATTTTGATGTGCAGGTCGACAGTGATAATCCGCTTAACAGTGGCGATGCGTCCGATGGTATGTTCAGCCTCAAAGCCGGCGCTTCTTATTTGTGGAGCGATAATCTTGAGTTATATGTTAATGCAGGCCAAGGGCTACATTCGAACGATGCCCGCGGTGCAACGATCAAGGTTGACCCTGTGAGTGGCGATGAGGTCGAAAAAGTCGATCTGCTCGTGCGCTCAAATGGCGGCGAATTTGGGGTGAAATACTATGACAGGGACTTTATTAATTTCTCTGCTGCGATCTGGTATCTGCAACTAGATTCAGAATTAGTATTTGTGGGCGATGCGGGTAACACTGAGCCGAGTCGTGCATCTGAACGTTATGGTGCTGAATTAACAGCTTATTATTGGCTGAATGAGGCAATCAGTATCGATATGGAATTAGCGTGGACTAACGCCAGATTTACTGAAAATGAATTTGAAGAGGGCAAGTATATCGATGGCGCAGTTCCCTTTGTTGCCAGTGCGGGCATCACCTATCGACCCGACGGAGATGGCCTGTATTCGAGTGTACGCGTGCGGCACCTTGGCGAGCGGGTGCTCGACAGCTTTAATGACCACAAGGCTGATGCGACCACATTAGTTAACCTCGCATTAGGATACGAGTTCCGCCGTTTCGACACTAAGCTTGAGCTGCTCAATGTGTTTGATAGTAAAGATCACGACATAGATTATTTTTATGCCTCTCGTTTGCCCGGCGAAGCTGCCGAAGGCGTTGAAGATCAGCATTATCATCCTGTTGAGCCACGAATGGTGAGAGTCAGCGTGAGTTATCATTTCTAGTGGTATTCATCGGTTAAGGCGATATCGAAGGTTATTATGTATTTCGCCGAGCAAAAATGTATCTCATTAAGCGTCCAGATAGTTGGGCGCTTTTTTCTGCTGCACTCATTTAAGCGCTAATCTAAGCCCAAATCGCTTCAAACTATGTGGCTGCAATAATTTACTATTCCCACGCTGACAATGGAGGCTAGAATGATGACGAGTCGATCTGAGTTTCCCCCTGTTTTACAGCTGATGCTATAGGTAGTCGCCGCGAGTTATGAGTACTGCAACACCCATTGAAAACATTAATTATTGGCGTCATCCTAGCTTATCAGGCATAGAACTGAGTCAGGCGGAATTTACGCATTTCAGTTTTGATAAACATGTGCATCTGGATTACCACTTAGGCGTAGTCACTCAAGGCGCGCAGCAGTTTGTGAATAAGGGCTGCAGTTATCAGCTTGGTCAGCATAGTTTATCGACCTTAAATCCCGACGAAACCCACGATGGTCAAAGCCGCGATGCCGACGGTTATCGGGTGAAAGTGATGTCGATTCCTGTGGAATACATGAATGAAGTCAGCCAAGAACTGGGTTTGAAGGAGCACTTTTTCAGCACGCCTATGGTGGATGACCCGACGCTTTATCAATATTTTATTCAGCTACACGAGCTATTAATTCAAGGTCAATGCAGTGCGCTAGCGGGTGAGTCCCACTTACTGAATTTTATTCATCTGCTGCTGGAGCGTTACCCAAGCGGTATTTCATCTTGCCTATCTAGGCCGAGTGAACAACTCGGGTTATCTAAGTTGCAGGTGAGCTTAGTGAAACAGCGAATTCACGATGAGCCTTGGCATAATACTCAACTTGAAACCTTAGCCAATGAAGTTAATTTAAGTAAGTTTCAGTTTTTGCGGCAATTTAAACAGGCAACAGGGATGACTCCCCATGCGTACCTTAAACGGGTGCGTTTAGAGTTGGCGAAAAAGTCCTTAAGTCATGGCGCTTTAGTAGCGGATGTGGCGCAGCAGTTCGGATTTTTCGATCAAAGTCATTTAAACAAAGCTTTTAAGCAGGCATTCCTATTATCGCCAGTGCAATTTCAGCGGCGTATGCTCTAATTTCCCCGTCTTTCGACGCCGCTGGTTTTTAAAAAACACTGAATAGTGCAATTTATTACAATTCAGCGCTGCGACAAATTGCCATACTGGCTGCCTTAGTTATCGTTATTAACTTTTTTTGCGGAGCTGCATATCTATGGATTTATCTTTATTACTCACCTTGGCTGTAATCCATGCCGTTGCTTTAATCAGTCCCGGGCCCGATTTCGCTATTATGGTGAAGATTGCGACTCAGCAGTCCAGAAGCACTGCGGTTGCCGCCGCTGTGGGGATTTCAATCGCCATTTTAGCTCATACGATTTTGAGTCTGACCGGTGTGAGTCTACTCATTAAGAGTTCGCACACTCTGTATCTCTTAGTGCAAATTGTGGGTGCTTCTTACCTCGCTTGGATGGGTTTTGGTGCCCTGCGTGCCAGTCTTGCGATACTCGCTAAACGTAAAATGAGTGCCAGAGTACATGCAGGGACAAATGATGATGCTGTTGGTGACGTTGAAGGCGTGGCGTCTGTTGCTGGTGGCTTAGGTGGCGCTATGTCGCGCAGGCAAGGTTTTTTGACTGGGCTTTATACCAATCTATTGAATCCGAAAGCATTAGTGTTTTTCTTAACCCTGTTTTCGGCCTTGATTACCCCAAGTGTTACAACGAGCACTAAAATCGCTTCCGCTATTTTGTTGTTGTCTTTGTCATTGGCATGGTTTGGCTTTTTAGCGGTAATGTTGTCAAAGGTGCAGGTGCAACTTAAATTGCAGCGACTAACACCGGTTATCGATGCGGTTATTGGTGTCATCTTTATGTCAGTAGCCTTGGCGATTTACTCAAACCTATTATTAACCGCTTTGTCAGGCGCAGTGTAAATCACCTTAGGTTTTAGTCTGAGGCACTTATGGTATTCTTGGCCTTTAGTCTCAGCAGAGACATTTGGAGTAAGGGATAAAGATGCCATTCGCCTCACGACTCAAGGGAAGCAAATTAGCTGTTTTCAGCCAAGTTAAACTGATGAATATCGCGTTTTCTGCGGCGTTAATATTCAGCGTTATGGGTTTAAGCATCAATGCAAACGCCGCTGATGAAGCCATGCCACAGGAATACATCCCTCTGGTGCAGGGGCTTATCGACGCCGCCAAGGCCAATGATCTTGAGGTGATTGCTAAGCGTGTGGCTTACCCGCTTAAACGTGAATATCCTATCCCCGCGATTCAAAATACGCAGGAAATGATCGCACGTTTCGATCAGGTTTTTGATCCTAAGCTGCTTGAGCAGATCGCCCATTCTAAGATTGAAGCCGATTGGCAGACAATGGGCTGGCGCGGCATTATGCTCGGTAGCGGTGTTGTGTGGCTGGATTTTGATGGCAAGATCATCGCCATTAACTATCAAACACCGGTAGAGGCAAAACTGAAAGCAGAGCTTATTGCTAAGCAACAAACGGAATTACATCCGAGTGTGAGTGAGTTTGTCAGCCCAGCGTTATCTTGGGAGACAGCCAAGTTTACCATTCGTGTCGATGATATGGGGAACAGCCAATACCGCTATGCCGCATGGGCAAAGGGTAAGGCATTGAGTGAAAAGCCAGATTTAGTACTGAATAAAGGCAAACTCGTTTTTGATGGCAGTGGAGGGAATCATTCATACCAATTTCGCAGCGGCCCATACCAGTATTATTGTTATGTCACCGTCTTAGGCGGCAGCGATAGTTCTCTAGGCGAGCTAGTGGTGTTTAAGAATGACCAAGAAATACTGACACAAGCTGTCATTAAAGCAGACTAGTCTCGTTTCCCTATCCCTATGAGTGAGATTTAAAGCCGCGACTATCCGTTGATGGTCGCTGCTTTAATCTTCCATATTTTAGAAAGTTACTGGTGCAACAATGCTAATCTTAGGTAAGTTCTCAATATATAATTCGTCCTAAAAAGCTAATGTATCACTCCCTTTTGTAAGCAAACTTGCATGCAAGTCTAAAGATAACGTCATACAGGAATTTATTAACACTATGAATAAAAAAAAATTGGAAGTAATGACACCGAAATTTGCTAGTGACTTCGCCTGTATTGGCAGTGATTGTACTGCTCATTGCTGTAATACTTGGACAGTAGAAGTAGACAAACAGACTTATAAAACCTTAAAAAAGCACGGTGATATTGTAATTCGTCAACTTGCTTCTTCAACCTTCAAGCTAACTAGAAAATCAGAAAAAGATTACGCCAGTATAAAAATGTCCAACAATGGTGATTGCCCTGTTTTAGATGAAAAAAACTTATGCAATATACATAAAAAATGTGGTCCAAAACTACTACCACATGTATGCCAAGATTATCCGCGTACACCTCGTTGGTTTGGCGAACAAGCTGAGATGAGTATGGCGATTTCTTGCCCTGAAGTCGTTAAAAATGTCTTATATGATCCTGAAGCCATGATGATATCAACTGTAACTCAATACCAAAATGAATTAAGTCATGGCAATATCCGTGGTTTAACTGCTGCTAATCTACCTGCGTATTTAGCATTTATTCGTGATTTTTGCTTTAGTATTGCTTTAAATTCTGAACTCAACTTTGAACAACAACTATTTATAATTGGCTTATTTTTAAAACAGTCTGATTCTCATTTAAATAATATCACTCGTTTGTCAGAACTTGCTGAGAACTTTAATATCATGATTAGTGATGGTACTTTGCTTGAGCATTTTCAAGCACTGCCTTCAGTATCGGCTATAAAGTGGCATTTCTTTGCAACTCAAGATTCATTTTTCGTTACCCATATATATAAAAATAAAGAGATCCCCACATGCAATATTAAAAAGTTTGATGATTTCATCGAATGCCAACAGATGCTAATGAGAAGCCTCAACACTAATGAGGCCTCCAGTAACAATGATAATATTTTCATAGTCGCCAATCCAAATCGAGAGCATCATGCCTACACTGAAATATTAAAAATCTCACAAAAAATAATAGATGAGCATTTAGCAGAATATCCTCATCTTTTAAATAACTTTTTGTTATATAGTATTTATAACGACCAATTTATGGCTCACTTAGGCAAGCGACCAACTGAGTATTTTAAGTTTCTAATACTTGATATATTAATGCTAAAAAGTTACTTGGCAGGAATTGCTATGCAGCAAGAAAAGTTAACCAAAGACTCCGTTGTAAAATTGTTTCAGAGTTATTTTAGACGTAGACAGCATTATCCTGGATTACTAGCTTTCATGGATGAAAAAATAAAAGAGGCTGAATTGCAGAGTGAGTATGTTATTTTTTCACTCCTAAAAAATTAAATCAGCTTATAATTAATCATTTTTAACGATAGATGACACTCTAGTGGTGTCAGCACCGGAATAACTCTAAAATTACAGAAGACACCTACTCCACTCGAAACGACCACAGTTATTCGCCAAGTCCATTGCATGTTCGAGATATGGTTATGAGTGTAGTGGCCAATAAAAATTGGCTACATCTTTAGAAGTTTTAAATATAAATACTTATCTGAAATAAGCCCGATTAGAATTTATTTCTAGCGGACTTCTATCCAAATGTGAGTTATAACATTCTGTGGAAATGACTATTCACGTAGCATTATTCAGTCGGTTTTAATTCGCGAAATAAAAAGAGCATTAAGGATGAACTTAATGCTCTTTTTTATGGATAAATGCCTGCTCAAACTGTGTTGCGGTAATGGGTTTACCGTAGAGGTAGCCTTGGCCTAAGTCGCATTCTTCGTGACGAATAAAGGCATCTTGTTCTAGGGTTTCTACGCCTTCGGCGATCACTTCCAAGTCTAGTTTCTTACCAATGGCAATAATTGCCTTTGTTAACTCTCTATTTTGTTCGTTTTCTTCGAGTTTACTAATAAAGCAGCGATCGATTTTTAAGGTGTCGAAAGAGTATTTTTGTAGATAACTTAAGGATGAGTAGCCTGTGCCAAAATCATCTAGGGAGATGCGGATACCGAGTTCTTGTAGTTTTTGGATAGCATTGTGGGCAATGTGTTCATCCTGCATCAGCATGCCTTCGGTAATTTCAAGTTCTAAGGCGGTCGGTGGCAATTGATAGAGGGTGAGTAAGTCGGCTATGTGTTCGCTAAAGCGGGGATTGCGCATTTGCAAAGGGGAAATATTGATGGCGATTTTAAACTCTTGGCCTACCTCGCGACACCATTTTGCCGCCTGAGACAGTGCGGTATGCAATACAAAATTGCCAATATCGATAATCTGGCCATTACGTTCAGCTAAGGCGATGAATCTGTCTGGGGCGACATTGCCAAGGATGGGATTATGCCAGCGCAGCAGGGCTTCAGCACCAATCACTTGCTTCGTCTTTAAGTTAATAAAGGGTTGGTAATGCAGGCTTAACTCGTTCTTGTTCAGTGCATCGACCAAGTGGGATTCCAGTTGATAGCGTAGGTTTAAAGCGGCTTGCGTATCTTGATTAAAGAAGCTGTGAGTTGAGCCATCAGCCTTGCTGATCGTCATGGCCGCTCCGGCTTTTTGCAGCAGGATGGCGGCATCGATACCATCCATAGGTGCTTGTGCTATGCCCATGCTCGAGGGAATCGTGATTACAAAATCAGCCACACCAAAGGGCGTGTTACAGCAGTTAAGCACTTTATTGATGAGTTTATTGGTTTCGTTATTCGAAGGTTTGTGGGCTTGAATAATCACAAATTCGGCGCCAGCGATGCGGGCGATAAAGGTGTTTTCATCGGTATAGTGCTGTAAACGTTGGCTGAGAATTGTGAGAATTTTATCGCCAATCAGGTAACCATAACTGTCGTTGATGGATTTGAAATTGCGCAGCCCAAGATAGAGTACTGAAATCTTTTCTTTGCGATTCACTTTTTCGAGCATGATAGACAGACTATTAATCAAATTGATGCGATTGGGTAATCCCGTCAGTGGATCATAGCTTTTATGGTATTCCAGTGAGGTTTCGGTGGAGGTGCGGTTTTCGATTTCTTTGATGAGCTTGCCGCTAAGTTCGGCGAGTTCATGGGTGCGCTGTTGTACTTTTTGCTCTAGCTGCTGATTGTGCAGTTGTAGCTTAGCCTGTTGATAAAGGGTGACTAGGTTAGCTTCGATACCATTTTGAAACCGAGCGAGTAAGCTGCGAAAAGATTGGGGGTAATTATGCTCTTGGCTATCGAGCATGCAGATAGTGCCAAAGGCACTGCTATCTGGCCAACGTAAAGGTAAACCACAGTATGCGATCATGCCGAGTTTAATGTCAGGATTTTTGTCCCAGTTTTTATCCTTTAGGGCGTTAGGAATGTGGAGTTCCTTACCTTCTTTGATCACTGTTTCGCAGTAAAGCCCGTGGCCTAAACTGTCTTTATCATGTTTTTTATAGGGATTACCTTGGGTGCGGCTCGAGGTAAAGACCTCAATATCGGTTTGATGGACACGCATGATCAAAGCGGCGGGGGTGTCGACTAATTCAGAGAGTAAATCTAAGGTTTGTTGCCAGTTATCAACCATTTCTTGGGGAACAACGATTTTGTCTGTGTCGATAGCAATGTCGGCAAATAAACGATCTTTTTGAGACTGGTTAATGGCGAGGTTGTATGGCATGAATGCTCAGTCCTAGAGGCGCGATACTATTCATAAACTATAGTCTTTTTACTCATGATGTGAGTCTTTTCGGTAAATTTAGTTACTGCAAAATCTCGGTTCTATCTTAAATACTGCGCTGTTAGATCTCTTAAGTGTTAGGTAAGAATTCAACGGTACTCTAACACTAAATGTTCTGGTTTTTGGATTTATTAGTGAATAACTATCTGAAAGATAAAGTTATGATGACATTTATGGATTTTGCTAAGGGGCATTTAATTACGCCGCTTTTAGTGTTTGCAGTGATCATAGTGGGGCTTGAATGGACTCACGCTGATATGAAAGTCGCGACTTTGTTATTTCATTGGCAAGGGGGCATCGACTCTTGGCCATTGAGAGGATATTGGTTGACCGAAGATTTACTGCATGTCACTGGGCGTAACTTTGTCATCTTGTTGGCGGTGAGTGTCGTAGTCGGCATTGCCTTTAGTTTTCGAAGTGACAGGGTAAAACCGTACCGCAAGGGCCTGATTTACCTATTTAGTAGCGTATTGGCGAGTGTGTTGCTGGTCCGAATTGGCAAGAGCGTTACTCACATGACCTGCCCGTGGGATGTGATTGAGTTTGGCGGCCATATGATACATTCATCCTTGTTTTCTCGTTTACCTAAAAGTGCTGAGTTTGGTCAATGTTTCCCGGGTGGCCATGCCAGCGGCGGGTTTGCTTGGGTTGCCTTGTATTACGTGCTGCGTGAGTATCGCCCGCATTTAGCTAAGTTTGGATTAATCTTTGGTTTGAGTTTAGGCCTAGTATTTGGCATTGGCCAAGAGTTACGCGGTGCCCACTTCTTGAGTCATGATTTATGGAGTTTAGCCATAGCATGGACGTCCGCTAGCCTACTCTACTATGTGTTTTTTCTGCGCTCGCCTGCGTTTAGAAAGTCTAAATTGGTCGCTTTGGGTCAAATGTTCAAGGTTGCAAGTAGTGGAATATCGCAAAAATAACGAGCTGTGAAGCTAACGCCCTGAGTCCTTATTGGGTTCAGTATTTTTTTATGGCTTAAAATCTAAATTCGAAGCGCATATCAGGTCTGCGTAGGCGAGATCTTTCATCTAACAGTTGGTTTTTTTCGTTGAGTAGGCTGTTTTTCTGTTTCAATAAGTCAGCCTTGTCGGTGAGATTATTGATCTTGCCATCAAGACTGCTTATTTCCCTCTCTATGGTATTTAAGCGATCGGCAATCTCAGTTAAACGTTTGTTGGTCAGGTATTGTTGATGGCCTTGGTTATAGCGCTCAACAAACTGGTTATTACTGCAAACCCCATAATAACTTTCTCCCGTTAAGCCTACGCGGTAGCCATTTTCTGGCACGCAGTAACTGGCTAACCCTTGCTGGTATCCTTGTTTCCACTGCGCGGTATCGACAGTGAGATTAAATTCACGACAATCTTTTTGATATTGATTTAATTGCCCAGAACTTGTCCCACGGTTGCCATCGGCAAGCCCAAGGGCAAACCAATCACTATTGGCGCATTCTTCAATAGATAAGCTGCTGCATTGAGTCAGGGATAGGACTGAAAGTGCGAGGAAAATGCTGGGATAGTGCATGGATAAGTTCTCTATATGTTGTGGCGTTTAGGATAAAGGCTCTTATGGGGGAGATCTAGCTATATATACCGCCATTTATACGGTCATAGATGCGTTTTGTTGGGCTGAATCCATCACAGTTTAGCGGATGAATACATGATAACCAGCTGATATTGTGTTAGTTTGTGGTTAACACTTTAAATGTCTGCTTTGGTGCTCGCTATGATTTCACTTATTTCATCTGCGTATTCAGCTTCATTACCGGCAGTTAAGTCGGCTCATCAATCCCTTGATACCGCCGAGCCAAGCGGACTTAAATCCTTTACCTATGGTGCATTAGGACTGGCGGCTCCTAAAGCTGAGGTCAGTTTTGATGGCACTGCAAGGAGTAAAATACCTGAGCCTAGTGCGGATGATGTAGATGACGTTAAGAGTTCAAACGACACCTATTACAGTGCAGGCCAAATATTGAAAGCGGCGGCGACCGTGGGCAGTGTGATTGCCTTGTTTGTTTGAGTTAAGTTCCTGCACCAATTTAGCTATGGGTATTATTTCAACTGGCTTTGATTGGCATATTTGCCGTGGAATATGGCTTGTTGTTTTGAGTCTGGTTTTATTGGGGTGAGCATAAAAGAATATTCTTTTAGTTAAAGCGGTATTTTCAGTCTCTTTCTTTGCCAAAGTGCTGAGTAAATCTGGTATTGTGTTTAACACGCAAGTGCATTAGTTTTTACTTAAAATTCGTATAACAATCCTAAACTATATTCATCAAACTTCCGCTGGAGACCGCTTTTGTATGAAGATTTGCCCGCAGTATTCCATATCATGCCTAAGTAAGGTATAAGGGCGCTATGAAAACTCCGAAACGAATCCAACCCCTGGTTGATGAAGGACTGGTCGATGAGGTCATTAGCCAGTTAATGAGCGGTAAAGAAGCGACTGTGTACGTTGTACGCAGTGGTGATGATATCCGCTGTGCCAAAGTCTATAAAGAAGCGGACAAGCGCAGTTTTAAGCAAGCTGTGTTATATCAAGAAGGCCGAAAAGTCCGTAACAGTCGTCGTGCGCGCGCGATGGAAAAAGGGTCTAAATTTGGCCGCGATCAGCAGGAAGAAGCTTGGCAAAATGCCGAGGTTGAAGCACTTTACCGTTTAGCGAATGCAGGTGTGCGGGTGCCAACGCCTTACGGCTGTTTCGATGGTGTGTTGCTGATGGAGTTAGTGACGGATGCCGAGGGCAATGTCGCGCCGAGATTAAACGATGTCAGTATGTCGGCAGAAAAAGCATTGAAGGATCATGCGTTGGTGATGACCTATGTTAAACGTATGCTCTGTGCGGGGTTAGTGCACGGTGACTTGTCTGAGTTTAACGTGTTAGTTGATAGTGAAGGGCCAGTGATTATCGACTTACCTCAGGCCGTCGATGCCGCTGCAAATAACCATGCTAAATGGATGTTAGCGCGTGATGTGAATAACATGACTCAATACTATGGTTTGTATGCTCCTGAGCTGCTAAAAACACAATACGCCAAAGAAATTTGGGCCTTGTTTGAAGCCGGTGAATTGAAGCCTGAAACGCCATTAACGGGTGAGTTTACCGAAGTGCTGGTTGAAGCCGATGTTAGTGCGGTCTTGGAAGAAATCCAAGCAGCCTTCGAAGAGGCACAAGAGCGTAAGCAGCGGATCCAAGAGGCAAACGAAGAAGACTATTAATCGTCAGTCGTTGTTTTTCACCCATAAAAAAGACGCTCAAAGTAGCGTCTTTTTTATGCTAAAAATTAAGTGAAATTATTATTTTTGTTATTGATTTTATTATTGTTATTTAATTTTTGGCGTTAGCCAATCCTTGGCTTAATCCCCGATGGAAGCTGGGGCCATCCTTGTTGCTACAAACAAGCTAGCAATCATCGAACAGTGTGATAAAAGGACAAGAGCTGAGAGAGAAATATGTTCATGACTTGGGGGAGCACAATTCACATATTTAATCTTTGGGGAAGATAACGCCCTCAATCCTTGCCGAAACCTTGGTCACTCTTCAGTCAATCTATGTAATACCAATCACGGCCTTCCTTGGCGCACTACACTCATTGCAGTGCTGGATCATCATTGATCCTGTGAATAAAATGACAAGACCAGAGAGAGAAATATGTTCATGACTTGGGGGAGCACAATTTACATATTTGATCTTGGGGGAGATAACTCCCTCCCTAGTCTTGCCGAAACTTTTGCATTGTCCCTATCCGTTTGTTGCTGTTAATACTATTTCCCAATCTTCGCTGGGTTCATCAATTTGGACGACAAGGCCGGACTAAAAAGGGCGCTGTTATTATTGTTGTTAGCACATCTTTTACATCGTTAGCGTTATCAGCAGGGCGATATGCAATCTCGTCCGGCCTTGTCTATTCGGGCACGTTTAGCTTGTTGTACAGGCTAACCTATCGTGCGTAGCTCTTGATTGAGCTGTTTAATTTTTTTCTGTAGCTGGGCAATCTCACTCATTAATGCGCATTCTCTTTGCTGGGGTTGCAGATCGCTTTCTCGCACCCATTGGTAGACTGCCTTGGCAGATAAACCGTATTGGCGTGCAACATCCGACAGTAAGCGACCTTGTACTTTAACCTCGGTGATAACATGTAGCTTGAGACTATTTTCTGCGATTCCCATGAGCGTTCCCTCTTTTACTGCCTTCGAACCAAAATATGACCGTTTGCGTTGCCTTTTATTGATGATAGTGACGCTGTTCTAAATCCCACTGGCTCAAACCTAGATGGCGCAGACAAATCCATTCGTGGCGACATAGTGCGATAAAGTTCATGACCGTTTTCATACTTCCTCCTTCATGACCCTAAATACTCGAGCCCATTTTCTGTCTCGATAGGTCCATTTAATTTGGATTAATCCTGTTGAAGTCGACTCTAGTTTTCGGCGATGTTTACCGCGTCTGACTGTCTACTCACTTAGTAGTATGTAAAATTCGTGCCAATATTCTAATTTTTATTTTATCCTTTTAAATCATTGCATTGCACCTTCGATTAAAACGGCGTTATTTTTTAGTGCTGCCAATAAAGGTGCAAGGTGCACTATTTCGGTGCCATAGACTTGATATGAAATTGGGCGGTACAAGCCATGATTGAAGCCCGAAATCTGTATCTTTGCTGACTAAAATCTGGATTAGCATAATTGAAGATGGATAAAGGATTGTCTCCAGCGCAATTGCTTATATACTGCCTGCTTTGTGGCAATCCCTAGGTCATTCGTATTACCTAATGGACGTGATATTTCTTGCCCTTTTGAGCGGTATTCACAGTCATCAATCATATAAAGAGGTTATAAATGATGAAGTGTTTTCAGGCAGTGCAATCTAAACCATCCCTGTTAGCCATAGTGGTAATGACAACCGCGCTAGTTGCATCGGGTTGTACAACAATCAATCCCTATTCAAACGAAGAACAAACCGCTAAAGCGACCAGTGGCGCATTGATTGGTGCCGTCGCGGGTGCCGCAATTGGAGTGGTATCTTCGAGCAAGAGCGACCGCGGTAAAGGTGCCTTAATTGGTGCTGCATCGGGCGCTGCAGTCGGTGGTGGTATTGGTTATTACATGGATGTGCAAGAGACCAAATTACGCCAACAATTAGCCTCAACGGGCGTGAGTGTGACCCGTAACGGCGATAACATCATTTTGAATATGCCTAATGAAGTGACCTTCGGCGTAGATCAAACCGAGTTAAGTGACGGTGCTAAACGCGTGCTGAATTCAGTGGCGGTTGTGGCCAAGGAATACAGCAAAACGCAGCTTAACGTATTAGGTTATACCGACAGCAGTGGTTCAGATTCTTACAATTTACGTCTGTCACAGGTCCGGGCTAGCGAAGTGGGTAATTACTTGATGAATAAAGGTGTTGCCTCTGCCCGTGTAAAATCAAAAGGTATGGGTGAAGCGAGTCCTATTGCATCAAATGCTAATGCAAATGGCCGAGCACAAAACCGCCGCGTTGAGATCGTACTAATACCAACAGGTAAATAGTCTGGTCTAAGCGCAAAGTTCTCGCTGAAAAAGTCGCCAGAGGCGACTTTTTTGTTTTCAGTGGTGGGCTAATTGAGTGATTAGCTTGCCGTGCTTCAATTAGACAATTTGTCCTTTATGAAGCGCACCTTGAGTGACCTGCACCACAAACATATCACTGCTCATTACCTTGGGATGACTTCAGCTTGATCCCTTTATCGATTTCACGTTCTGTATGGGAATAAGTCACAAGAATGACTTTTAGTGCCTAAAGGAGAATATGACTATGATAAGCAAAAATGTGTTAGTAGCCTTGAGTTTAAGTCCTGTCATCATGGTGACGGCTGTACAAGGAGTGCCGATGAAAGCCGAAGTGACCACAGGAGGTGCGTCGATAGAACTGCGCGCCGCAGGCAGTTTAAAGGCTGCGATGAGTGATATTATTGCTGCTTATCAAGCACAGTCGCAAATGAGTGTTGTAGCGCAATATGCGCCCTCAGGTTTATTGTTAAAACGTATTCAAGAGGGCGAGAAAGTCGATATCTTTGCCTCGGCGAATATGAAACATCCACAGGCATTAGTGGATTCGGGTCAGGGCGAAGCGGTGCAAATGTTTGCCCGTAATCAACTCTGCGCTGTTGCTCAAGACACAGTTCAGGTGACGAGTTCGACGTTACTCGATACCTTGTTAGATCCTAAGATTAAAGTCGGCACCTCAACCCCGAAAGCCGATCCCGCGGGTGATTATGCCTGGGCCGTTTTTGCTAAGGCCGAAGCGGTAAAACCCAATGCGAAAGCTGCGTTAGAGACCAAGGCATTACAACTGGCGGGCGGCCCTGAGAGCGTTAAACCGCCTAAAGATCGCAACCCCTATGGCTGGGTGATGGAAAACAAGCAAGCGGATATCTTTTTAACCTATTGCACTAATGCTGTGCTGGCTAAAAAAGAAGTGCCGAGTTTACAAATCATCGACTTACCGCAGGAGCTCGCCGTGGGTGCCGACTATGGTTTACTGGTTTTACAAGGCGCTAATACTGCCGCTAAGCCGTTAGCTGAGTTTATTCTATCGACAAAAGGCCAAGCGATTTTGAGCAGTTATGGTTTCCAACCTCCGGCAAAATAGCCTTCTTTAGTTTTCCTGCGGGATAAAAAACGGCACCTTTGAGGTGCCGTTTTTGTTATTAGCTCAAACTGTTAAAGCGTTAGTTCATCAAGTAGATCGTCGCTAACCCGAGGAAGGCGAACAGGCCAACCACGTCAGTGACTGTGGTGAGCACCATACCGCCGGCGAGGGCAGGATCGATTTTAAGTCTTTTTAAAATCAATGGAATACTCGCACCTGCAAGCCCTGCTACTGTCATGTTGATCAGCATGGCGCTACCAATTAATCCCGCCAGTGCCATATCATCCTTCCATAGCCACACGGCGACAAAGACTAAAATAGACCACATCAAGCCATTGAGAAAACCAATAGATAGCTCTTTACCGATAAGCCAGCGGGCGTTGCTTTGGCCGATATGGCCTAAAGCAATACCACGGATCACGAGCGCTAAGGTCTGATTACCGGCAACACCGCCCATGCTAGGGACAATCGTCATTAGGATGGCGATAGTGGCAAATTGCTCAATAGTGCCTTCAAACATATTGCTGACCGACGAGGCAAGCAGGGCGGCGAATAAGTTTATAGTGAGCCAGAGCGAGCGACGTAGGGTACTTTTTAGCACAGGACCAAAAGTATCTTCATCTCCGTCCATCCCCGCCATACCCATCATGGAATGTTCAGCATCTTCGCGGATAACATCGACTACGTCATCGATTGTGATACGCCCGAGCAGCTTACCATCACAGTCGACGACAGGTGCCGATACCCAGTCATTGCGTTCGAATTTCTGCGCGACTTCGCTGTCGGACATGCTCACCGGAATACTTTGAATATTGGGATCCATGATATTGCGAATTGTGGTGCTTGGCGCGCAAGTCAGCAGATCTGCCAGCCTAACACCGCCAAGGACTTTGTCCTGTTTGTCGACCACATATAAGGTATCTGTGGTGTCGGGTAGGTTGCCCCTTTGCCGAAGATAGCGCAGCACCACATCGATATTCACATCGGGTCTTAAGGTGACTGTATCCGTATTCATCAAGCTGCCGGCGGTCTCATCTGGATAAGATAGGGCTTGTTCTACCCTCAGGCGATTTTGCTCCGTCATCGACTGCAATACTTGTTTGTAAACGGCGTCGGGAAGACTTCGCAGAATATAGGCGAGATCGTCGGTGTCCATGCTTGCTGTCGCTTTCGCGACTCGCTCAGGGCTCATGCTGCGGATCAGTGGGTCTTTGAGTTCTTCACTCAACTCATCGAGTATGTCGCCTATTTGTTCCTGATCGATGAGCTGCCACAATACTTGTCTGGCACTTGGCGGTGATGATTCTAAGATCAGCGCGATATCTGAGGCGGCCATTTTTTGCAGCATATTACGCACATGCACGAACATGCCGCTGCTAAGCGCTTGGTTTAACTGGTCAAGACTATGTCCGGTGTGATCGTTTTCTGCATTATCTACGGGCATTTGTCCTCCATTGTGCGGCAAATTGGTTTGAGATCTTAGTGTTGGGCTAGGATTTTGCGGTGACTAAGCGTCAGTCGATGACATAGATTAAGACGGCTAAGGTAAGGTTAAGGCCAGCGCAATGACCGCTAGTGTAATCGCCTGTGGCTTGTATCGTCGAGCGACAAATGTTTTGCCATGTGTGAATGGCAAGTTTTTAAAACTAGACATGAAGTGAAACTAACGATGAAGTGCTTAGTGTGAAGTGAAACTAACAGGCTTCGTCAAACTTAGCGTCGATTAAGGCACAAATGGCATCGAGAGCCGGCTCTGCATCTGGGCCTTCGGCGATAAGCTTGATGGTTTTACCCATGCCAGTTTCAAGCATCAGCAAGCCAAGCACACTGGCGGCCGATGCTTGTTTATCGCCTTGGATTAAGGTGATGGTCGCATCAAACTCGGAAGCCAGTACCACCAACTTAGTGGCGGCACGGGCATGTAAACCGAGCTTATTACAGATGGTTATCTGACGTTCAAGCTTTGGCATTGTTGAGCTCTCGATGACGGGCATAAACTTTATGTTTACCGTTACTAAAGCGTTTTGCCAATTGCTCTGCGACG
Organism: Shewanella sp. M-Br; assembly: GCF_036245925.1. Taxonomy (NCBI): domain Bacteria; kingdom Pseudomonadati; phylum Pseudomonadota; class Gammaproteobacteria; order Alteromonadales; family Shewanellaceae; genus Shewanella; species Shewanella sp. M-Br. Next base: position 54,354 of record NZ_BJBV01000010.1, read on the forward strand.
TAAACTGATCTGTGCTGTCCACCTGTGCAGCCAATGGCCACAGTTAAATAACTGCGATTGTTACGCTCGAGGTGCGGCAGCCAAGTCTCCAGTAAATTTTCTATTTGCCAGATGAACTTATTGACCAGTGGTTGGCGATTTAAGAACTCAGCCACGGGTTCATCTAAGCCAGTCAATGGCCGCAGCGCCAACTCCCAGTGGGGATTGGGCAGAAAGCGTACATCGAACATAAAGTCGGCTTCGGTGGGCATTCCGTGCTTAAAGCCAAAGGACTCGAAGTTGATCACGAGTTCTTTATCGACACTACCAAGGAGAATTTGTCTGACTTGGTCGCTTAAATCATAGATATTCAAATTCGACGTATCTATGTAGTGATCGACCAGTTTTGACATAGGCTCGAGCAGTTTCCCCTCCAGCTTTATCGCTTCTTGCAAAGAGACTCGGCTCTTCGACAAAGGATGCAAACGGCGGGTTTCGCTGTAACGCTTGAGCAGAATTTTATCGCTGGAGTTAAGGAAGAAGCTCGTTAACTCAGTATCTGGAGGTAGGCTAGCGAGTTGTTTCACTAAGACCTTATCCTGCTCAGGCATGTTACGCACGTCGACACTGATGGCGACGAGATCGTTACTGCCTTTGAGTTGCTCAAGCAAACTGCCAATCAATGGCAAGGGAAGGTTATCGACACAATAATAGCCGAGATCTTCGAGTACCCTAAGGGCGACAGATTTGCCTGAGCCTGAGCGGCCCGACACTATGACCAGTTTCATCCAGTGATTACCTGATAGAGTTCCGTTTCATCATGCGTCTTGCGTAATTGCTTTAATATTTGCTTGTCGCTCAGCTTTTCGGCCATGCAAGACAAGGTACTTAAGTGCTGCTGACATTGGTCTGCAGGCACCAGTAGTGCAAATAAAATATCAACAGGTTGCTTATCGATAGCATCAAATGCTATCGGCTCTTCACACTTAATTAGTATGGCAATGGGCTGATCTATATCGGCTAGTCGACCATGTGGAATGGCGATGCCGTTACCTATACCTGTGCTCCCCATCTTTTCGCGCGCCACTAGGCTTTCGAATATCTCTTGAGATGAGAGGGTCGGGTACTGGGCAGCGACTAAGTCGCTGATGAGTTCCAGTACCTTTTTCTTGCTGCCCGGAGTGGCGCAGGTAGTGCACTCCGGCCGCAGTATGGTACAAAGTTCCATTATTAGTGTTTTGTTAACTTCTCTTTGTGTTTAATAACCTGACGGTCAAGCTTGTCAATCAGGGCGTCTATAGCGGCATACATGTCAGCATGCTCTGAAGTTGCAAAAACTTCACCACCTATGAGGTTTATTCTCGCTTCAGCAATCTGTTGCATTTTCTCAACATTGAGCACAACGTGCACATTATTGATCTGTTCGAAATGGCGTTCAAGTTTTGAAAACTTTTCTTCTACATATGCACGTAACGATTCGGTAATTTCGACATGGTGTCCACTTAGGTTTATTTGCATAGAAACGTCCTCCGATATCCACTGTAGGTTATAAACTTTTACGCTGATTAGAAGGTGGAATAAGCATAGCCTCTCGGTACTTCGCAATGGTTCTGCGGGCTACGTTGATCCCTTGTTCTGCCAGAAGTTGTGCCATCTTACTATCGCTTAATGGTTTTTTCTGGTTTTCCGCTGCCACCAGTTTCTTTATAAAGGCTCTGATTGCTGTGGATGAGCACTCACCACCATCGTCAGTCCCGACGTGGCTAGAGAAGAAGTATTTTAGTTCAAAAAGTCCCTTAGGGGTATGCATGTATTTTTGAGTTGTGACCCGTGAGATGGTGGACTCATGCATTTCTACCGCTTCAGCAATATCGTTAAGCACCATAGGCTTCATGGCTTCTTCACCATACTCAAAGAAACCTTGCTGATATTGCACTATGCAATTAGCAACTTTAAGCAAAGTGTCGTTACGGCTTTCTAGACTCTTAATAAACCATTTAGCCTCTTGCAGATGGCCGCGAATAAATTGGCTATCGGCTTGGTTTTTTGTGCTGCGTGCCATAGAAGCATAATGTTGATTTACATTGATTTTGGGCATGCAGTCAGGATTAAGCTCAACGACCCAGCGGCCATTTTTCTTCGACACAGACACATCTGGGATAACGTATTCGTCATTATTGGGCGTGATCAACAAACCTGGGCGAGGATTGAGGGTTTGGATGAGTGCTATACCATCCCTTAATTCATCTTCTTTTAATTTAGTCTTACGCATCAACAACCTAAAATCACGGGCGGCGATCAGATCTAAATGATCTTTGATCAGCATACGGGCGTTTTCTAGGTTGGGAGTATCAGCGGCGAAATGCGACAGTTGGATCAGCAGGCATTCACTTAAATCGCGGGCGGCAACGCCTATGGGATCAAAATGCTGAATGCGCTTGAGTACGGCTTCGACTTCGTCAAGCTCAACTTCAGGATTGCCCATGGCTTCGAGAATTTCTTCAGTGCTTTGGGTGAGATAGCCCTGATCGTCGATTGCATCAATAATGGCGGTGGCAATGGCTAAATCGGTTTCAGAAAACGGCGTGAGGTTTTTTTGCCATTCTAAGTGTTCGTACAAACCTTCACTGGTCTCGCCTTGGAAGGGCATATCGTCTTCACGACTGCCGCCGGGGCCTGAGTTTGGGGAGGCGGTAAACACTTCATCCCATGTGGTGTCCATGGGGAGCTCATCGGGCATGGATTCTTTGGTTAGCGACTCTGCCGTGTCTATGGTGGAGCTGTCTTTTTCTGGTGGCAGAGTGCTAGATTCACTGAAATCCGTATCGGATAGCGTTTGGTTTACAGGGGTTTTAGTGGCGTCGAATTGATCCTCTTCCAGCTCGAGAAGGGGATTAGAATCTAATGCTTGCTGGATCTCTTGCTGCAGTTCTAATGACGACAGTTGCAACAGACGTATGGCCTGTTGTAATTGTGGCGTCATGGTTAACTGTTGACCCAGTTTGAGCTGGAGTGACGCTTTCATGTTACCGCTGATCCCTACGTTATTATTGTTGGATGAGGTCGCTTATTATTATCTTGAGTGAAGCCCAATGGCGGTATAAATTGCCTCCATTGGCTTCGCTCGATTAACTATAGCCTGAATTGTTCACCTAAGTACACAGCCCTAACTTGCTGATTGTCTAAGATCTCTGCTGGAGTTCCTTCGGCAATCAGGTTTCCGTGACTCACAATATAAGCATGTTCACATACATCTAATGTCTCGCGGACATTATGGTCTGTGATCAGTACGCCAAGGCCGCGACTTTTGAGTTGTTCGATAATCTTCTTGATGTCGATAACTGAAATAGGATCGACGCCGGCAAACGGTTCATCGAGCAAAATGAACTTAGGATTAGCGGCTAAAGCCCGCGCAATTTCGACGCGACGACGTTCGCCACCCGACAATGACATGCCTTGGCTGTCACGGATGTGGGTGATATGAAACTCTTCGAGCAGATGTTCTAGTTCTTCTTCTCGTTCTTCGTTTTTAAGTTCTTTACGAGTTTGCAGTACGGCCATGATGTTGTCATGAACAGTTAGCTTACGAAAGATACTGGCTTCCTGCGGTAAGTAACCTATGCCTTTGCGGGCACGCAGATGCATAGGATCTGCGGTTAAATCATCATCGTCGATAAAGATATGTCCCTTATCGCTCTTCACTAGCCCGACAACCATGTAAAAGGTCGTGGTTTTACCTGCACCGTTTGGACCGAGTAGGCCAACGACTTGACCGGTTTTTACCGTCAGACTGACGTCTTTAACCACTTGGCGACTCTTGTAACTTTTCGCCAGATTTTGTGCTCTTAAGGTGATTTGGGTCATTTAGAGTCCTGCTTTTTCACAGGTTTATCCGCTGGAGCATCTGATTTAGCATCATCTTGATAGTTTTCTGGCTGAATAATAGTGATCACGCGATCGTCACCACTGCCAGTACTCTCGGCCATCAATTTCTGTTGAATCATGTTATAGCGGATTAAATTGCCTGTAACTTGGCTACCCGCTTGATCTAATGACGCCATACCTTTCAGTGTTAAGGTGCGGCTTGCCATATCGTAACGAATTTCTTTCGCGCTGGCCGATGCAGGACGGCCATCGTCTAATATCTGGCTATACGTAGCAGGGTTGCCTGTGGCGACTAAAGTTTTGCTATTTTCACCTTCAGCGGAAAATGCACGCAGTTCATTTGCTTGGATTTTTATTGAGCCTTGGGTAACTTCAACCGGACCAAAGAAGATGATCTGGTTGTTTTTGATATCCGCAGTTTGGCTCACAGCTTTAATTTTGACTTCTTGCTTTAAGTCGCCCACTTTCGCGAAAGCACTCATGCTCATAATTAGCATTAGGCTGGCAAGTAATACGTTATTTTGCTTCATATGTTCCTACTACCTGACTGGTCAATTGCACTTCTTGCGCGTTGAGGTCGGCATAAAGGCCTTGGCCTTGAATATTAAAATCTTTCCCTGTGACGTAAATGGTGCGGTCAGAGGTCATTATCATCGTATTGAGATCGAGTTCCAGATAACTGGTGGACAAGGTCTGGATCGGTTCTTCTGGGCTAATGGCATCAATAATAACATTGTTTTCTAATACAACCTTGCCCGTTTCCTTGTTTAGCTTGCCCTGATCTGCTCTGAGTTGCCATTGTGCTTTACCTTGGTCTGGATAAACAAGATAAACAGGTTGAGTAAAGTAAGTTTGATTCGTTGAATCATAATGTTCCATGTGTTTCGCCGTCACACGGCTATTGACTAGCCCTTGTTCATTGAACTCAACACTGCGCAGATCTTCAACGATGAAATCTGGGGTATTTTGATCTTTTACTCTGTTATCGGTATCACCGCTGTGTTTGTTCTGGACCTGCCAGTAAAGCGCTAGTGCAGTTCCAAAAAAAGCGATAATCGCGAGTGTCACACGACTCATATACTCATTCCATGGGCCGAAGTGAATTTATTTTGACTTAGGAGTAACAGATCTGTGAGTTCACGCAGTGCACCGTGGCCACCATTGAGCGTAGTCACAAAATGGGCGTATTGGCGTACATAGGGGTGGCCGTCAGCAACACTGACCGCTAAACCGACGACATTCATCACTGGCAGATCGACAATATCATCACCGATATAAGCCACTTCTTCTGGGGTAACACCATAGAGTGCGAGCAATGCTTCATAGGGCTCGAACTTATTGTCTACGCCTTGGTAGATATGGGTAACCCCAAGCGCCGTCATACGGTTTTCAACGATTTTGGATTGACGTCCAGTGATAACCGCAAGATTAAAACCGCTGGTGAGTATCGAGCGCACGCCATAGCCATCGCGAGTGTGGAAGGCTTTTAGCTCTTCGCCGCTATTGCTTAGGTAAATACGACCGTCGGAAAACACCCCGTCGACGTCACAGATCAACAGTTTAATCTTTTGCGCGCGTTGCCACACATCATCACTGATTGGGCCGTAAAATCCTTGCTGTGGCATTAAATGACTCCTGCTTTAACCATGTCTAGCATGTTAAGAGCGCCGATTGGATGGCGGTCTTTATCGATAACAATTAATCCGTTGATGTTTTTTGAGTCCATCACTTGCAGCGCTTGAGCGGCCAACACACCGTCTGTGATGGTCACGCAGTTACGGGTCATCACATCGGCGATGGGTGTAGTGCGTAGATTTACTTCGGCATCGATAACGCGGCGTAAATCACCATCGGTGAAGATACCAACCAGCTTGCGCTGATCATCGATAATCGCCGTCATGCCTAAGCCTTTTTTGGAGATTTCGTACAGGGCTTCTGTGATGCAAATATCGTGGTTAACGAGCGGTAAGTCATCACCGCTATGCATGACATCGCAGACTTTTAACAATAACTTACGCCCTAAAGCGCCGCCAGGATGGGACATAGCAAAGTCATCACGGGTAAAGCCTTTCGCTTGTAGTAGCGCAATGGCAATCGCATCGCCCATCACTAAGGTCGCGGTAGTGCTTGACGTTGGGGCGAGTCCCAGTGGGCAAGCCTCTTCTGGAACTTCAATACATAAATGCACTTTAGCTAAGCGCGCCATGTTCGATTCGGGTTTGCCTGTTACCGCAATAACGGGTACGCCCATACGTTGGATGACGGGCATTAAGGTGAGGATTTCGCTCGACTCACCAGAATTAGAAATCGCTAAAATCACATCGTTATCGGCTAATACACCGAGATCACCGTGGCTGGCTTCACCCGGATGCACAAAAAATGCGGGCGTTCCTGTGCTGGCGAGGGTGGCAGAAATCTTATTGCCGATATGGCCCGATTTGCCCATTCCCATGACAATCACTTTGCCTGTGCAGTTAAGGATCAACTCGCAAGCTTCTGCAAATTCAGCCGAATCAACATATTGATAAAGATTGTCTAGGGCTGACTTTTCAATGTCGATAACTTTACAGCCCCATTGGCGCAGTTGTGATTTGTCTACCATGTCTATCTCTCTTTTTGCATTGTCTTTGTCGCCCCATTGATGGGATTGGAATAGCACAATTTGGTACGCGATAAAGATGATATGTAATAGGCTTTCTGCCAAGTTTTAGTTTGTTTTCAGACGATTTAGCTTATGTTTCGTTGTGGTGAATTCCCTAAAACAACAAAACAATTGCGGCAGGCTAGAGCGATTGATCCGACTCGTCAAGTTCAGCTGCGGCAGCTATGCATGCACAATACCCTGTTTAGCGGTATAAGGTCTTGAGCAATATCATCGTCTTTGTCGTTTATTTCAATGGATTTATCCCATATCGCAGCGGGTATTACCCTATAGGATGCCTCTTTTGCGCAATTGCGGATCGACTCTCCCCGATAAAAGTGGGCGAAGAGTGAGCTAAGTGCGAACGAATTAGCCAATACTGCCAATTCTGCAACTAGGTTGAAAACATTAAGTAACATTTTACCTGTGCAGAGTGAAAACTTAGGGCGCATTTTCGCTGTAAATGAGGCAAATTGAAAGTATCGCAGGGCGATAGTGTCGATTCGGTTGTAGGTTAAAGCGCAATTACGTACAATTTGCGGCTCTTCGATTGGTCAGTCTCGGAAGACTAGGATCACCTCATTTGCAAATGTCGGAATCAAGCATGACTCAAGAACAAACGCCGTTGGTTGAGATCCGTAATTTGGGGTTTAGCCGCGGTCAGCGTGTGATATATGAAGATATTAGCCTGTCTATTCCAAGGGGCAAGGTGACGGCGATCATGGGGCCGAGCGGCATAGGCAAAACGACCCTGTTAAAGTTGATCGGCGGCCAATTAACGCCTGACCACGGACAAGTGCTATTTGATGGCCACGATATCCATGGCGTGAGTCGCAATGAATTATTTAGTCTGCGTAAGCGGATGAGCATGCTGTTTCAAAGTGGCGCGCTGTTTACCGACATTAATGTGTTCGATAACGTGGCGTTTGCGCTGCGCGAACATTCTGGTCTGCCAGAAGACATTATTCGCACTATCGTGCTGATGAAGCTTGAAGCCGTAGGCTTGCGTGGCGCCGCCCAGATGATGCCAAGTGAGTTATCCGGTGGTATGCAACGCCGCGCAGCATTGGCTAGAGCCATCGCGCTTGAGCCTGAAATGGTGATGTACGATGAGCCTTTTGCCGGCCAAGATCCAATCTCTATGGGCGTGTTAGTGAAGCTTATTCGTGAGTTATCGGATGCGCTCAATTTGACCTCCATCGTAGTGTCCCACGATGTGGATGAAGTCCTCGGCATTGCCGATTATGTATATGTGGTGGCTGACAAAAAAGTCATCGCCCACGGTACCCCTGAAGAATTAAAGTACGCTGATAATCCGCAGCTGAAACAGTTTATTCAAGGTGCTCCGGACGGCCCTGTGCCGTTCCATTATCCGGCAAATGATTACCAGCAAGAATTAATGGCAAAAGGAGTTGGCAAGTGAAGTTAATCGACAGTATTGCCGACTTAGGCCGCAGCGCGATTGAGCTAGTGCTCGGTTTTGGCCGTGCAGGCCTTATGCTGTGGGGGGCGATTTTTCGCTGGCCACGCGTGCGTAAAGGTTTTCCATTATTAGTGCGCCAGATTTATGTGGTCGGTGTGCAATCCATGGTGATTATTTTAGTCTCAGGACTCTTTATCGGCATGGTGCTCGCACTGCAAGGCTATAACATCTTAGTTGGTTTTGGCACCGAAGAAAGCTTAGGTCCTATGGTGGCGCTTAGTTTACTGCGTGAGTTGGGGCCAGTTGTTACCGCGTTATTGTTTGCGGGACGGGCGGGTTCAGCATTAACCGCTGAAATTGGTTTAATGAAAAGTACTGAGCAGCTTTCCAGTTTAGAAATGATGGCGATTGACCCATTAAGGCAGATTATTGCACCGCGCTTTTGGGCTGGAGTGATCAGTATGCCATTGCTGGCGTTGATGTTTACCGCTGTAGGTATTTATGGCGGGCACCTTGTTGGTGTGGAATGGAAAGGGATCGACAGTGGTGCGTTTTGGTCGATTCTGCAGGCGTCTGTCGAATGGCGTCAGGACATAGTTAACTGCTTGATCAAAAGTGGTGTGTTTGCCGTAGTGGTCACTTGGATTGCGTTATATCGCGGTTATCAAGTGATCCCAAATCCGGAAGGCATCAGCCGTGCAACGACCCAGACTGTCGTTCAGTCGAGCCTCGCTGTATTGGCATTGGATTTTTTACTGACAGCCCTGATGTTTGGCCGCTAACGGAACACTGCGGATTTCGACACAGGTTAGATGGATTAACAGAGTGGTAGCTGAACATGTTGACACGAAAAATTGAATTATTAGTGGGTGTGTTTCTTTTAACAGGATTGGCCGCTTTTTTGGTCTTAGTCTTTAACGTCGCCAATATTGAAGTGAAAAGCAGCGATAGCACTTATACCATACAAGCCAATTTTACCAACATTGGTGGTTTGAAGGTGCGTTCGCCAGTCAAGGTTGGCGGTGTTGTCGTTGGCCGAGTGAGCAGCATAGATTTAGACCCAGTTAAGTTAGTGGCTGTGGTCACATTAGTGATGGACAAGCGTTACGATAAATTCCCTGAAACCAGTAGTTTAGCCATTTTGACTTCGGGGTTGTTGGGCGAACAATTCTTAGGGTTAACACCGGGTTTTGTCGACGATGATGTCAGTATGCTGAAAGATGGCGATAAGATTGACGACACTCGCTCGGCATTAGTGTTGGAGGAGCTGATTGGTCAGTTCTTATATAGTATGGGTTCGAAGGATAAATAGGGGTTACCGCTATGTTTAAAAACTTATCTCGTTTTTTATTGCCGTTAGTGATGGTTTTAGGGGCAACGAGCGCAGTCGCCGCTGATGTGGTTGTCGATACGACAGATCCGTATGCCATGGTGAAAGCCGTTGCCAATAAAACCTTCGATCGTTTTCACAAAGATAAAGCATTAATCGATGCAAATTCAGACCATTTAAAGGTGATTGTTCGTGAAGAACTCATGCCTTATGTCGATTATAAATACGCTTCTTATAAGGTATTAGGCCAATATCTTAAGGATTCAACCGAAGAGCAACGCAATCGTTTCGTCAATGCTTTTGAAGGTTATTTAATCTCTACTTATGCTCAAGCCTTTACTGAATATACTAATCAAAAAGTGGAATTCTCACCTGGGATTGATTTCAGCAAAGAGAAAATGGTCGATGTAAACGTGCAGATCATCGAAGCCGGTCGCCCACCGATTAAACTGTTGTTTAAGGCGCGCCGTTTAAAGGATGACTCATGGAAGGCATTTGATTTAGTTGCCGAAGGTGTGAGCTTACTGTCTTCTAAGCAGTCGGAAATCTCTAATCTAATTCGCCAACAGGGTATCGATCCCGTGATTAAGATGCTCGAAGATCGCACAAAAGAGAAAGTGGTCATGAAGGCTAAATCAGGGAAGTCACAGTCGTGATTGAATTTGTGCAACAGGGGACAGTTTGTCATCTTAAAGGGCGCATAACCCAAGCCGATGTCATTACACTTTGGCCACAGCGGCAACAACTGCTACATGAGTCAACCCAGATATTGTCTCTGTCTGGGCTCGAATACAGTGATAGCGCTGGCATGGCATTTTTGCTGGCGTTAGTGCGTGAACATCGCAGCCAACTTGTATTGAGTTCTGCTTCACCACAACTTAAAAAACTAATTGATTTATATGATTTAGATGCCTTCTTTACCGAAGAAGCGCATTGAGAATAGGGTAATAGATTTCATGGAATGCAGCTTAATCGAACAGATTTTACGTGATGCGTTAGGGCTTGAAGAAGTTCACGCTAGCTCGGATGGTAGCCATTATAAAGTGATCGCCGTAGGTGAATGCTTCGATGGTATGAGCCCAGTCAAACAGCAACAAGCCATTTATGCACCGTTGACGGCACACATTGCCAGCGGTGAATTACATGCATTAACGATCAAAACTTTCACGCCGACTCAATGGAAACGCGAAAAAGTTTTCAACATGCCTAGCTAGTGAGGAAAAGTGGATAAACTAACAATTCAGGCAAGCCCCCCGCTTGCCGGTGATGTGATTATTTCGGGTGCTAAAAATGCAGCTTTGCCTATTCTGATGGCGGGTGTATTGGCTGAAACCGATTTTGTGGTTTCTAACGTGCCCAATCTGCGTGATGTGAGTACGAGCTGTAAATTATTACGCTGTCTCGGCGCTGAAGTGACTGAACTCGGTGACGGACAGATCCGCATTTCTACCACTAATCTGAATGAGTTTTGCGCTCCCTATGATCTAGTGAAAACCATGCGTGCTTCTATCTTGATCTTAGGGCCGTTATTGGCTCGTTATGGTACTGCTGACGTGTCATTGCCTGGTGGCTGTGCCATTGGCGCAAGACCAGTGAACTTGCACTTACATGGCCTCGAAATGATGGGCGCCAAGATTGAAGTGAAAGAAGGTTATATCAAGGCCCGTGTTGATGGTCGTCTTAAAGGCGCACATATCTTTATGGACATGGTGAGTGTTGGTGCCACCGAAAACTTACTGATGGCCGCAGCATTGGCCGATGGCGAAACCGTGATTGAAAACGCGGCCCGTGAACCTGAAGTGATCGATCTCGCTAATTGCTTAATTGCCATGGGTGCAAAAATCACTGGTGTAGGCAGTGCGACATTGCGTATTCAAGGGGTTGAGCGTTTACAGGGCTGTAATTACCGAGTGATGCCAGATCGTATCGAAACCGGTTCCTTCCTCGTTGCTGCCGCGGTAACTCGTGGCCGTATTCGTTGCTTAAAAGCAGATCCTGCATCACTTGAGTCGGTTATCGCAAAACTTGAAGATGCAGGCGCGACGATTACTACGGGCGAAGATTGGATTGAGCTCGATATGCAGGGTAAACGTCCGAAGGCAGTGAATATCAAGACGGCACCTTATCCTGGTTTCCCAACCGATATGCAGGCGCAGTTTTGTGTACTCAATGCCTTAGCGCAAGGCACGGCAACCATAACTGAGACTATCTTCGAAAATCGTTTTATGCATGTGCCTGAACTTATCCGTATGGGCGCTACCATGGAGCTTGAAGGCAACACCTGTATTATCCAAGGGATTGAATCTTTAAGTGGTGCTCAGGTAATGGCGACGGATTTACGTGCGTCAGCGAGTCTAGTGATTGCGGGCTTAGTGGCCGATGGTAAGACGATTGTCGATCGTATCTATCACTTAGATCGTGGCTATGAGCATATTGAGAATAAGTTTCAAGGTTTAGGCGCACAGGTTGTGCGTATTCAGTGATCTGTTACTGATTTAAGCTAATTTTGAATCATTAAAAAAACCAGCTAAAAGCTGGTTTTTTGTTTTCTGCAGTTGAGCTTGTAATACTGAGTGGCGCTCTAGTTATCGATCACAACCTTCTCATCGATAATCACAGGTAACTCTTGTTGTTTACCTTGGCGTATCACAGTCATCATCACTTTTTTACCCGGTGTGGTTTCAGCGATGCGGTCCATTAGCATTTCAACGCCTGGCACATCTTCACCATCGTATTTAATAATCACATCCCTTGGCATTAGCAGGGCTCGGGCCGCAGGGCCATTAGGATCGACACCCGTAACGAGCACACCTTTTAGATCGGGTAGATTAAGGATTTGTGCTACCACAGGATTAATCGGCTCGCCAGAAATTCCTAAGGCACCACGGATCACGCGACCATTTTTAATCAATTTACCCATAATGCTGTGGGCTAATTTAATCGGGATAGCGAAGTTAATCCCGTGGCCGCCGCCTTCTTCACCCACTTGGAATGCTGCGGTATTAATACCTATGAGGCTGCCGTTAGTGTCAATGAGTGCGCCACCCGAGTTACCCGCATTAATCGCTGCATCGGTTTGTAGGAAGTCTAAGTAACCTGAACTTAAGCCGTTACGCCCCGTGGCACTGATGATGCCTTGGGTAATGGTCTGGCCTAAATTGTAGGGATTACCAATAGCGAGTACGACATCACCGACTTGAGGCGGACTGTCGAGATTAACGGGGACAATTGGTAAGTTATCGCCTTCAATTTTAAGTACCGATAAATCGGTTTCAGGATCGAAACCAACCACTTCAGAGGTAAATTTGCGTCCATCTTGCAGGGCGACAACAATCTCATCGGCTTTCTTAATGACATGATAATTAGTGAGAATATAACCTTCTTTACTCATTATCACCCCAGAACCTAGACCTTGAAGTGAGCCTGAATTAAGTGGCCGATTCTGATCTATGCTGAGGCTATAAATATTCACAACGGCAGGAGCTGCACGGCGTACCGCCTTGGCAAAGGATAGCTCGACTGTGTTGTTGGCACGGGTTTGTAGCAGACTACTACCGAGGGATTGGTTATCGAAATAACGTGTCACCAATAAAAACATGGCCGCCATGATAAGGCCGAAAAGGGTGGCTTTACCGAGATATAACAGAGTGTCTTTTATAGTCATGGCAGGATGGATCTAGAAAAAGGTGAGTTAGATTAACATGTTTAATCGATGTAAGCATAGGGAACCTAAGCTCCCTATGCTTATCTATGGCAGAAAAAATGGCCTATTTTGTCGATTAACGTAGGACTAAATACAACATGCTCTTATCACGCATTATCTTCAGTGCAACGGCACCTTCTTGATCTTTAAGTTGTGCTTTAAGTGTCTTAAGATCTTTAATCGCAGTACGGTTAATACCGACAATCACATCTCCTTTTTGTAAGCCACTCATGGCCGCGGGTGAGCCTTGCGCTACATCGGTAATTTCAATGCCCTTAGATGAGTTTTCTAAGGACGCACCTTGCAGCATAGGATGCACGGCACCAGCCGCTGTTTCACTGGTTTGGCTCGCTTCACCTAAGGTCACTTTAACTGTTTTCTTATCACCGTCACGGATGAGTCCTAACTCAACGTTAGCACCTGCACCCATAGTGGCGACTTTAGCCCGCAGTTCTTGGAATGACTTAATACCACGGCCATCAACGCTGATGATGATATCACCTGCTTTTATACCGGCCTTCTCTGCGGCACTGCCCTTGGCTACTTCATTCACGAAGCCACCGTGTTGAGTGTCTAAACCGAAACCTTGGGCGAGTTGGCTATCGAGATCACGTCCCGAAATACCTAATACACCGCGGCGTACTTCTCCGTGTTCGGCAATTTGTGCCACGAGGTTTTTCACCATATTAGCAGGGATGGCAAAGCCAATACCGACGTTACCGCCGCCCGGTGCTACGATTGCGGTGTTAATCCCAATTAACTCGCCGTTAAGATTGACGAGTGCGCCGCCCGAGTTACCACTGTTAATCGCGGCATCGGTTTGAATAAAGTTTTCTAGCATTTCAATGCCTAAGCCGCTACGGCCTAAAGCACTAACAATGCCCGAGGTGACGGTTTGACCTAAACCGAAGGGGTTACCAATGGCAACGGCAAAGTCACCTACGCGTAAATCATCGGAATCAGAGGATTTGATTGCGATGAGATTTTTCGCTTCAATTTGCAATAATGCGATATCTGACTCTGAGTCAGTACCAATCAGTTTTGCTTTTACTTCACGGCCATCGTGAAGACCAACTTGAATATCATCAGCACCGTCAATCACATGGTTGTTCGTGACGATATAGCCTTTTTCTGCGTCAATAATGACGCCTGAGCCTAAGCCTCTAAAAGGACGTTCTTGCACTTGCTCTTGTGGCGCATTAGGGCCGAAAAAGTAACGGAAAACATCAGGTACTCTTTGCTTAGAAACATGAGTCCCCGTTACCGCTACTGATACGACTGCGGGCGTCGTACGCTCAAGCATAGGCGCAAGACTTGGAATGGATTGTCCCTCAACCGTCTGTGGAATGGCGGCCTGTGAGACGACAGGCATTATAGTCAGGGTCGCGGCTAACATTGCGGCTGAAAGTACAGATAATTTTGTTTTCATCTATTCATAACTCCAAATAAGGGTTGAAAGATCTGGATGTAATGCATCAGCAATCGTGCGAGTGCCAGATCAAATCTGTATCGGTACCGGCTATTTGCCTAGGTAATCACTCTGACTCGCACCTTATTGAAAAAGTTCATTATATTAATAAATGTTAATTTTTTTAGCCTATTTTGTCGGCTGTTTCATACTTGTTTCTGAACAGAAATCTGTGGGCGAGATTAGGATTTTTCAAGCCCCAATATTAGCGGATTTTGCCGATTAAAATGACCTACAGCATAGATGCTTATTAGACGTTTGTATGCAGTTTAGCGTTAAGGTAAAAGTCGTATTCTGCATTAATATATCCTGCGTCATATTGGGCGTGCTAATATCGTCACAGTTTTAATAAAGGACATAAGAGAATTTAAACGTGCCTCAGTTAAGCCCTTGGCAGCATTATCAAAAAGATCTTACCCGCGACGGTTTTTCCCATGATCCGGCTCAAGAAATTGCCGTTAAGGCTTTACAACGCGTCTATGAAGACTTAACTACGGCAGAAGAACCGAGTTCTATTGTGGGGAAATTGTTTAGCGCATTAGGCTTAAAATCGGCACCAGCATCACCTAAAGGTCTGTATCTTTGGGGCGGAGTTGGGCGCGGTAAAACCTACCTGATGGATACTTTTTTTGATGCCTTGCCTGGTGAACAAAAATTGCGGGCTCACTTCCATCGCTTTATGCATAAATTGCATTTAGATTTGGACGAGTTAAAAGGCGTTCGCGATCCCTTGTTGGTGATTGCGAAAAAGATGGCTGCAAAATATCGCGTTATCTGTTTCGATGAATTCTTTGTCTCTGATATTACCGATGCCATGCTATTAGGTACGCTGTTTCAAGCGTTATTTAAAGAAGGTGTTGTGCTGGTTGCAACTTCGAATATTATCCCCGACGACTTATATAAAAATGGCTTACAGCGCGCACGTTTCTTACCTGCGATAGCCTTAATTAATCAACATTGTGAAGTACTCAATGTGGATTCTGGCATTGACTATCGATTGCGTACCCTTGAGCAAGCAGAGATTTATCATCATCCGTTAGATGCACACGCTGATGCCAATCTGATACGTTATTTTAGTCAGTTAGCGCCTGAGTCTGAGGTGCTTACTGGTGACATCGAAATAGAAGGCCGCAGTATTAGTATTCGGCAGCAGGCGCAGGGCGTATTGTTGGCCGATTTTAGAGCGCTCTGTGATGGTCCACGAAGCCAGCGTGATTACATGGAACTTGCGCGGATTTATCACACTGTTCTCGTGAGTGGCATAGAACAAATGGGTGCCTTTTTGACTGGCGATGACATCGCTAGACGTTTTTTAGCTATGGTCGACGAATTTTACGAGCGCAATGTAAAGCTGATTGTATCGGCTCAAGTGCCACTCGAAGATATTTATGCCGATGGTTTGCTTAACTTCGAATTTAGGCGTTGCCGTTCACGCTTAATTGAGATGCAATCCCACGATTATTTAAAAACCGAACACCTGCCGTAACCCAGTAGTGTAAGAGTTTTGCATTAGCTGCGGCCTTAAATCACCAGAGGCTTGTTAATCCTTAGGATGACAAGTCCGATTGGTCGATATTTTATAATTTTTATCAAAATATCAGGTGATTTTTAACTCAGCTTTGTCTATACTCCGCCACCTGCCCACGTTACTCCGCCAATTGGGCGGAAGTTGTAAGCCGAAGTCGGTGCTCGAAGGGGTACTAAAAGGCAATTTTGTGTTGTTTGCAAATGCAGGCAGCATGTGAGACAGAAAATTAACTTTGGGTTTTTGTAATAATG
The DNA here is from genome assembly GCF_036245925.1 of Shewanella sp. M-Br. Classification (NCBI taxonomy): domain Bacteria; kingdom Pseudomonadati; phylum Pseudomonadota; class Gammaproteobacteria; order Alteromonadales; family Shewanellaceae; genus Shewanella; species Shewanella sp. M-Br. Next base: position 70,562 of record NZ_BJBV01000010.1, read on the forward strand.
AAGACTTTTACTGCTACACCAGAAACTGTAACTCGTGACTGGTTCGTCGTCGACGCAGACGGCAAAACTTTAGGTCGTATCGCTACTGAAATCGCTGTCCGTTTACGCGGTAAGCATAAGCCAGAATACACTCCACACGTTGATACCGGTGATTACATCATCGTTGTTAATGCTGAAAAAGTGACTGTTACTGGTAACAAAGCGAAAGGCAAAACGTACTACTCGCATTCAGGCTTCCCTGGTGGCATTAAGCAAATCAGCTTTGAAAAGCTGCAAGCGCAAAAGCCAGAAATGATCATCGAGAAAGCAGTTAAGGGTATGTTACCAAAAGGTCCTCTGGGCCGTGCCATGTTCCGTAAACTGAAAGTTTACGCTGGCGCAGAACATAACCACACTGCACAACAACCTCAAGTTCTTGATATCTAAACGGGATTAAGCAAATGGCTGCAACTCAGTACTACGGCACTGGCCGTCGCAAAACCTCTACAGCTCGCGTTTTCGCTAAAGCAGGTAGTGGCAACATCGTTGTAAATCAACGTCCTTTGGATCAGTATTTTGGTCGTGAAACTGCTCGTATGGTTGTTCGTCAACCTTTAGAGTTAGTTGAAATGACTGACAAGCTGGACATCTATGTAACTGTTAAAGGCGGTGGTATCACTGGCCAAGCAGGCGCAATCCGTCACGGTATTACCCGTGCTCTGATGCAATTAGATGAAGCACTGCGTCCATCACTTCGTTCTGCTGGTTTCGTTACCCGTGACGCTCGTAAAGTTGAGCGTAAGAAAGTGGGTCTACGTAAAGCACGTCGTAAGCCACAATTCTCTAAGCGTTAATTCGTTTTTGGAATATCAAAAAACCCAGCCTGTGCTGGGTTTTTTATTGGCTAAAAATTGACGGTATAAGAAAACTCTTTGGTTGGAGTATGCTGATATACAATAAATTTATATTAAGCGAGTGAGTTTGAGGTAAGCATGACTTTTCAGATTTTTATGCTAGCAGTGGCACTTGTGTTGGTTTTGGAAGGCCTTGGGCCATTATTATTCCCAAATAAATGGCGTCGTTATTTAAATGAACTCTCCCATCAAAATCAGCAAGTTATCCAGCGACTTGGTGGGGCATTAGTCACGGCTGGAGTCGTTCTTTGGGTTATTTTTGCATGAAAAACAGCCTGCTTGCCCTTATTAACTAAGATCTGTTAAAATTCTTTTTTAACCGCAACCTTGCAGCAAATAATGGGCAAAAACGTAGTTGTTCTCGGCACCCAATGGGGTGACGAAGGAAAAGGTAAGATTGTCGACCTTCTAACAGAACAGGCAAAATATGTAGTTCGCTATCAAGGCGGCCACAATGCTGGTCATACCTTGGTTATCGACGGTGAAAAAACCGTTCTTCATCTGATCCCATCGGGTATCCTGCGCGATAATGTGAAATGCATTATTGGCAACGGTGTGGTGCTTGCACCTGACGCCCTGATGAAAGAGATCAACATGCTGAAAGATCGTGGAGTTCCTGTTGAGGAACGTCTGTTGATCTCTGAAGCGTGTCCGCTGATCCTTCCCTTCCACTGTGCCCTTGATATTGCCCGTGAAAAAGCGCGCGGTAATAAAGCTATTGGTACAACTGGCCGTGGTATTGGACCTGCGTATGAAGACAAGATCTCTCGTCGCGGTCTGCGAGTAGGCGACCTGTTCAATGCTGAACTGTTTGCTGAAAAGCTGAAAGAAGTTATGAAATACCATAACTTTATGCTGACAGAGTACTATCAAGTCGAAGCGGTTGATTACGAGCAAACGCTAGCAGATGCTTTGGCTATGGCCGATTATCTGAAGAGCATGTGTGTTGATGTGACTGAACTATTGGATACTGCGCGTAAAGCGGGTGAGCCAATTCTGTTCGAAGGCGCTCAAGGTACATTACTCGACATCGACCACGGAACATACCCATTTGTAACCTCTTCAAATACCACTGCCGGTGGTGTTGCGACGGGTTCAGGTTTTGGTCCGCGTCACTTAGACTATGTCTTAGGTATCATGAAGGCTTACACCACTCGCGTAGGTGCAGGTCCATTCCCAACTGAACTATTATGTGAAGTCGGCGATCATTTAGGTACTAAAGGTCATGAGTTTGGTGCAACAACGGGTCGTAAGCGTCGTCCAGGTTGGTTGGATGCTGTGGCAATGCGCCGCGCAGTTCAAATCAACAGTGTTAGCGGCTTCTGCTTGACTAAGTTAGATGTACTTGATGGTCTGAAAGAAGTGAAGATTTGTGTCGGTTATCAGAATCCTGATGGCACTATCTCTAAAGTCACTCCGCTGGCCGCTGAAGGTTATGAACTGGTTACGCCGGTTTATGAAACTATGCCGGGTTGGAGCGAGTCGACTTTTGGCGCGACATCAATTGAGCAACTGCCTCAAGCAGCGATCAATTATATCAAGCGTCTTGAAGAGTTATTAGAAACACCTATCGACATTATCTCTACGGGTCCTGATCGTAACGAAACCATGATTTTGGTTAATCCGTTCAATTAAGATCTGTTAAGGCCGTGTTTCACGGCCTTTTTCTCTGCTTCTTTATGCCTTTCTCTGTTTTATTCTGCGGTTAGAAATTCAGCTCAAGCTCAAGAAATAGGTTATACTGCCGATGCAAGTATTCATCCTACTGTCATTGAGAGTCGTTATGCTACGTACAGCACTCGTTGCGCTACTGCCTTTAGTATCTTCAATGTGCTTTGCTGAAACGCAGGCGGTGGATATTTATAGTCAAGATCAATTGCTTGATTTGATCCGTAGCAATCAATACTTAGCGAAAGTGAAACGTGATGATTGCCAGTTAGTCCAAGACATTGAGGCGCGAGCCCAAGTCTTAAAACAGCCTTTATATCAATTTCTTTGGGGCGAAATGCTCAATCATGGAACGTGTGTGAAGGCTAACCCTGTGAAGGGTATTGCTTTGTTACGTGACTCGGCCGAACAAGGTAGCTCAGAAGCGATGTTAAAGCTTGCCGAGTATTATCAGAGTGGGAAATTTGTCATCCGCAATAAAGACAGAGCAGTGCATTATTTACTGCCTGCGGCTGCAAGTGGCAGTTTATCCGCTCGTATGATGTTAGTTCGTTTATTCGGTGAAGGTTATGGTAGTCCTAGGGATTACGAGATGGCCTATCATTGGTTATATAACGATGTATTTGCGGACGAGGCGACTAAGAAAAAAGCCTTGTCTTTACTGCAGGTGTTAGCAGCTAAAATGCCCCCCAGTGCAGTGGCGCGGGCCCAGCAAGAACAGTTGCGAACCCGTTAAGTGGTCTCTTAATCTAGAGACACATTATTTGGATATTGAATGATCAAAGACCCTCATTTTGAGCGTGAACAGGATAAGTACGAAAACCCTATCCCAAGCCGTGAGTATATTCTCGATTACTTACGTTCTCAAAAATCACCTATCACCCGTGACAGCATTGCCGCGGCGTTAAACATCCAAGAGGAAGAACAACTTGAGGCCTTGCGCCGTCGCCTACGTGCGATGGAACGCGATGGCGAACTGGTGTTCACTCGTGGGCAGAGCTATGGCTTACCCGAGAAAATGGATCTGATCCCCGGCACTGTGCTCGGACACAGAGAAGGCTTCGGCTTTTTCAAACCAGATGAAGGCGGTGATGACTTATTTATTTCGAACCGCGACATGCTGATGTATTTCCACGGTGATAAAGTGCTGGCGCAAAAAGCGGGCACAGATCGTCGTGGCCGTCGCGAAGCGCGTTTGGTGCGTCTGATCCAGTCGCGCAGTGCCGCGATTGTTGGCCGTTATCATGTTGATAGCGGTATGGCATTTGTCATTGCCGATGATAAGCGTATTACCCAAGAAATCTTAGTCGCGAATGAAGATCGCAACGGCGCCCGTCAAGGTGATGTGGTTGTGGTTGAATTAACGCGTCGCCCAGGCCGTTTTGTTAAGGCTGCGGGTAAAGTGACTGAAGTGCTCGGTAAGCAAATGGCGCCGGGGATGGAAATCGAAATTGCCCTGCGTAATTATGATTTACCCCATACTTGGTCACCTGTGATTGAGAAGAAACTGCGCCGTATTCCCGATGAAGTAACCGACGCCGATAAAGTCGGTCGTGTGGATTTACGTCATCTGCCATTAGTGACTATCGACGGTGAAGACGCCCGCGATTTTGACGATGCCGTGTACGCGGAGAAAAAAGCCGGTGGCGGCTGGCGTTTATGGGTTGCGATTGCGGACGTTAGTTATTATGTCCGCACTGATTCTGCCTTAGATACCGAAGCACGTGCCCGTGGTAACTCTGTGTATTTCCCATCGCAAGTGATCCCTATGCTGCCGGAGAAAATCTCCAATGGCCTATGTTCGCTTAATCCTCACGTCGACCGTTTATGTATGGTCGCCGAGATGACCGTATCTGCTAAAGGTAAGTTGTCGGGTTATAAGTTTTATCCGGCTGTAATGTATTCCCATGCCCGTTTCACTTATACCCAAGTGGCAGCAATGTTAGAAGGCGGCCCAATTGCGCCTGAGCATGAAGTCTTGTTCCCGCATTTGCAGTGTTTACAGTCATTGTATTTAGCACTAGATGAGCAAAGAGCCGAGCGTGGTGCGATTGCGTTTGAAACCATGGAAACGCAGTTCATTTTCAATGAGCAGCGCAAGATTGATAAAATCGTGCCGTGTGGCCGTAATCAAGCCCATAAAATCATTGAAGAATGCATGATTTTAGCCAACGTATCTGCGGCTAAATTTGTGAAGAAACACAAAGGCGACGTGCTGTACCGAGTGCATGAAGCGCCATCTGAGCAAAAGTTGGCGAACTTTAAAGAGTTCCTTGCTGAGCGTGGTTTGACTATGCCTGGCGGACTTGAGCCAACGCCGTCAGATTACCAGAACGTGATGCTGCAAATTGCCGACCGCCCTGATGCTGAACTTATCCAAGTGATGTTACTGCGCTCTATGCGTCAGGCAATTTACACTCCGGATAACGAAGGTCACTTCGGTTTAGCCTTAGAAGAATATGCGCATTTTACCTCGCCCATTCGCCGTTATCCGGATTTAGTGTTACATCGTGTGATCCGTTATTTACTGGCGAAGGAAAGAGGTGAAGCTACTGAGAAGTGGACGCAGGATGGTGGTTATCACTATCAGCTCGATGAGCTCGACCAATTGGGCGAAGAGTGTTCGACCACAGAACGTCGTGCCGATGAAGCGACTCGCGATGTTAGCGATTGGCTGAAATGTGAGTTTATGCAAGATCACGTCGGCGATACCTTTGAAGCTGTAATTGCCTCAGTGACCAGTTTTGGTTTGTTTGTGCGCTTAAATGAACTGTTTATCGATGGCTTAGTGCATATCTCAAGTCTTGGTAGCGATTACTACCAATTCGACCCTATGCGTCAACGTCTTATCGGTGAGCACACAGGTCAAGTTTATCAAGTCGGCGATCCTGTGACGGTTAAGGTCGCTGCAGTTAACCTAGATGACAGACAGATTGATTTGGTTATGCTGGGTGATGACGGCAAAGGTGGTAAGCGTAAAGCATCTGCCAGCCGTGATAAGCCGATGACAGCCCGTGAGCGCGTTAATCGTGAAGGCGCTAAGCAAGGTAAAGCAGGCAAAACCGCGGCATCTAGCGCCAAGGCTGAAACAGGCAAAACCAAACCTAAGGCCAAAGCTGGCACTAAAGCTAAAAAAGCAGCAGTAAAAGATCCGGCTAAAAAGCCAAAAGCCGCTAAGCGGAGCACGAGAAATAAATGAAAAAACAAGATATTATTTTTGGGATCCACGCAGTTGAAGCCCTGTTAAAACACAGCCCTGAGCGCATTATCGAGTTATGGCTGTTACAAGGCCGTGACGATGAGCGCTTAACTGTGCTGGCCGATCAGGCTAAAGCCTTTGGCACGACGATTCAAGTCGCTTCTCGTAAAGCCTTAGATGACAAAGCGGAAAGCAGCCAACATCAAGGCATAGTCGCGCGCGTTAAAGCGGCGAAAGTATTGAATGAGCAAGATTTAGATGTGCTGCTTGCTAACACTGAGCAAGCATTCCTGTTGATCTTGGATGGTGTGACGGATCCCCATAACTTAGGCGCTTGCCTACGTAATGCTGATGCGGCTGGCGTACAAGGTATTATCGTGCCTAAAGACAATTCAGTTGGCTTAACGGCGACTGTGAGTAAAGTGGCATGTGGCGCTGCGGAAACAGTGCCTTTATTCCAAGTGACTAATCTTGCGCGCACTATGCGTCACCTGCAGGATAAAGGTGTGTGGATTGTGGGCACTGCAGGCGAGGCAGATTGCGAGCTTTATCAAGCCGATCTCAAGGGGTCATTGGCGATTGCCATGGGAGCTGAAGACAAAGGCTTACGCCGATTAAGCCGTGAGTCTTGCGATTCACTGATCTCTATCCCTATGGCCGGTAGTGTGTCTAGCTTGAACGTATCGGTTGCAACGGGTATTTGCTTATTTGAAGCGGTGCGTCAGCGTCGTAGCTAATACGCTCACGTTTGCCTGATCTCACACATGCAGTATCAGGCTTTTAGTCACAACCTTCAGTAACAACTGGTCGTAATAAAAAGGCGGATTAACGATATAAAGTTAATCCGTTTTTTATTGGCCTTTTTACGTCAGCGCTTTGTCTAGGTTAACCTGCTTGCTATCAGTTTCATCAATTTGAGCGGCTTCAGGCTCTGCTTGCTCAATATCGAAACTAAAGGCGAGTTGCTCCTCATCACTCTCATTATCATCGATAATATCGTCATCGACGCCATCGGCCCCTAAATCATGCTCCGATTCATCTAAGTTAGCGCTTGGCGTCATATGCTCTTGAATTGATTCAACATCAACCCGTGGGTCCAACGCTGCCGCTAGTGGTGACGAGACTAAATCGCCCGTCGCCATTATGTAGTCTTGGGTGACATTGGTTTCGACTTTTTGCTGTGAATGTACATAACGTAAACGCACAAAGAGTATTAAGGTACAGGCTGACATAAAGCCATATAACATGTTATTGCCAAACCATTGCATTAATGTCGATGCGATAAGCGGACCGATACTGGCGCCTAAGCCGAAGGTTAATAATATTGTTGCTGATAAGCCTACTCGCTCATTTTGCTCTACTCGAGAGTTGGCAAGCGCTGTGGCGAGTGGATAGAAAGTGAAACCTAAAATACCAAATAGGAAAGTCATCACCAGCGAAATCACCGGATGATAGGGCGTTAAGGCGATAGCTAAGGCTAAGATACCGAGCAATATACAGTTGATACGGATAAGGCGACTGCGGGACATAATGTCGGACAATTTTCCCATTGGCCACTGTGCCAGTAATCCCGCTAAAATCGTTGCCGTCATATACGTGGCGACTTTTTCAGGCGGTAAACCTAAGTTACTGGCGTAGGCGGGAGCGAGACCATAAAACGAACCCACTATCATGCTACCAATCGCGATTGTCGTGAGTGCTTGTGGTGCTTTTTTCCAGTAATAGGCAATTTTGAGTGGGGCAGGGACTAAGGGCGCAGGGTGAAGACGACGCGTGAGTGAAATCGGTACGATACAGAGTGAAAAACAAATTGCGATAAGCAGTAGTGGCTCTAGTCCTAATTCGGGGAAAATACTGATCGCACCTTGGCCCAAGATTAAGCCGAAGTAAGATACGATCATATAACTCGCAAACACTGTGCCCCTTTGATTACTTTCAGCTTGTTCGTTAAGCCAACTTTCTAACACCATGTATTGGCACATCATCCCCATGCCGACCACGAGTCTGAGGAGCAGCCAAACCGCTAGCTCATCCACGAGTGCATGGCCTAATGCCGATGCAGCGACTATGCCAGCACTGGCGACAAAGGCGCGGATATGACCCACTTGAGCGATAAGTCGATGACCAATCTTAGAGCCTGCCACTAGGCCAACATAGTAGGCCGACATCATGCCGCCAATCCATATTTGTGGCACATTCATCACTGAGAGCCTGAGCCCAAGATAGGTGGTAAGCAAGCCGCCGGCTAATACCATTAATAACGTGGTGCTATATAAAGAGGCGAAAGTGCGCAGCGGATTAGACATATACAACTCCGAAAACACAAACTAGATTGATAATGAGGAGTGAGTATATCAGGGGTTAGTGTTTATGTTGTGTTGCAAATTGTTGGTAAATCTTGATTAATTGCGCATTTCTGCTCAAAAAATCACTGAATTATGTCGGGACAACTCAAGGGGATGCTTGTAAAGCATTCACATAGACGCCAGCAGAGTAGGCTGTGAGCGTCATGTTAGTCTATGTATTTTTTCGTATTTTTTAAAAGGAGTTATCTAAAAGTGTAAAGCAAGTTGAAGGTGGTGATGGTATCCATGGGTTGGCTTCCTTCTGGTACCACTTCAGTGTATTTGATGTTCATACCGATCTTAAATGCCCAATCTTGGAACACCAGATTTTTATAGTTCATATCTAAGGTGAGGGTGTTGTTGTTCTCGCCCACTTCCGCGGTGAGATCGGCATTGAGACTGCTGTATTCCTGTAGTTTTTGAGAGAATTTGGCAGCGGTACGAAGAATGACATCTTTTTCGGCATCAGGGCTGGGGATGGTTACCGATTCTGCAGGTAAGTTATATCGATAACCTGGGCCGAACTCGAGACTGAGTTTTGTTTTATAACTACTGATAGCATTGAAACCGTAACCACTCGAAAGCGTTGATATTTGCGTGTAACTACCGAATTGATCCCAAGTAAAATCACCACGTCCGAAGATATAACCCTTAGTGAGTTTATAGTTCGACTGGAGTTGGAGTTCGTATTTTTCGGAAGTCGTCTTGCTTTTTTCTGAGGCAAAATAGGCTTTTAGTGTGGCTTCTTGCTTGGTTTGCTTTGTATCGTAAATCAGTTGGGTTCGACCATTAAAACTGCTGGATTCGGTATTGCCTGTGTTCAGTTGCAAGCCAGCTTCGATTTCCGCCGTAAAATCGCTGGGCGGTTCCTGATAATCAGGTGGAACAAGCGCAAGCGCAGGAAATGAAAGGAAAAACAAACTGATTGGCGCAATAACTTTTAGCATTATGTTTTATTCTTGGTTAGCTGATTTCAGACGTCCGAATGTAGGCGAACTGCCATCATACCTGTATTGATTGGCGAGGCAAAGTTATTGCTTGAGTTTCTGGCTTGCTTTCTGTACTATCTCGCGCTCAAATCAGTCACTATTTTTCGTTCCTTGCCTCCATTTGGTTTGACTGAGCCAATACCGAGGCTACATAACCGTAAGGAGCAATAAATGCGTCATTACGAAATCGTATTTATGGTTCACCCAGATCAAAGTGAACAAGTACCAGGTATGATTGAGCGTTACACAGGTGTTATCACCGAAGCTAACGGCACAATCCACCGTTTAGAAGATTGGGGCCGTCGTCAACTGGCTTACCCAATCCTTGACCTGCATAAAGCTCACTACGTTCTGATGAACGTTGAAGCTAAAGCAGAGACGATCGAAGAGCTAGAAACAGCTTTCCGTTTCAACGACGCAGTTCTGCGTAACATGGTAATGCGTACTAAAGTTGCCGTTACTGAAGCATCTCCAATGGCTAGAGCTAGAGATGAGCGCGATTCACGTCGTGGCCCAGCTGGCGAACGCTCATATGATGAAGCTCACGCTGAAGAAATCGCTGAGTAAGGTAATCTGTGACCACCAATAACTTGGTGTTGTCAGGAACGATAACTCGTTCAAGACGCTTTAAAAGCCCTGCAGGTATTGCACACAGTGTAATTATGTTGGAACACAAATCGCAGCGTTATGAAGCCGAAATGCTCCGCAACGTCTATGTACAAATTCAAGTGATATTGAGTGGCCCACGCTTTGAAAGCGTCGCAGAAGATCTGAAAGCAGGTGTGGAAGTACAAGTGCAAGGCTTTATGACGCTTCAACAGGGGCGTAATGGTCAGAACCGCTTAGTCATCCATGCCGAAAATGTCGAATTGAAAACTTAGGAGACTGTCAACATGGCACGTTATTTCCGTCGTCGCAAGTTCTGCCGTTTCACCGCTGAAGGTGTTGCAGAAATTGATTACAAAGATATCGTTACTTTAAAGAACTACATCACTGAAAGCGGCAAGATTGTTCCTAGCCGTATCACTGGTACTAGTGCTAAATATCAGCGCCAACTAGCTCGCGCTATCAAGCGTGCTCGTTATCTTTCTCTACTGCCATACACTGATTTACATCAGTAATTGCAGTATTCCTAATCGAATATAGAGGATTTGATAATGAACGTTATTCTGCTTGATAAAATCGCTAACCTAGGCAACTTGGGTGACCAAGTTACTGTTAAAGCTGGTTACGCTCGTAACTACCTTTTGCCACAAGGTAAAGCTGTTGTTGCTAACGAAAGCAACGTTAAAGTATTTGAAGCTCGTCGCGCTGAATTAGAAGCTAAATTAGCTGCTGAATTAGCTGCTGCTAACCTACGTGCTGAGAAAATCACTGCACTGGAAGCTGTTGTTATTGCTTCTAAAGCGGGTGATGAAGGCAAACTGTTTGGTTCAGTTGGCAACCGTGACATCGCTGATGCAGTGACTGCTGCTGGTGTTGAGCTGGCTAAATCAGAAGTTCGTTTACCATTAGGCGCTCTGCGTACTACTGGCGACTTCGAAGTTGAAGTTCAGTTACACACTGAAGTTAAAGCTGTTGTTAAAGTTTCTATCGTTGCAGAAGCTTAATTACTCCTTGCTTTAATCTTAAGAGAAACACCGCTTCGGCGGTGTTTTTTTATGGCTGAAATTCAGTATTTAGCTGTGGTCAATATGGTTTGATATTGGTTTGCGATGGATTAATACCAATCACATTAAATATCTAATCAGTTCAGAGCCTCACAGGCATCTCAATCCAAGGCGCATTGACGCAGAAATGGTTATTTCCTTTTAAGTCAATGTAACACGGGAGTGGGATGCCTGTGAGGCTCCCGAAGGGCGGCTGATGTTAACGGCATGGCAAAGCGCTTTATACTGCGTTTAAGGCTTTCGACAGAGCACCACTATGCCTTCAAGCCTTCGCCTTGTCTAAAGCGCGTTGAACTCCCGCTGAATGAACAGATATTTAATACGATTGGTATAATGCGGCAAGTGATATGTCTACTCATTCAGTCTCAAAGCGTATCCGCGTTTAAAATACTAGCCCAAATAAAAGCCGCTTACTGTCATGACAGTGAGCGGCTTTTGACTAGATGGGTTAAATCCGTGTTTGGCTCAGAGTATTAATTTCTCACTAAATCCAATTCTTGGATTAAGTTATCGGCATGATCCACTTCATCCATCATCCACAGGATATAGCGAATATCCACGTGCACTGCACGGGTGATGGTTGGGTTAAAGAACCAATCTTTAGTGATAGCTTCATAGGTTGAGTCGAAGTTAAGGCCCACTAACTCACCTTTTCCGTTGAAGACTGGTGAGCCGGAGTTACCACCTGTGGTGTCCACGCTGGATAAGAAATTAACCGGTACTGAGTTAAATTCCTCTGGTTTATCTAAACAAGAGAAGAGTCTGCAAATCCAGCCACGGGGATCTTGATACACCGACTTCACCAGATGATCGCCAAAACGTTGTTCGCTAATCGCATCGAGGAGTTTTTTCGGGGCATTATAGGGCTCAACGCCGGTATGCTTAGCCACTATCCCATCAAGACGTGTAAATGGCTGTTTGTACAGCGCATCGCGGGATTGATAACCATCGACCATACCGTAGCTGATGCGTAGCGTACCGTTGGCGTCAGGATAGACTGGCCAGTTGTTTGCTTTGTAGTATTCGATCACGGCCGCCATATAATCAGGGCGAGCACTAGACAGCTTGCCGTCTAAGATTTTTTCTGACTTTTCCTGTGCCATATTCGTGTCATAAAGTGCTACGGCTAAACGAATAAAGGGATCGGCACTGGTTTCGAAAGCGCTAGCATCGGCATTCATCCACGCGAGGCGCTTAGCTTGGTCTGTGAGCGTAGTGAGTGAGTACAAACCATCGAGTTTAGCTGCGAGATCGGCATCTTTAGTGTTCGCACTTAGCATTTCATCGAGTGCAGCTACGCGATTTGATTGGCTAAGGTAAGCATTTAAATCCTGTAGCCACAAAGTCTTATCAACAGTGACATCAAAACTTGAATCGATACGTTTAAGACGTGAGCTTAGCATAGCAATATCACGTTCTTGGTAGCCTTGCTCACGCTCGGCATCGGGCTTTTGTTTTTCTTTAGCAAGACGGTAGAGGCTGTTTGCTGCGGTTAACAATGTGCTAGATTGGGCATTGGTAAAGTAGTAATTACTTTGGAATGCTTGTTGTTGCTCGGCGAGTAACACTTCTAACTCAGCAATGAGATTTTGATTTAGCTTAGGGTTTTGTTTAAGCCAAGCTAAAAAATTATCTTCACGGCTTTGCTTAATGCCAATGATATCCGTTGCTTTAAAACCCGCTAGTAGGCCGTTGAGTTTCTTCATCCGGTTGGCCATTGAGGCCATATTACCTGCGTACTTAATGGCGATATCGGCATCTTTTTGTCCCATAGCCTCGATAGTATCAATCTGTAATTGATAACGCTTAGCTTGAGTTGGGTACAACCAATCACTGGCAAATTTAAGTTCACTGGTCAGGTTGTAACGGCTAGTCGTGCCTGGGTAACCCGCCACAAACACGCCGTCACCGGCTTTTACGCCATCGGCATTGACCTTAAGGTAACTCTTTGGCTGGTAAGGAATATTATCGTCGCTATACACGGCGGGTTTGCCATCTTTTCCGACGTAAGCCCGTAGGAAGGCAAAATCACCCGAATGGCGTGGATATTCATAGTTATCAATATCGCCACCATAGCCCCCAACACTTTCAGGTGGTGCGTAGACTAAGCGCACATCGCGGATCATCAATTGCTTGATTAAGTAGTATTCTAAGCCGTTATGGAAACTGCGCACATTACAACGATAGTTAGCATCGGCTTCACAGCTTTTGATGAGCGCTTTACTGTGATTTTGGATGTCTTCGTAACGACTTAGCGGGTCTTGGCTGAGGTCTTTATTGATTTGCGCGGTGACATTGGTCACTGCTTCTGTGATGTATAAACGTTCGTTAGGACCGGCAGAGGGCTCCTTGTCCATCGATGTTGCTAAAAAGCCTTGTTCTAGGTAGTTATGCTCTTGCTTAGTGTTATATTGTATCGCCTTGTAGGCACAATGGTGGTTTGTCACAACTAGCCCTTGGGGGGAGACAAAACTGGCGGTACAATAGCCCAGCCCAACCACAGCGTTCATTGGATAACTTGTCAGATCTGCCAGTTTTTCTGCCGGAATATCAATTCCGCGTTCACTGAGTTTGTCTGCAATTGAAGGCATTTGATAAGGTTGCCATTGTCCTTCGTCGGCAGTTGCTATGCCGGATGTCAGTACTAAGGCTGCAACCAATGCAATACGCATGTTCTTTCCTTATTGATTGTTAGAGTGTCCGTTGGAATGAAATAACAGGCGAGTGTAAACATCCTGTTTGCTTGACGCGGGTTTTATATCATATTTTGTTAAGTTGTTGGAAATCGGGAGCGTTAATGTCACAACAAGGTGCTTTTAAGCCTAAAAGTAAGCCAAGAGATTTGCAGCTTGATGGACTCAAGCTGCCACCGCATTCAATTGAGGCTGAACAATCGGTATTAGGCGGCTTGATGTTAGATGCCGAAGCGTGGGACAGGGTCGCAGAGGCTGTCGTAAAAGAGGATTTTTACTCTCGCTCACATAAGATGATCTTTTCTGCCATGCACAGATTGGTCGATTTAGGGCAACCGATCGATTTGATCACGGTTTCTGAACAGCTCGAAGTTGAAAATCAATTAGAAGATGCCGGTGGTTTTGCCTATTTAGGTGAGATTGCGAAAAATACCCCAAGTGCGGGTAACATTTTATCTTACGCTGAAATCGTCCGTGAGCGGGCCGTGGTCCGTGACATGATCCGCGTCGCACATGAGATTGCCGATGCGGGCTATAACCCAGAAGGTCGGGACTCGGGTGAATTACTCGACTTGGCTGAGAGTAAAGTCTTTAAGATCGCCGAGATGCGAACTAATGCTAATGAAGGTCCAGAAGGCATTAAAACCATTCTGGAAAAAACCGTTGATAAGATTGAGCAGCTTTACAATAACCCCCACAACGGTGTGACTGGAGTGTCGAGCGGCTTTAACGATCTCGATAAAATGACCGCTGGTTTCCAGTCTGGCGACTTGATTATCGTTGCGGCGCGTCCTTCTATGGGTAAAACCACCTTTGCGATGAACTTGTGCGAACAGGCCGCAATGAATGAAGATAAACCCGTACTTATTTTCAGTCTCGAGATGCCGTCAGAACAGATTATGATGCGTATGCTGGCCTCCTTGGGCCGTGTTGATCAAACTAAGATCCGTACTGGTCAACTCGATGACGAAGATTGGGCGCGGGTTTCATCGACCATGGGTATCATGCTCGAACAAGGTAAAATGTATATCGATGACGGTTCGGGGTTAACGCCGACCGAAGTCCGTAGCCGCGCGCGTCGTATCGCCCGTGAGTACGGTGGTTTATCTATGATCATGATAGATTACCTGCAGTTAATGCAGGTGCCCGCCTTAAAAGATAACCGTACCTTAGAAATTTCTGAAATTTCACGCTCGCTGAAAGCATTAGCCAAAGAGTTGGAAATCCCGATTATTGCCCTGTCGCAGCTTAACCGCTCGCTCGAACAAAGGGCCGATAAACGTCCTGTCAACTCGGATTTACGTGAATCGGGTGCTATCGAGCAAGATGCGGATCTCATCATGTTTATTTATCGCGATGAAGTGTATAACAACGATTCTCAAGATAAAGGCACGGCAGAAATCATCATTGGTAAGCAACGTAACGGCCCCATTGGTCGGGTGCGGCTCACTTTCCAAGGCCAATTTTCGCGTTTCGATAATTATGCTGGGCCGCAGTTTGAAGAAGATTAATTGACGTTTAAAAACAGTCAGTTTGCGTTTGCAGAAGATGAGCTGTATTGATGTATTTTTTTATATCCGTGACTTTTTATTTCCTGAGTAAACAAGGTAAATTTTGAACCCTTTTCCCCGTGCAGAAATTAGCAGTAGTGCACTGCAAACCAATCTCGCTGCGTTGCGTCAACAGGCACCAGCGAGTCGTGTGATGGCCGTCGTTAAAGCGAACGGTTATGGTCATGGATTATTGAATGTCGCCAATTGTTTAGTCAATGCCGATGGTTTTGGCCTAGCGCGATTGGATGAAGCCTTAGAATTACGAGCGGGCGGCGTGACAGCGCGTTTGTTATTACTAGAAGGTTTTTTCCGTGCCACCGATCTTCCGTTACTCGTCGGGCATGATATCGACACTGTAGTGCACCACAGTTCTCAGCTTGAAATGTTAGAGCAAACTGTGTTGTCAAAACCTGTCACTGTCTGGCTTAAAGTGGATTCAGGCATGCATCGTTTAGGTTTTACGCCCGAACAATTTTCAACGGTTTACGCAAGGTTAATGGCCTGTCCAAATGTGGCAAAACCGATCCATTTGATGACACATTTTGCCTGTGCGGACGAGCCTGAAAACACCTATACCTCAGTACAGATGGCGGCTTTTAATACGTTAACGGCAGGCTTGCCCGGATTTAGAACCTTAGCAAACTCTGCTGGTGCCTTGTATTGGCCTCAGAGCCAAGGCGATTGGATCCGTCCTGGTATTGCACTCTATGGCGTATCTCCTGTTACTGGTGATTGCGGTGCGAATCACGGGCTAGTTCCTGCGATGGAATTGGTATCACAGTTGATTGCGGTACGGGATCATAAAGCCAATCAGCCAGTGGGCTATGGTTGTTTCTGGACCGCGAAGCAAGATACTCGTTTAGGTGTAGTGGCGATTGGTTATGGTGATGGTTATCCTCGCAATGCACCGGAAGGCACACCCGTGTGGGTCAATGGTCGCCGCGTACCCATAGTCGGCCGTGTTTCTATGGACATGTTGACTGTTGACTTAGGCCAAGGGGCGCAAGATAAAGTTGGTGATAGTGCATTGCTGTGGGGTAAGGCATTACCCGTGGAGGAAGTCGCTGAACATATCGGCACTATCGCTTACGAATTAGTCACTAAGCTTACGCCAAGGGTTGCTGTTTGCTTAGCTTAACCCTGACAGATAGAATTATTCTGGGACACTTTTTAGCAAGAAAACGGTGATTAAACACCGTTTTCTTTTATGTAAAGTGTCAGGATGAATAATTGCCACTACACGAATGGTTACTGCAAATAACACTATGAATTATAGTTATTTGTTAGCGGGAGAAGTGTCGAACCTGTAGGGCTGAGATAAGCAAAATAGTGGTTTGCAGTTCACAGTTGGCGACGCAATATGTTTTGGACCTGAGGATGAAGCTGTGCTGAACTGGTGTTAGGTGGCAAAATGGACGATAAAAATACCTCAATTCAGGCTACGTTAAACCAGCCGTTCTGATCTTTGTTATCTGGCTTTAAATAAGCGAATGAAACATAAGATCCAGAGCGACAGGATAGTTAATGTATTTTGAGCTGACTGGCTTGATGCATTTTAGCTATTAGTTTTCAAAACATATTTCAATATAAGCAGTACCATGCGGGCTTGTAAATGGCATGATAATCTTAGTGCCATTAGCTTTATGGGAAATAGTATGGCCTTTTCCTGATACGACCATAGGAGTGGCCATTTCAAATTCATAGCCTTTTTGACCCAAAAGATTTTTTGCGCCACCAGTCACCATGTTCGTGATTTCGCCTACTAAATCAGTCACTTCCTCGTTAATTTTACCCGGGTTTTCGCCCAGCATATTCTGCATTATCTGCAAAACAAGCTTTTGTTCGAAGGTAATCGACAGTGATCCTTTTGTTTGGGGTCCAACAAGACCTATTAGGCCGGATACATCACCCTTTGCTAAGTTATCTACTTTGATTTGGGGTTTGCCCGGCGTCAAATCCATGCTCGCCATCGTAGATATGACATTGAGCAAAGATTGGAGGAAAGGATTAATAAAATTAACGTTCATGCCTAAGTTTGTCCTCTTTTGAGCCTAAACCATGGAGTAATGGCATTGCTTAAGGCTATTAGAAAAGTTGCTTATCGACAGCAATCTTGATCACACTCTATCAGCTTAGATGAGACAGCTATAAATGTGAGGCTAATTTAAAGATATTCTTATCATTTATCTGAGTTATAGGCAGTTAAAGCTCCATATAACCGTGTCCTTTATTGTTTAGACCGTTTTGTATGATGGTTCATAAGTTTGCTTGGAAGACGCTTATCGTCAAATAGCGTTGTTTTACGTCTCATACATACAAAAAATGGCAATATATCGGCTGCATTAGCCCCATTCATAGTGGCTCATGAGTGCCGATGCTGCAAAGTTTTTTAGCCTTTTTATGGAGTAACTCGACTTTTATTAGTACTTGAACTTGTGAGAAGGCGTTGCTACTCAACTCTCTATCCCATCGCGTCTTACTTAATCCAATTTTATATGGCTATTTTCGGCATTGTGGAGTGCTATCAAAAAGGCGTCTTGGCCTTGAGTGTCTTAGCTGACTTTGTAAAAGTACGATGTTCGCTGTAAACTGTCTCACTTTTTGCTTCACCCTAACGACGCATTTGTAGTGTGTTGTTCAGTACGTGTTCCCGAGTCAATTACTGGGAACACCATCTTGAGTACTCAATCTTATAATTTGGGATACCTCACAGGATGCCCAGCAATTAGACAAATGCACAGATGTGTGAAAACCGCTTAATAGAATGTGAGAGTGATGATTCAATCTAAAATGAGTAAACCCCCTGTTATATCAGCTATTCCAATCGATAGAACATTTTCCATTGCGCCCATGTTGGATTGGACTGATTTTATTGTTTCCAGCGGGCTGTGGGCTAGTATGGGAGCCATATGGGGGATTAGTGATTTGTTTTGTTATCAATGGGGCACCGTTAAATGATTGGGGCCCCATTAGGTTTAGGTCGGTTAGATTACAAATGCAGTTAAACAAATTTAGATTATAGGCTGAGCCAAGCACCTTCCCATTCATCAATACTCAGTAACTCGACAGTGTCCCACAAGATGATACGTCCACAAATATTGTCAAGCTTAAATATCCGCGTCACTTCTTCCGTCCTGATGCTGTAACCACGCATGCGCATTTCTTCTTGAACACTGCTTTAAAAGGAGCTTTCATACTCATGATAGTAACTTCTTTAGTGCTTTTTATATATGCAGCATTATCTACAAATCGCTGAGTTCAAGGAGGACGTAAAAATTTTTTTCGCGTTTGTACTTATGTTTATTTAAATATTGTATTAATTATCAATAAGTTATTTTTTGGCCGTGTGTGTTAATAGGTTTGGAAAACGCACATGCGCGTTTTTCGAATAGTCTATTTGATGAAAATCTGATAAGTTCTTCTAATACAAATAGTTAACTGTACTCGTTTTTACTGGTCTGACGACGTAAACGTGCATGCGGACTAATAAAATGTTCAAGCGATTTATGCCCTGCAAACAACGCAGCGCATAAATACTAAGACGTTAGACACCAAGTGAGGGATCACGTGAATCTACAGAAATACGCCGCCTTAGCAATCGGAGCCATTCTATTATGTATCGTAACCTACGGCTCTATTGTCATTTTCCTTATTTGGCCAATGTCTGAGTTTTCGATAAGCAACGCTGGGGCTTTTGGGGATACGTTTGGACTGACTAATTCCCTATTCTCGGGGTTAGCGTTTGCAGGAATTGTCATAACAATTTTGCATCAACGACAAGAACTGACAGAATCGAGAGAAATATTTAGAATTCAACGATTTGAAGGTTCATTTTACCGTCTTCTTGATCTATACCGCGAGAACCTTGCGAGTATACGTATTGTCGAAGAGGATTCCGTTTATGCCGGTATTGACGCTCTAAACCACACGTGTAAGCGACTCAACCGCACAATGCAAAAATATACGAGTTTTCTGGAGATCGAGGAAAAGCGGCCGCTGTATGAAGTTCAGTTATTTATAGAAGTGCAAAAGCAACTAACCCGTCAAGCCCGTTATCTGGGTACACTACGGGCGATTCTAGAGCTAGTTGAGCGCGACTTAAAAGATGATATTGAACGTGAGCCCTACTGGGACATTGTAGCAAGCCAAATAACATCAGCAGAAGCCAAATACATCTTCTATTGCTGCTTGGTCTCTACGAAGAACGATAAGCTCCGCGAGCTAATGCATTTATCTGGTCTAATTAAATTTCGAGTACGGTATTCTAATCTAAGCACAACGCATCGTGAACTTTATAAGCGCATCCATGGTGTTGAAATTATCAAAGTGCCAACTGCCCTAGTTATGCCTCATGATCGAAATGAGATGAAATTATTGAGAAAGAAACTAAAGGCTGCTGCCCGTGCAGGCGTCTAACAAGTGATTGAAATTGTTCGCTTCGCTCACAGGAACGGGCTAAAGCCCGTCCCTTAACCAAACGTAAAGCTTCAAAGAGGAAAATGTCATGTACGAACTAATAACAATAGATATTTCATCGGGTTCGCCTGAAGGGCTTGGATGTAAGAATTATAAAACGCACCCTCGAATTGGCGAGTGGGTAGAAATGGATGTTAACGAAAAAGGAACCATGTTTGAGGTTGTCATGGTTGCCCATTCGGATTGTGGAGCTGGCTCTGATATTTATGTGAAAAAATTAGGTATTACTTCAAAAGTAATTATGAGTCTTTGCAAGAAATAATGCCTAACAAGTTGCTGCATGCGGACTCGATACAGTTGTCGCCGGTTTTTCGCTAAAAAAAGCCGCAAAAACAGCACCAACTTACTCGCCGGTGAGCAAGGCGTTATGCCTTAGAGGGAATATATGGCAAGTAAATCTGAAATTGCTAAAGAAGCCTTAACATTAGCTGATGAAGCTCTTAGAGAATTAGAGCTATCAGAAGCCACTTTAACTTCTATTGCGCTAAAGGCTAGCCGAATAGCTCGAATCAGAGGCGACTTTGATATGCAAAATATTTTTCTTTATGAAGTTGGGGGATTCCCTTCGGAACCTGGCGGCGTATCTAAAGATGTATGGCGACTAGCTGATAAAGCTGGTCGCATTTACAGAAAAAATAAAGATGGTGAAGTTAAAAACTACGCAAAGCTAGAATCAATTGAAAATCTAGAAAGTAGAATTGAATCTCATAGAGAGAGCTTAAAACGCTCCGCACATGCAGGCGAAAGAATACAATTATCTCAAAAAATAAGTGATTCATCAGACTTAATTGGTCAGCGAAGAGCATTTATCTATAAATATCTCAGTGATATTTATTATGAGTTGAAATATTCTATCGCCACAGAAGATAGCTTCTCTCGAATTAGGTTGCTAGTTGACAACAATATTGCTGATCTAGTACCAGCATCACTACAAAAGTTTTCAGCTATTTACGATAATCTCGAATCAGAGAACTCTGAAGATTGGTCGAATGCTGTTCATAGCTGTCGCAGAGTCCTGCAAGAGTTAGCTGATGTCTTATACCCAGCAAGAGAAGATGCCAAAATAGATGTAAATGGTAAAGAAAAAGTTATTAAGCTTGGACCAGACTCATACATCAATCGATTGGTAGCTTATGCCGAAGAGCATTCAAATTCTGAGCGCTTTCAAGAGATCGTTGGCTCTCATATGAAGTTTCTAGGTGAGCGGCTGGATGCAGTTTTTAAAGCAGCTCAAAAAGGTTCTCACTCTGAGATTGTTACAAAAATGGAGGCCGATCGTTACGTGGTATATACCTACATGATAGTTGGGGATCTTATGTCATTAAAACAAGAAGTAGAACTTCAACTGACAACAGCATAACAAGGCCAGGTTTCGGACAAGCAAAGCTTGCCGCAACTGGCGGCGTTAGCTCCAAGGAGAGATTGTGAGCATAATCAAGAATGCGATAGACTCGATTCAAGTTGGAATTGAAGACTATCAGGATACAGATGATAGAAGAAGTGTCTCAGCAGTAAGAAATATTTCTGCTGGAATCCTTCTTTTGTACAAAGAAAAGTTGTGTCAGCTATCTCCTGAAGACAATAAAGAGCTTTTGATTAAACAAAATATTCGACCTGTTCAGAATGAAGACGGTGAAATTTCTTTCGAAGGAAAAGGCCATAAAACAGTAGATGTTCAGTCGATAAAAGAGCGCTTTAAGAGTCTAAAAGTAACCGTAGATTGGACTCGCTTCGATGAAATAAACAAATTAAGAAATGAATTAGAACACTACTATACTTCTCAGTCTCCAGATGCTGTTAGGGAAATTGTAGCCAAGTCCTTCCTATTAATACGAGATTTTCTCTCTGAAAATCTTGAATTAGACCCACAAGAAACCTTAGGGCAAGATGCTTGGTCAACTTTACTCGAAGTGAGCGATGTATACTCCGCAGAAGAGAAAGCCTGTCAATCAACAATTGAAGCAATAGATTGGAAATATGATTCTGTTAAAGATGCTTTAAAATATTTGAGATGTGAGAGTTGTCATTCTTCTCTAATAGAGGCTCCTGATTCTGGTGATTCTTATCCTTCAATCAATCTACATTGTAAGTCATGTGATAATAATTTCAGCTTTGATGAAGTAGTTGAGCAATGTATTGATGACTCTCTCGCTGGTGAAGCAATTTATAATGCGATGAATGGTGGTGAGTCACCATACGATACATGCTTAAGTTGTGATCAAGCTACGTTTATACATGAAGAAGGAAAGTGTGTTGCTTGTGAATATGAGTTGGAATACACAAGCTGTGAAATGTGTGGGGAAGGATTAGGTCTTGAAGACCAATACAATGAAGGAAAGTGTGGCTATTGTCAGTATCGCTGGGAAAAAGTCATGGCGGAATGAGCTAACAAGCAGCAACGGACTGTCAAACCTATCACTCAAATTGCTGCGTAATTACGTGCCAGCTTTGCCAGCCGCTGTGCTGGGCGTTAATCCATAGAAATTTTAATCTGTTCTCCACCTGTGCCTCGGGATCTACATCAATCAAATCGCCCGGTTTAAAGTCGGGCGATTTGCTCTCGCCTTCCACCCTCACAATAAACGAGCGCTTACTGCATTTGATCGGGTAGGGTAAAGCTTTACATCGAGGGGAGAGGGTTATTTACTTTTTAGGCAAGCGCCCACCGCTGGCTAAGCACTCTTTGATTGTTTCGTATGGGGTATAGTTTTTAGTGCGTTTATAAGAGCGACTGGATTTGTCGTGGCAAATATCATTTTTGCTCTTTTTTACATTGGGTTCACTGGCATCTTCATTGGCAAAGGTGGCGGGGGCAAATAAACACAACATTAAGCAAGCTGATATCCATCTCATCCATTAATTCCTTTTAATTACTACTCACTATTTAAAAAATCATTACAGCGCTTTGCCTGTGAATACCACTTTGCCAACGATGGTGCAGTTACCATTGATTTCGACAAATTTATTCGGCCAGTCGGGGTTTAGGGCTTTGAGGTATTTTTTATTGCCATCGATGATCAGCTGCTTGAAGGTGGCTTGGTTTTCATCATCCAGGCGCGCCACTACGTAACTGCCGTTCTCCACCTGTGCGTCGGGGTCGACATAAATCAAATCGCCTTCTTCGAACTTCGGCAGCATGCTCTCGCCTTCAACCCTCACAATAAACGATCGTTTGCTGCATTTGATCGGGCAGGGGTAAAGCTCAACATCGAGAGGGGCCACTTCGTGAATATCTGTCCACACACCTGCTTGTACCATGCTTATCAGTGGTAAATAGTTGCCCGCACTGGCGACCACGGTCGCGTTATCCATTTCTCCAACACCAAACTGTAAGTACTCAGGCGTTGTTTGTAGTGCTTCCGCTAGTTCTTTGATTTTTCTTGGTTTTTCTATTTTCCCAGACTCTACAGACTGTAAAGATTGTTGAGCCATTCCAACTAATTCGGCTAGCGCCGCCTGAGTTAAGTTTAGTTTCGTTCTTCTTTTTTTTATTCGTTCACCAATACACATCAAAGATTCCTTTTTAATTGAAAAAACAAAATCTTAAAACAGCAGAGAAAGCAAAGTCTACAGTTAAAAACTATTTTTACAGTTTTAACTGGTATTGACAATAATGTTTAAGCGGTATTAAATACAGTTTAAAGAGGTAAGTAGGGTTTATTTAGATGAATTACATAACTAAAGCTGTAGCTGTCATCGGCGGCCAAACAAAGACAGGGAAACTGTTGGGTGGTGTAAAACAAGCATCGGTTTGGGATTGGATGAATAAATATGGCCAAGCCCCAGCCAAGTACATCAAACAAATCTCTGAGTTAACGAATAACGAAGTCACGGTTGAGCAGTTGCTTGCCGACCATGAGAAAAACCTAGTCAAGGGCAGCAAGGAAGGAATGCAGCAATGAACATGGCTTTTGCATTACTGGCGCGGTTTGAGTCACCAGTGGTAGCGCTTAAGGATATTAGCGACGAGTTTTTAGGCTTAACCCCTAAAACCGCAGAGCAAAAGGCAAAGGCGCAAGATTTGCCGTTCCCGACCTTTAAGTTGCGCGACTCTGAGCGCTCACCCTCGCTGGTGAATGTGCAGGATTTGGCGGCGTACATGGACAGCCAGTATGCGTTATCGCGTAAAGACTGGGACACGATTCAGCAAGCCAAGCGCTAATACAACAGCTTATAGGCACGGCAACGCAGGAGGATTTATGAGTTATCGGCAAATAAAAGGCACCACGATTGAAGTACCAGATTGGGTACAAGTACCGGCTTTTGCAGAGTTTAGTGAAGCAAAGTTGGAGAAGAGCCGCCGCGCGATTGCGTATCTACGCAGCAAGTATTTTGGGAATGGAGTTGGTAAACGAAAAACCAGAGTAGCAGAAAAAACAAAGCCACAACTGCGCTAACAGTTATGGCCGATATCACTTAATGAGGACACACCAAATGATGGCAAGAAGCATAGCAGTAACTTCCCCTTTAATTCAAGCACCCGCCCTAATTTTGTCGGCGCTGACCACAGCGCAGGAGGCTAATGCCTTTATGAACCAATTTAATTTTGATCTTAACAATCATTACCACAGCAGCATGCGCCGGCTAATGGTGGATGTGCATACCCGCCATGGTGATGCGCTCGCGGAAGCAAACCCTATCAGCGCTGCACGTTATCGCGGTATGGCCCAAGGGCTTGAGCGCGTTGCGTTATTGGTGCTGAACGATTCCATTTTGTACCACGCGTGTAGCGAGCTGGGTGATGAGCTTGAGCGGCTACATGAAGAAATGATGGCTGAGCCTGAACACTAAAAATGGGGGGATGTATGAAATTAGCCAATGTCGATTTATCAGAAATCAGAGTTGTCTCGCTTTATGTGATCACCTGTTTCATGTGTGAAAAACAACTCCATCTAGCAGCGAGTGAAATTGATGCCAGCGTTGGTGATGCAGCAGCAATGGCAGCATCACAGGGCTGGCATTGCTACGAAACCAGCGATGAAAGCTGTTCTGTTGCCTGCCCAAGCTGCATTAAAGAAGCGCAGGAAAACGAAGGGGAGGATTAAGCATGTGTACGTTAGCCGCAGCAGAACGAATGTTAGCTACTGGCAAGTTTTACAGCGCCGGTACGTTAGCCGCCGAGTTGGGAATTTCGGCCACGAGTGCGTCGGGCAAGTTATCGAACATTCGATCTTCAAAAAAATATCAGTGCGTGGTGACGCCTTTGCCTAATCGCAAGGTCAAGGTCGTAGCCATTAACGGTAAGTCTGTTTCTAAACAATCGATGTGGGATTTAGTGCTGTTCAAACGGCCATTACCGCAGGGAGTGCACGCATGAGCCAGCATTGCCAAATACTCGCCGAACTCGGCTCAGCACCGCGCCCTGTTTTTAATGGTCGCCACCCAGCAGGTTTGCGCAGTGATGGTTTGCCTTATGCCAGCCGCTGCAAGGTGAGCGATGCAAAACGTGCAGAACGCGCGCGGACTCGTCGTATTGAAGATATGGCGTTAGCCAAAGAACTGGGCATTAGCCTAGAAGAATTACAGGGCGGTGAGCTATGAATGATCACCAATCCGTCACTGAATTTAGTCGTCCCACTCACTCTAAAAATGGTGGCTGAGTCATGGCTAAAAAGTCCCATTTGTTTGCGCATTTACTCAGGCACTTTCGTTCCCGTCGGGAAGACCTGCTTACTCTGTTTAGGCAGCATCACGAGGACCCAAACGATCTGAGCTTAATCAAACTTGCAGAGGTATTTGGCGCGCTTGATTGCCTTTACTGGCAGTCGCTTGGCTGTGGTGAAGTGTTGCTGGCTAAAAAAATAGCCCGCACGATTAAGGATCCGTTCGAGGTTTTTTTGGTAGCTGGTCACGTTTCAACCGTTACTTCACATCGCAACTTCAGTAAGACAACGAGTGAGAGCTGTAACCCTCAATGAGCGCGCGCACCACTTCTAATCCACTTCCTTTTAAGCGGCGTTTGCAGCATTTGCCAACGCCGCTTGCTGATGACGTACTGGCAGCATTTGCTGTTGCAGCTGAGCGCTTGCCTGCCGCACCGGTGGACTTGTGGGAGGATGAGGTTGCTAGCGTGCGGGAAAAGATTGATACCGCTCGTTTGTATCAGCCTATTTTCGATAAGCCAGCAGAGCGTTTTACCGCGGTAAAAGGCTTTGAAATGCTTGCGCCGCTGTCATTCCATGTGCGCAATAAAGTACAAAATACCTATCAGCAACGTGTTAATAGTGGCGGCATTGCTGCTGGCTCGGCGTATTTACGCGAAACCATTCAAAAGTTAATAGTGGTTTGGCATAAGTACCCATTTCATAAAATATCGGGCATGAAGTTTGTTAAGCAACCAGAGCCAGTTGAGCAAGATGATGTTGTTGATAAGGATGAGATTGAAAGCAGATTATTAGCTAAAGCTTCGCCCTTCAGCGCTTTTAGACTATTACGCCATCGCAAGTCAACTGAACTAAAAAAGGCTTCAGCAATCATTGCGGATACTTGTATGCAGCAGGTTAAAGAGATTGCTGCTAGTGCAGACAAGGATGCTGCTTATTTTGATGCCTATGACGCTGCCGCCAAAATATGCCAAACATGGGGTGTTATTCCGCCCTACTGGAACGCAGTAAAACGTGATCATATCGAAGATGCTGCCGAGTGCGCCATATTGCGCATGACTTGTGCAAAGTGGTGGGGCAGGCAGTTGCTAAAGTTGCGTGACCAATGCTGTGAGCATTTATGTATTGTTGTCGGCTTAGTTAATCAACACACGCCTTTTGTGAGTGACGAGTGCTTTAGCGAGTGGACCTCGCAGCAACGTACTGCGATGCAATGGCTTGAAAGCACAATGATTGAAAACGAAGCGGGGGTGATATTGCCGCTGATTGAAGCGGCGATGGCCGGTAATGCGAACCCTTCTAACCGCTTAGTTGAGTTAATTGTGCGTGCTCGTGGCTTAGATGAAATGGCTGAAGAGTCGGGCAAAATTGGCTTTATGGTCACGCTTACTTGCCCAAGTAAGTTTCACATGAAATCCCACAAATGGGATTTGAACAACGCCAAAACCGCCCAACAATATCTGGTAAACGTGTTTGCTAAAATCCGCGCTGCATTAAGTTACCGCAATATTCCCTTTACTGGCTGCCGCGTCACTGAGCCGCATAAGGACTCAACCCCACACTGGCACATGCTGTGTATGGTCAAGCCTGAGCATGAGCTGGCAGTAAAAGCCATTATCAAAAAATACGCCTATGAAGTTGACGGCGACGAGCCAGGCGCAAAAGAGCACCGCTTATTAATCGAAGCGATTGATAAGCAAAAGGGTTGCGCTGTGGGTTACATCATTAAGTACCTTTCAAAAAACATCATGGGCGAGCACATGCAAGGCGAGTTAGACCTTGAGACGGGCAAGCCTGTTAATGAGGTTGCGCCACGCGCCACAGCTTGGGCAAACCGCCATCGGATCCGCCAGTTTCAATTTTACGGCACATCATCAGTGCAGGTTTGGCGTGAGCTACGTCGGCTAAAAGTCGGGCCACAATCGCCAGAGATTGAGGCCGCTAAGGCCGCTGCATGTAACTCGGACTGGAAAGCTTTTGAATATGCGATGAAAAACGCCCAGCTATCACTCAATTATGAAGTCACGCCGCAAGGCAATGAATACGGTGAGGTGACTAAGCGGGTGCAAGGTATTAGCGGCATTGCCTTTGGCGAAAAGCGCTTAATTATCACCCGTGGCGAGCGCTGGAAACTGCGCAAGGCCAATGATGATGAACTGGAGGCATACAAGATTTTAAAGCAGCGCCGCAAAGACTTATTCACCGTTAATCGTGCCATGAATGCTGAAAGCCGGTTTTCAAGAAAAGAACTCAAAGACGCCATGCCGAAGTGGAGCATGGCGCTGTTGCCGTTGCCTTTTGGCTCTCCTTGGACTTGTAGGAATAACTGTACAGACCCTGTTTTGGAGGAGGTTGATAGCCGAATTATCAGGCACCTTGCGCAGGTGGGTATTACTGACCCTGCCAACATTGAACGGTTATTGTTCGATGGTTGCAGGGTGATGGATGCTGATGGCGGTGAGTGGTGGGTTGATGATGGCCAGCTGCGTAACGAACCGTATCGATATCATGAAATTAGGGATCTTCCGCTTGATGAGCTTGTCTCAGAAATGCAGTCGTGGGGGAAAACGGTATAGACGAACTTAACTTTAATACGCCCAACACTAGCTAGTAGAACGGAGAGATAAACCATGAAACTTACCCTAGAAGATTTAACCCAAGAAGACCACAACACCATTTTGGCATATGTCACCGCTAAGCACCGGGCAAATGGTTACAGAGGGCCATGCTTTATTTTCTTGCCACGCCTAGCAGAACTTCACCTTGTTAACAGCATCGTTTGTGCTGAATTGGCTATCGACATCATGCGGGCAAGCGTATGAAAACTCTGATTCAAGGTTGTGAAAGCGATGAGCAGTTTGAGGTATTGCTTAAGCTAACGGGCATCAGTAGCGAAGATAAAAAAAATGCGCTGCGCGCTCACTTAGTTGAAGGTCTACCAGCTAAGCGTGCGTATGCCCGCTTTCATGTTACCCAGCAGCATTTTAGCCAGGCATTAATGTTGCTAAACAAAAAAGCAGACTTGGCCATGCAGTATGCGGCGTTACAAAAAAGCAAAGGTGAGCAGAACTTTAACGAGCTGCGACAGCGAATCATTGAAGCAAAGCAAGCTGGCGGATATCAGCCGCTATTGACAGACGGTCATAGAAATCCGTCAAATGATGAATTGCTAAAATCACACTAAATAAGTAGTGTAAAAATTGAGTGAAAGCTTTTTATACTTACACATGGAGAAATGAGTATGGATGTTTTTAAAATAACAATAATTGCTGCTTTTTTTGCTGCCGCGCCTGTATTAGCCGATAGCCTAACTGGGCCTCAAAAAAATGCCGTAAGGTCTGCAAAGTCATACCTCAGCATGCAAGGTTTTTCACGTGACGGACTGATTGATCAACTCTCGTCAGAGTATGGTGAAGGTTATAGTGTTTCTGATGCAACGATAGCGGTTGATAGCCTGAACGTTGATTGGAATAAAAATGCAGTAAAATCTGCGAAGCAATACCTTAATATGCAAGGTTTCTCCTGCAAAGGTCTCATTGAACAGCTTTCATCTGATGCTGGAGATAAGTACACCGAAAGTCAGGCAACTTACGGCGCAGAACAAGCAGGTGCTTGCTAAACAGCAAAGCGTGATAAAGGCCGCTAAGGAGCTGGAACGCCGATCCTTAGTGGCTTATTGCACCAAGCTTTACTCATACAGAAACATATCTAACTTTTTAATTGATCGCGGGATCGCTAAATGATCGCTAATGCGTTTTTTTGCGTTTTTGGTAACTGGGTTACATTACTGAAAGCCGCCAGCGCTGGCGAGGTTTTAGGGGATCGCGCTATTGCGTTTTTTTCACCCGATAAAGCGCGCAGGCGTGGCGTGGGTCTGACGGCGCGCGCTGGGTTGAAAGTGGGGGTAAACTGCAGGCAATAAAAAACCGCCCGAGGGCGGTTGATGGGAATGGGGTTCCGATCGTTACTTGGTTTCGGTTGCGACTGCCAGTTGGTAAGGCTTGAAGCGGACTATCTCTTCGCCGGCCCATTCGTTGATGGCCAGTAGTGATTGGCGAATGCAATCCAGCTCGTTAGCATCAAATACCTGTGCTGCCTTGCCGGCATCACCAAAGCCGCCGGTGTTGTTGGGCACAATCCCCATGAGTTGAGGCGGTACGCGGTGCGATGCCAGCTGGTCGTCACGGCTGACGTTCTTAATACTCAAAAACTCATCATTCGCTGCAACTTCTGCCACTGGGATTAATTTGATCCCATCCTTATTGCCACCTGGTGCATGCAGAAATAGATTGCGGAAGTTGCCAGGGCCTTTGCTGTTTCTAAGCGATTCACGCAATTTACTAACATCTTTCTCGTTCACTGTTGAGTCGGTAAGGTACATGATAAATCCAGCGTGACTGCCGTTCTCGTAGTACCGACGCCTAAACAGTGTCGCACTCTCATTCAGCAATGACGAGTTCATGCTGGCGACATAGTCGGGAATGCCATAAACCTCTTGGTTTAAGTCTGGATCCTTTACGTGAAAAATTGATGATTCAGAAAACTCCATCTCTTCGTGAAAGTTAGGCACCCACCAAAATTGATTAGGTTTAACACCTACCCGCGTGTATTTAGCCGGCGAGGCTTGATACTTCAATGCACCGCCAAGGCGATTCTTAATGACCTGCACATAAGCATTATTAAAAACCAGATAATCGAGAACAATGGCGCTGAACTCGTACAGGCTAAGCTTAGGGTGTGGAATAAAACAACTTTTTAGAATATTGCGCTTTACCTGAATCGCGCTTGCATGATGCACAGAAGCACGATAAATGCGGCTAAGGCCAGTCAATGAAAGCGGCGGCTCGTAGTATTTACCGTTAGACATGGCCTCAAGATAGTCGAAGATCTCCCGTTGGCTCAGTACTGGCATGGGGTCGCCAAAGGTAAAGGTCTCAATTCGTTGCTCTTGCGGCCCTTGCTGCTCTTGCGGTTTGGCTGCCATGGTTCGAGCCTTTCTATATTTTGCCATTAGTCGTAAATCTCCAACGTCGATGTACTGGTGCCGCTGGTATCCAGTGGCTCATTGTAAAGCGCATGCATTGCCGCCCACGCGATATCTGCGTGGCTAATTTCTTCGCTGCGAGCGGATTCATAGGTAACTTGTTTGCCGTTGGCTGTCAGGGTTTTACGAATGCTCATAAATGCCTGGGCTAGGTCGGTCCAGCCTGCGTCATATTCCAAGCGGCCTTTACTGATCACGTCATAAGCCTTGATCACCATCTGACTTTTCAGCACAGGGTTGTAGAGGAATGGCGTGACTTGAGGGAAAAACTTCTTCACCAGTTGATACACCGCCTCACCAAGGCCTGTGGTATCGATTCCGATAAAAGTCACATTGTATTTATTGCAGATATCCTGAATTGCTTTGGCCTGTGCCTCAAAGTCCATCCCGTTCCAACGGTGTTTTTCAATGACGCGGAACTTACCGCCTGGCACAGCAGGAGGGCAGATCACAATGCAACCTGCGCTATCACCTTTGCCGCCTTTGTTAGGGTCGTAACCAATCCACACTTCACGGTGCGCCAGCGGTCTTGGCGCAAAGGGCTTGTAGTCTGTCCACACTTCCCATGAGTCAACCATGCAGCGCTGCATCATCACCATAGGGAACACCGACATAGTGTCGTCGATGAATTCGCACATTAGCAGGTTTGAATATTCGTCAGGGCTGTACTCTAAGTGCAGGGTATCGGGGTCGAATAAGTTGCAACCTTTGCGGATAGCATCATCGACCGTAACCACTTGCCGCCACTGGCCGTCTTCACACCTGCGGCCGTTCGCTAGGGCGCGATGACTCACATCAATCTCCATGCGATCGGCCTTAGGTCGGCCACGGTTAAACAACGCGCCAGTCCAAAACGGGTAGGCGTCGTGGGTAATCGATGACGGGGTAGATATGTAGGTTTGGCGCCATTTGGCATGGATAGCCATACCTGAGGCGACCTTGCGGAACTCTTGGAACTTGTGGATCCAGAAGTACTCATCCAAATACAGGTTGCCGTGATAAGACTGGGCTGTTCTGGCATTGGTGCCCAAAAAGTACAGAATGGCACCGTTGAAAAGCACAATAGGGTCGCCCTTGAGTTCAATACCGGTGACATCCTTCACGAACTGAATGATGTACTGCTTAAACACATGGGCCTGCGCTTTACTGGCCGATAAAAAGATTTGGTTACGGCCCGTTACTAGCGCATCAATAATGGCTTCATGGGCAAAAAAGTACGTCGCGCCAATTTGGCGAGACTTTAAGATGTTGCGTATACGCTGAGTGAGTCCTGCTGTGTACCATTCCTTTTGATAGGCAAACATCGAGCCTTGGAACGCCTCAATCAGCTTTTCCAAATCCTCTTCGCTAACATGGTTCTTCACCGGCGGCTTTTTAGGTCCTGCATTGCGGTTTTGTACGTTTGGATTGAGGTCTGCCTCATTGCCGCCATTGTGATAGCGAGTGATGCGGGCAATTCGCTCCAGCTGCCGACCGAGTAGGTCTATCTCCTTAAAATCCTTGCCGTCTTTATCCTCTTTGTTGATGAGCTGCAGCATGCGCATTTCAAGCGCAGAGTCCACTCTGTCAATGGGTTTTGCATCTTCCCAGGCATCGCGTTTTTTCCAACTCGACACGGTACTTTCGGGCAGTTGTAAATGCTGGCTAATCTCGCGGACAGCCCAGCCTTGCCAAAAAAGGTTTTTGGCAGATTGGCGTTGATTCTTATCTGTAGAAATTGGGGGATTCAGTTTCATGGCGCCAGTGTAAATAGCCCAATACCGAAAACCCTGCTGTTTAAGCGGTATCGGTTTCCTTATACCGCCCGAAGCCCTTGCCCATCATCGCCTTGCTCTTGACCATACAGGCAGCAGTTAACAGACCTAATTCAACCCCAAAGGGCGACAAAATGGCTAAGAAATCGAAATTTTTCCGTGTATTTACTGAAGGACATACGACCGACGGCCGAGTCGTTGAGCGTCAGTGGATCACCGATATTGTAGAAACCTATAACACGGCAAAGTATGGCGCCCGTATTTGGCTTGAGCATATTCGCGGTATTACTCCCGACAGCGCATTTAAAGCCTATGGCGATGTGACCGCGGTAAAAGCTGAAGAAGTCGATGGCAAATTAACTCTGTTCGCGCAAATCGAGCCAACAGACGAACTGATCGCCATGAACCAGAAAAAGCAGAAAGTGTATACCAGTGTTGAGATTGATCCCGACTTTGCCAAAACAGGCAAATGCTATCTCTCAGGTTTGGCAGTCACCGATTCCCCCGCATCACTTGGCACTGAAATGCTGGCGTTCTCCGCAACCTGCAAAGACAACCCGCTTAACTCGCGTAAGCAACGCCCCGAAAACCTATTTACCTCTGCAGTGGAAGTGGATTTTGAATTTGAAGAGGTCAGCGACGAGCCCGGGCTATTTGCCAAGGTTAAAGCGCTGCTCGGTAAAAACAAGGCAGAAGCCAAAACCGACTTTGCCGATGTGCATCAGGCTGTTGAAGAAATCGCCAAAACAGTAACCGCCGCGGGTGATGAGTTCACCAACAAGCTTGAGAAATCCGTTAACGACTTCAACAAGTTGCAGACGGATTTTAATGAGCTCAGCACGCAATTCAATGCACTCAAGACTCAGCTCGAAAAAGAAGAGCCACAAGGCCAACGACGTTCACCCGCAACCGGTGGCGACACCAACATGAAAACCGATTGCTAAGGAGCAACCATGCGCAATACCACCCGTACACTTTTTAACGGTTACCTAGGCCAAGTCGCCACGCTCAATGGCGTAGAAACAGCAACCGCCAAATTTACTGTTGAACCAACAATCCAGCAGACGTTAGAAACGCGAATGCAAGAAAGCTCGCAGTTCTTGACGATGATTAACGTGGTACCTGTCACCGAAAAGTCAGGCGAAAAGTTAGGCCTTGGCGTTAGCGGTACGATTGCCGGCACGACAGACACGACCCAAAGCGATCGCCAAGCCATTGACCCAACCGATTTAGATGCGCTGGGTTATGACTGTACCCAAACCAACTTCGATACGGCGCTTCGCTACGCCAAAATTGATATGTGGGCCAAGTTCCCTGATTTTCAGGCGCGCATTCGTGATGCCATTCTGAAACAGCAAGCACTCGACCGCATCATGATTGGCTTTAATGGTACCAGCCGTGCAGCTACCTCTAACCGCGCAAATAACCCATTGCTGCAAGATGTAAACATCGGCTGGCTGAAAAAAATTCGCCAGCATGCACCGCAGCGTCATATGGCAGAAGTGGTTGAAGGCTCTGGTAAAATTGTTATCGGCACCGATTACGCCAACCTCGATGCTTTGGTATTCGACATGGTTAACAACATGATTGACCCATGGCACCAAGACGATACTGAGCTGGTTGTAATTTGTGGACGTAAGCTGCTGGCTGATAAGTACTTCCCGATTATCAACAAAGACAACGTTCCCACTGAAACCATGGCCGCTGACATGATCATCAGCCAAAAACGCATTGGCGGATTAGGTGCCGTGCGTGTGCCGCATTTCCCTGCTAACGCCTTGCTGGTCACGCGCCTGGATAACTTAAGCCTGTATTGGCAAGAAGGCGCTCGCCGTCGCAGTGTGATTGACAACCCTAAACGTGACCAAATTGAAAACTACGAATCATCAAACGATGCCTATGTGGTTGAAGATTATGGCTGCACAGCGTTTGCCGAAAACATTGAGATGGGAGCATAGCCATGACATCACCCGCCCATAAACGCTTTCATGGCGTGTTAGCGGCAGCGCGGGGAACGGATTCCCCCTTAAGCGCTCGCTCCGAAAACACTTACGAGCTCATGCTCATGCAGCTTACCGAGCATCGCCGCATCTTAAAAACGGTGCAGGCGCTCGCACGTAAGCTGCAGGCAAAGTCGCAGTTCTTACCTGAATATGATGCCTATATCGATGGCACCATTAAGGGCGACAGTGGCGTGCAGGATGAAGTATTCGTCACTGTGCTGCTGTGGCATATTGACGTTGGCAACATCGACCGCGCGATAGAGCTGGCCGCATACGCGCTTAAACATGATCTGGTGATGCCAGACCGCTTTGAGCGCAATCTGGCTTGCACTATTGCCGAAGAAATTGCCGAAACCGCCGCGCGCGTGATTGAAACTGAAACCCCAGTAAAAAGTGAGCAATTAAAAGCTGTGCTTGAGCTTACGGCCGAGTGCGACATGTACGACGAAGCGCGCGCTAAGCTGTTACGTCAAATGGGGCAAGCATTTGAAGCTGAAGGCGAGTTAACCGCTGCGCTCGACGCCTATCAACAAGCATTGGCCCTAAACGATAAAGTGGGTGTGAAGAAGTTTATCGAGAAAGTCACTCGTGATCTTAAGAACGCCGACAGACAAACAACCGAAAGCACTGAGCCCTCAGAAACACAAGGCAGTGCAGGTTAACCGAGCGACCCTCGCAACCCGTGCGGCGCTGGCCAAGTAGCGTTATCCAATTTCACTACTTAAGCCAGCCCACCGCACAACCTAGCCGCAAGCAGGTAAACATGAGTTTTATCGCCCCAGCCACTAGCGCAGCACCAAGCACGATTACCAACAGCCCGTTTTGGCCTGATTTTCATTTAGCGACATTGCGCGATGCCATGCGCCTTGATGGCACAGTGACAAACGCACGACTTGAGCACGCAGTCATCAATGCAGCACTGCAGACAAACAGTGATCTCAAGGATTGGCGTATCGGGCAGCAAATCTTGGGCTTTGACGATTTAGAACAGGTGCCAGCCGAGCAAATCAATGGCCAGAGCATCTATTTGCAATTGTATTTACGCGCTGTTTACTGCCTCACCAAAGCCAATCTTATTGAGCGTTATAGCGATTTTGATAGCACGGCCAAGGGGCTAAAGGCGGGTGAAGTGCTCGGCGATAGCGTTGATGATCTTCGCCGTGATGCACGCTTTGCTATTCGCGACATCTTAGGCGAAAGCCATGTCACGGTGGAACTCATTTAATGAGTAGCTTGCAGGCAGTGCGCAGCATCGAGGGCGATACCGTCGATAAGATTTGTTATCGATACCTTGGGGCAACGGCTGGGATCACTGAGCAAGTGCTAGACGCTAACCCGCAGCTTGCCGCCATCGGCCCGATATTGCCAAACGGTACGCGAGTACTTCTTCCTGTGCAGGTGGCCGCGCCGACACAGCCAAACTTTATTCAACTATGGGATTAATGATGAGCGAGCCAATTTCAGCGACATCAGCGACATCTGCAGTCGTCACCGCCAGCGTGCTGACACTAGTGCCAGGGGCTGAGCCTGCAGTCATGATCGGCGCGTTTACCGGTGCCGTGTTGTTCATTATTTCGAATGACGCAGCGGGGAATTATCAGCGTATCGGACTGTTTATTGTGTCATTTTTGGGCGGTGTACTGTGCGCCAACTGGGCCGCCAATGCTTTGAGCGCATTACTGCCAGATGCCTTGCAGGTCAATGTGGGCATGGCGGCACTCATTTCATCCGCCTGTGTTGTGCGCATGCTGCAGTATTTTATGAAACTCACCAATAACCCAGAAAGTTGGCTCAATGCCCTACGCGGGCTTAGGGGGAAATGATGCTGATCATCAATGCCATTATTTGCAGTTTGATTGTGTTGCGCCTGGCGTTGTTTGTTCGAACAGGGCGGCATCGAATCTTCATCAGCATCTGCGCCTATCTCATCACCGTTGCCGCAGGCATTGAGGTCATTCTCACTGTGTATGGCGTCGCCACCGTGCCAAGTTATGCTGAGATTTTTTTAAAAGCCACGCTCTGCATCGCCATTTTCCAAGTGCGGGGTAATGTTGCGCATCTGCTGCAACTCAATACGAACAAAGCAGGCAGTAGGCTAGTGCGCATTCCCCGCCCACAAACATTCAAAACCAAACATAGGTAATCGAGATGACCCTAAAAAAAGGCAGCAATGGCACGGCAGTGCGTGATTTACAACAACGGCTTAATGCCGCTGGCGCATCATTAGTCGTGGATGGTTGGTTTGGTGATGCAACCCAAAAGGCCATCGATCAATTCCAAGACAAGCAAGACTTACCGCGCACCGGCTACGCAGGGGTAAGAACGTTGGCGTTACTCGCCGGTGAAAGCCGTAATAAGTTTATTCAGCACTCACAATTAGCTGACGCTGCAATGGTGCTGAGCGTCTCATTTGCCGCCATGGCCAGCGTGGCAGAAGTAGAATCCAACGGTTTTGGCTTTTTCGCCTGTGGTAGGCCCACGATTTTATTTGAGCGACACGTATTTTATCGCGAGCTATTAGAACAAGGCGCCGCAGCGGCAGAGCTAGCAGCGAAATATCCGAATATTTGCAACCCAGCCCGTGGCGGTTACACCGGCGGCAGTGGTGAATATCAGCGGTTTGCTGTCGCGTACCAGCTTAATCCAGAGGCTGCGATTTGCGCCTGCAGCTGGGGCATGTTTCAGATTATGGGCTTTCATTGGCAAGCCTTGGGCTATTCGTCGCCGCAGGCCTTCAAGCAAGCCATGGATATTTCAGAGGGGGAACAGCTCAATGCCTTAGTTAAATTTATCGAGGCGGATCCTGTGTTGCATAAGGCACTTAAAGCGCGTAAGTGGGCTGAGTTTGCCAAGCGATACAACGGCCCCGCCTATAAAGAAAATGACTACGACATTAAATTAGCGCGAGCGTATCAGCAGTTTACGGCCGCGAGTCAGCAGCAGGGCGCCGATAATGTTGTCGCTGCTTAGCCGGTTTATTCAGCCTTTTGCGGGCTATTTAATTGTCGCCGCCATCGGGATCGCGCTCACTATGGCGGGTGTTATCTATCAGCAACAAG
Organism: Shewanella sp. M-Br; assembly: GCF_036245925.1. Classification (NCBI taxonomy): domain Bacteria; kingdom Pseudomonadati; phylum Pseudomonadota; class Gammaproteobacteria; order Alteromonadales; family Shewanellaceae; genus Shewanella; species Shewanella sp. M-Br. Next base: position 107,511 of record NZ_BJBV01000010.1, read on the forward strand.
AGCGACTTAGTCTGTTGCAACAGACGCAGGGCGCAATGTTGCAATCGCTAACGCAAACATCACAGTCCTATTTTGACTTAAAGCAGCTATCAGCCGAAAACCAGCAAGCGCAGGCAGAGCTGCGAACACAGCTTGCCAGCGTGAGCAGCACTAGCCAATACCGAAAAAACAAAATCGAGGAGCTAAAACGTGAACTTAACGATGTTAAAGCCTGGGCTGATGCTCAGTTGCCTGATGCTATTCGCCGGCTGCACCAGCGCCCCGCCATTAATGGCAGTGCAGAGTACCGTCGTTGGTTGTCCACTCGTGATCCCTTGCCAGTTGCCGGCGAGTAATCCCATCAGCAATCAAGGGATCAGCAGTGAGCTCGATACCTGCGAAACGGCATGGCATGACTGCGCCGCGCAAATCGATATGATTATCGAGTGCCAGAATAAGCAGAAAGCTAAGCAGCAAGCTAAAGACTTAAGTCAGAAAGAAGGGAAACGCCATGAATAAGCCGGCGCAGCTGCGTGAGCTGTTATCTAGCCACGTTCCCCACTTGCAACAAAACCCTGATTGCCTGCACGTCTTCATTGAGAACGGCAACATCATCGCCACCGGTGCGGGGCAAAACCTGAGTTTTGAGTATCAATTCAACTGCGTATTAATCGTGACGGACTACGCCGCCCATGCTGATACGCTTATCGTGCCGATTTTAGGCTGGCTGGTCACGCAGCAGCCCGAGCTGCTATTGAATCCGGACAAGCGCGAGACTGGCTTTAAATTCAAAGCCGAAATTATTAATCACAACACTGCTGACATCGAAATTGTGCTGGCATTAACAGAGCGAGTAAAAGTTGTTGCGGGTGAGGGGATGCAGCTTGAAGTGACACACTTACCTGAGCCCGTTTTCAATGACGAAGCGATTGATTGGACGCTTTACACCAATGGAATTGAAGTGCCATGGCCTCCGACGATTTAACCCGATTAAATGAACTGTTTGATGGGCTAATACAGCAATTATCCCCTGCAGCGCGCAAGCAACTAAGCCGAGATATTGCAAGACGACTGCGCGCCACCCAGGCACAGCGGATTAAACAAAACAAAGCGCCCGATGGCGCAGCGTTTGAGGCTAGAAAGCCCCAGCCTACATGGGCGAAAAGGCTTGGAGCTATTAAACGAAAACTGATGTTCCAGAAAATAATCAGGCAAAAATACTTTAAGCCTGAGTATTCAGCATCTGCAGCCAGTGTTGGGTTTACGGGGTTTATTTCCCGCGTAGCAACAGAGCATCAATACGGACTTAGAGGACGGATAAACGAGCGGATATCGGCTCAATATCCGCAGCGTGAGTTGTTGGGGTTCACCCTTGATGAGCAGAACATGATAGAAGAGGCTATCGTTAGGCATTTAGCAATGATGCATTAAATCTATCCACCAACTAATATCTCAAAAAGCTTTTGGACATAGCTTGTTAGTGCAGTTGCTCTCAGTTTTTTTATATCAGATTAGAAAAAGTATCTTTAAACCACAGATACTTGGTAGTTTTGGCTTTTGTTAGTCAGCCTTTAGAAATAATCACCACCGTCAGAGACGGTGGTTTAGGGAAGACAACAAAATGAGCTAATGGCCCCTTCAAGTTTACATACCGAGAATTTGCTTCATATGATTTTTTATCCTAACCAATTGATCATATGTAATCTTTAACGTTGGAAATAGTTGTACTCTAGTAGAAGTACTAAAAGGCGCTTTATCTGATAAGTACTCATTATCTGCATTTATAAGTCTTTGACAGATATTTTGATCTATCTCCAGCAGAACGGGGTCTTCTGGAGGTTGATAAGTATCGATAGTAACTTTAATTTCTCTTAGCCGATTTCGATGTTCAACGAGACTCTCGTTACAAAAACGAAGAAACCCAGAGCTCTTATTACTTCGTAAGTAGCAAAGCTCTTTTCCATAATCAGATTGGTAGTTACCATTTAAGTAATGAATCGTATTTATAGCCTTCGTAATCGCGATTGGATTTTTACCAATAATTACCCTTTCTGCCTTTGAATCGATATTGAAACAGATATATTCAGCGATATTATATACCACACTTGATGGATCTAGCAGTTTGATATCAGTTACTTTACCGTCGTCATCAGTAACGAAAAAGCTGTTATTCTCTTTTGCCAAATTGCAGCCAGTACACGCTTTGTGAAGATTTTCCCAAGTGTAACCTAGCTGCGGAAAATGCCTTTTAGGAAGATAGTGCTCTACGTCATAATCACCAGAACTGATATCGCCTTCACAGATATAGCACTTATCAAAATACAGCATTTGCAAGTTATTTTTGACGTCTTGATGACCGTAGATGCTACCGCTAATTTTTTTATAGCTTTCTAAGTGGGATAAATTTTTTGCTGTCAGATTTTGCGGTAATAGTCTATTTGGAAAAGGAACTGAGGCTCTATCTACTTTCCGCATTTGTCTTTCCCTTCACTGTATTAATTAACGCCTCATCAGCATATGAAGCGAGATACAACAACAACTCCTCTTTTGCTGAGTCTGATGAAGATAACTCACTGTACAACTTCTGCAACAACTGAACATCCGGGTCTTCTAACACTAGCGCATTCTTAAACTGACTTAGCTTCTCTTTTACTGCCTCAGAAAAACCACCATCGTAGCCAAAAATGATATTAGTAATGCTATCTATATCCATTGCTTCGAAGTTCTCGTCAAACACTCTGCCTGATGGTAAGTTGACAACTTTTGAATGCTTTGGAAGCCCTCTGATTACGAAAGGGCTATGAGTGGTAATAATAAATTGAATATTAGGAAAAAATTTTGTAAGTATTTTTATGTAAATTTCTTGGGCTCTTGGGTGAAGATGCAGATCTATCTCATCAATCAAAACAATACCGGGTATATCGAAAAATTTATTAAATCCTAAGTTATTTTTTTGGGACGGGGTGTATTGTTTAAAATGAAATAGTTGCCTAGAAATAATTGAAGCCACTGTAACAAGTAGATCTAGCTCACCTTGAGAGAAAGATCTTATTGGTCCAATAATCGAAGATATTATCTGTCTATAAGGTGAGTATGCGACTTGTAGTTGACCGAATTCCTTACCTGTAATCGCTTTCAATATGCGAGTAATATTTGAGTAGGCAATTTCCGCATCTTTATAACCAGTAAATCCATCGAAAATCATATCAAGAATGATTGACTGAATATTCTCCCCGGTATGTGATACTGTAAGTGGGAATGGCATTATGTAATTATATTGCTCACCGACAGAAAACGCAGGTATTTTGGTAACAGCTTCAAAAACTTCAAAGCTATCTTTCTCGTATCTTGTGCTCGGCCTAATAAGAAATATATTTGATACAAGATAATCCTCACTAGCCTTTAAGTTAGATAAATTCGAGTATTCTGAAAAAAAACCATTTGTTAAGGTTATCCCTTGAATTACATCCTGATATTCAGTTACAGGAATGTTTTCCTGCCGCCCTACAAGCTTTTTAAAGTGGTAAGACTGATTTTCAAAGTTTGAATAGTTTAGCTCTACCGAATAAAATTTGCTGTCCGGATTTATTTCAGAGTCATCCAGCATTCGATATCTTTTGCCACTGAGTGGATCAAAGTCGGGAAACTTTAGCCTTGTCTTAGATACAATCGCCTCTGCAATAAGACCCAAAATCGACGTCTTTGCACTACCATTCTCACCAACAAAACACACAACTCTGTTTTCAGTACTCAAGTTCAAGTCGAGCTTTGAGATACTTCTGAAATTGTGAATCTTCAAGTTTTGAATATTCATTATTGTTATCCATATAAATCAATTGATTGCACATTAGCAAAACAAAGTGGGTTTAGTCTAACTTTATAAATAAAATTGATACCTCCATGGCGATTTACTGCTGCTCAATCTCCTGATACTGTTTTGTGTTGATGCATGTATAAATCGGCGCCTATAACTCTGCTAGAGGTTAATATTACTGAAATTTGGCCAACATAAGTGAGCTAAGAAGCTTAGGCCAGTCGAGCTAAAACTCGCAATGGGGCAGAAATTATTTTAAATTTATATCTTGCGCTATAACTTCCCATATACCACCCAAATTGCTAGCGGCTAGCCATACAACTGGCAACCATAGCCGCATGAACACTGCCGCAGCTATCGCTGAACTCACTCGCCGTATCGATAACCTTTTACGCATTGGCACCGTTGCCGAAGTAAAGGGTGATTCGTGCCGCGTAAAAACCGGTGAGTTACTTACCCAGTTTCGCCCCTTTTTTACTCGTCGCGCCGGCACTGCAAAAACCAGTTGGCGCCCTACAGTAGGCGAGCAAGTGATGCTGCTATCGCTTAGTGGCGACCTTACCAACGCCTACATACTTCCCGCCCTTTATAGCGATGAAAACCCAGAGCCAGACGATAACGACAATCGCGATCGGACCGTATACCTAGACGGCGCAGTTGTTGAGTACGACCCAGCTACTAGCGCGCTTAGGGTGACCGGTATTAAAACTGCCAACGTACAGGCGAGCGAGCGAGTGACTATCGACTGCCAAAACTCTGAGTTTACGGGCAATGTGTTGGTTAAGAAAAAGCTCACTGTAGAACAGGGCGCTAAGGTTACTGGGGCAATTGATCATTCAGGCAAGCTGACCAACAACGGCGGTATGGCGATTACTGGTGGCGCAAATATCGACGGCATTAATTTTGGTACCCATAAACATGGTGGTGTCGATACTGGCCCCGGCACGTCGGGAGGCCCGCAATGAGCACCAATGAAAACTGGCAAGGTATGAATCGCTTTACCGGCCAAAGCATTAGTGAGTCGCAGCATATTAGCCAAAGTATCCAGGATATATTAACCACGCCATTAGGTTCGCGGGTGATGCGTCGTGACTATGGTAGCGCCATTTTTGAACTTATCGACCAACCCCAAAGTGCAGCGGTAAAGTTGCAGATTATGGCGGCGGCCGTTATCGCGCTAACCCGTTGGGAGCCGCGTATTCGCATTACTGAGATTGAAATTATCAGTGACGGCAGCGACGGCAAAGTGCAATTCAACTTAGTGACCGACCGCATCGACACTCAACGCGCCCAATTATTCGAGGCCACCTATGGCTGAGCTAATCGACTTATCTAAAGTTCCTGTGCCTGACATTATCCAGCCGCTGAGCTTTGAGCAGCGCTTTGCTGCGCTCAAGCAATTACTGATTGATATCGACCCCAGCTATGAAGCTGTGGTGGCGCTAGAATCCGACCCTGTTACCAAATTACTGCAGGTATTTGCTTATCGTGAAATGCACTTGGTTGCGCAAATTAATGATGCCACTCGCGGTAATATTTTAGCCTCATCAACGGGTAATAATTTGATTGCACTTGGCTCACGTTATGACCTCGCGCCATTAGTTATCCAAGCGGGCAATCCAACTGCAGTGCCGCCAATCCCCGAAATTTTAGAGGATGAACAATCCTTTAAGCGCCGCGTGCAAATGGCGTTTGATGGCTTAAATACGGCGGGCAGTATCGACGGTTATATCTTTTTTGCGCTGGGCGCCGATGGCCGCGTGGCTGATGCCAAAGCCGTGAGTCCTGAACCCTGTGAAATGGTGGTCACCATTCTGTCTATCGAGGGTAATGGCACAGTCAGTAATGAGCTGCTTATCAAGGTGCGTGACGTCTTTGGTATCAGTGCCGATGGCTTATCTCAATCAAATACCCCGTCAAAAGTACGGCCACAGGGCGATAGAGTCACCATCCAATCGGCAGAAATCATTAGCTATAACGTAGAGGCCCAATTGCAGATACTGCCTGGTCCTGATTCTCAAGTGGTGTTAGCTGCTGCTAATCAAGCGTTAGTACTCTACCAAAAAGAACAGCGCCGTTTGGGGGCTGATATTACCCGTTCAGGAATATTTAAAGCGCTGCACCAAAGTGGCGTCAATAACGTCAATCTGATTAGCCCAGCAGTAGATGTGACTGTGCTTGACCATCAGGCAGCGTATTGCACCAGCATTAACGTCTCAATAGGGGGCGTGGGTGAATAATCGGGTTTCATCATTACTGCCACCAAACGCTTCAAAACTTGAGCGCGATATTGAGCAAGTGATCGCCGGCTCGCTGGATTTGCCCCTGTCTATTGCTGACCTGTGGGACCCGTTCCGCTGCCCATTATCTTTACTGCCATGGCTGGCATGGGCTTACTCAGTTGACCAGTGGGCGGACAGTTGGCCTGAAAGTGTCAAGCGTCAGGTGGTTAACGATGCTTTTGGTATCCATCGCTTTAAAGGCACTCCCTACGCGGTGCAGCGAGCACTTAACAGCCTAGGTATTAAAACCAATATCCTCGAGTGGTGGGAAAGTGCCGGCAGCAATGTGCGCGGCACGATGAAAGTGCTCGCGTTAGTTAACGACAATATCACTGAAGAAAATGAAGGATTAATCACGGCTAAAATGCTCGCCATGGTGACAGAGGCTATTCGCGCCTCAAAGCGTGGCTCGATCCATTTTGATGTTGAGCTTGGTATCTCATTCGAAGAGTCGCTTACCGTTGCCGCGGGTATTAGCCCTAGCATTGGTATATCTGATATCGATGCCGATTCTAATGGCGTTCGCCCTGATGATGGTATCGCCTTAGCCGGCGTATTTGGCATTGAGCATCGTATCGACTGCATCGATACCGATTACCTGTTATCTCCTGTACTACCTGACGAATTGTTATTTACCCATAGGCTTGCGGCGGTGTCGCATCAACTAATCATCTCTGAACACGAATTAACGGGAGTTGTGTAATGGCACTCACACTGCAATTTACCGAGGCTGGCCTTGCCGCTTGTTTATCAGCAAAAGACAAAGGGCTCAAAGCCGAAATAACTCACATGGCGTTTGGCTCAAACGCCTATACGCCCTCTAAAACCCAGACCAGCTTGAGCGCCGAAAAAGAACGCATTGCCATTTCTGATTATCAAGATGGCGGTAAGAGTCTGCGGATGGCGGGTGTGTTTGATGGCGAGCTTGAATACGCCATCAAAGAGATAGGGTTTTACATTGGCACGACTTTGCTTGGCGTATACAGCGCACCGAACAAGACGCTGGGCTACCGAACCCCCGCTGTAAAAGTCGTGCAGTGGTTTACGTTAAATATTGAGGTGCTGCCAACCGACAGCATCACAGTGGTGGTGGGCGCTGAAAACCTTAACCTGATTTTAGACAAAGAGTTTATCGCGGGCTGTACGGCATTTTTACACAATGCGGCGGCAGTGATTAAAAATGCTCACTGGAACATGCAACTCAGTGAGCGCATTAGACAACTAGAGGGATAATTATGAGCTCGATTGCTGAAGAAATTGCGGGGCTAAAAGTCGCGTCCGCAACACAAACTGCCGCATCACAGGCGTTATCGCAAGAAGTCGCTGGCAAGATGGCGGCTATCGATAATAAAACCAACGACTCCATTGCTAAGGTCGAATCAACCTATGACCAAAAAGCGGCTGGGCTGACCATTATCGCCACCGACGGCTACAAAAAAGCCATTGAACACAATTCGGGTGGCCGCAATACCGTGGTGTATGACGCTCAGGGCAACCCTAATATTATGTGTGTTATCCCACGTTTCAATATTGAAGACCTAGGGCTGGTTGACTTAAATCTTGGCACCGGCGTTCATCCTGCATTCCAAACCAACGGTGTACCTCGTGGCGAAATATTAGTTGGTAAGTATTTAGCGTCATCAGCCAATAATGGCTGCGCAGTCATTGGTGGCATGCAGCCACTTAGCGCAGTTAATTACGATGCAGCTAAAGAGCTGTGCACGCGCAAAGGTGCAAATTGGCACATGATGTCTGTTCACGAATGGGCTGCAATTGCGCTGTGGTCTCTCGCTAACGGAACAGTACCGCGTGGTAATACAAACTACGGTCGCTCTCACGAGAAGAAATGGGAAACCGCGCGGCGCTTTGATAATGGCGCTCCAGGAGACGTGAGCGGTACGGGTAGGACAGACACAGGTAAAGGACCCGCCACTTGGAATCATGACCATACCCATTTTGGCGTGTGTGATTTAGTGGGCAACGTATGGGAATGGTTAGATCAAATGAAGCTGGACGATGGTCAGATTATTACCACTTTGGACAATAACCCTGCAGTGGCTGAAGCAAACTGGCACAAACACGCTGCTTATTTTGATTCACCTACTGAGAACCAAACCGGCACGGGCAGCGCTGGCGCGCCCATCCTCAGCAATGCAGTGACTGAGCGCAACGGTCCGATGAATGATGATTCAAACGATTACCCATACCTAACCGCATCGCACTTTGCGGCCATTACCAAAGCGGCGGGCTATGTGCCTAACGAGCTATTGCGCAAGCTGTTAATTGAGTCGGCCACTACGGCTACGGTCGGTGGTTACATTGGCGCGAGAAACTATGGCGACCGATTCCCTGTCCGCGGTGGCAGTCGGGGCGACGGCACGAGCGCAGGACTGGGTGCGATCGACTTGAACAGTCCGCGCTCGATTGCGCACAGCAGCATCGGTTTCCGTCCAGCTTTCTTTGTGTAGTGCAGTCTAAATTTTTGGAGAAACTACGATGAACATTACCTTCGCTTATTTATTTAGCGGCGTGTTACACACTGATGTGTCGCGTGAATACATGAACAATCTAGGCATGAGCACTGAGCAGGTTAACTCCGTACTCGCCCAGCGTGATTTTGAGTTGTCGCAAAACATCGAAAAACGTAAGGCAGCGTATCGAGAAGAGTCGGACCCGCTTTATATGGAATGGCAATATGATTTAACCGCTGAGAGTGAACAAGCGTGGCGGGACAAGGTGGCGCAGATAAAACAACGTTACCCAATTGCAGAGGCTGAATAATTTACAACACTCCTAGGTTTTTAGGTCAATAAACGACTCTTACCACTCAAACCAGTAGCACCGCTCCGGTGTGCTCTGCAAGCTTAACCCTGCTTAGTTTTGCAAAACCCACAGCACCGGAGCACATTATGGATTATCACCACGGGGTCCGCGTCATTGAAGTCAATGATGGCACCCGAACCATTCGCACAGTATCAACCTCAGTCATCGGCATTGTCTGCACCGCCAGCGATGCCGATGCAACGCTATTTCCGCTAAACACCCCAGTGTTGCTAACCAATGTCATGCAAGCCATTGGCAAGGCGGGCACCTTAGGTACGTTAAAACCCACACTCGAAGCCATTGCCGCTCAAGTCAATACGCTCACCGTTGTGGTGCGTGTTGAGCAGGGCGCGGATGAAACCGCCACAACGGCGAACATTATTGGCACTGTAACGCCACTGGGCCAATACACTGGCCTTAAAGCATTACTGGCGGCACAGTCTTTATTGGGCGTTAAGCCGCGCATTCTAGGCGTGCCAGGATTAGACACTTTACCCGTTGCCACAGCGCTTGCAGCAACCGCCAAAAAACTGCGCGCCTTTGCCTATATCAGCGCCTATGGCTGTGCCACCAAAGAAGAAGCCGTGGCTTATCGTGAAAACTTTGGCGACCGTGAGGTGATGATCATTTGGCCTGAGTTTGTTGCCTTTGATACCGTTGCGGCCGCTAGTGTTAACGCTACTGCGACCGCTCGCGCATTAGGTTTACGTGCACGTATCGACAAAGAAGTTGGTTGGCACAAAACGCTATCAAATGTCACGGTTAGCGGCGTTACCGGTTTAAGTCAGCCCGTGTTCTGGGACTTACAAGATCCGTCTACCGATGCAGGCTACCTAAACAGTAATGACATCACCACGCTGATTAATCAGTCAGGCTTTCGCTTTTGGGGCTCACGCACCTGTACAGAAGATCCCTTATTCCAGTTTGAAAACTACACCCGCACCGCGCAAGTGTTGGCTGACACCATTGCTGACGCGCACATGTGGGCCGTTGATAAGCCAATGACCCCAACATTGGTTAAAGACATTATCGAAGGCATTAACGCCAAGTTCCGCGAGTTAAAAGGCCTTGGCTATATCGTTGACGGCCAAGCCTGGTACAGCGAAGACGTTAACGACGTTAGCACGATTAAGGCCGGTAAGTTGTATATCGATTACGACTACACCCCAGTGCCTCCGCTGGAAGATTTAACCTTCCGTCAAAAAATTACCGACCGTTATTTGGTCGACTTCGCGTCCGCAGTTGCAGCGGCCTAAGGATAACCCATGGCGTTACCAAGAAAACTCAAGCAATTAAATTTGTTTGGAGATGGTGGAAATTGGATTGGTTTGGCGGAGGAATTTACCCCCGCCAAACTCACTCGCAAATTTGAGAAATATCGCGGTGGCGGCATGCCAGGAGCCGTAGATATTGATATGGGGCTAGATGATGATGCCCTAGGTGTCGAATTCACCTTAGGCGGCTATGAATCAGCGCTGGTCAAGAAGATGTCAACCAGCAAGATTGACGGCCTAATGCTGCGCTTTGCGGGTTCCATTCAGCGCGATGATACAGGCGAAATTCAGTCGGTCGAAATCGTTTGCCGTGGTCGTTACAAAGAACTCGACCGTGGCACCTTCAAAATAGGGGACAACACCCAAACCAAAGTCAGCATGACTTGTACTTATTACAAAGAAGTCGCGAACGGTGAGGTGCTGTGCGAAATCGACATCATCAACATGATTGAAATCGGGGCTGATGGTGTCGACCGCATGGCCGAACATCGCAAAGCCATTGGGTTATAAAGCTAACCACCAACCGTAGCCCGCATCGGAGAGCCGTTTGCGGGTATTTTTAATTAGGCGGCACTGGGCGTCCTGCCCTCAAGCCGCATACCGGCCATGCTGGCCATAACAGAGGGTCTAACAATGTCAGTCACTATTACCCATAAAAAAGTCACACTCGATCAAGCAATCAGCCGTGGTAAAGAGTCCGTTACTGAAGTCACTTTACGTAAACCCAGGGCGGGCGAACTGCGAGGATTATCGCTATCTGATTTACTCAATCTTGATGTTAATGCTATCTCCACTTTGTTGCCTCGTATTAGCACGCCGATGATCACCAAAGATGAAGTGCTCACTATGGACCCTGCAGACTTAGTTCAAATCGGCGGGGAAATCAGTAATTTTTTGGTGCCGAAGAAGTTACAGATGGACAGTCAGAGCGAGAGCGACAGTCAAGCCTCCCTGAGTGCATAGATGACACCATGGCGGATATCGCCATTATCTTTCATTGGCCGCTATCCGAGATGGCGGCAATGGACATCGATGAGCTTCTAGGCTGGCACGATAAAGCGCTGGATAGATGGGAAAGAATTAACAAGGTTCCACATGACTAAAAAATTAGAGATGCGCGTGTTATTGGCGACAGTGGATAAAATCACGGGGCCATTAAAAAAAATGCGCCAAGCCAGTGGCATAACCGCCACTCAATTAAAAGAGACGCAAGACAGAGTTAAGTCTCTTAATAAGCAGTCAGCTCAAATCGATGGTTATCGCAAGGTGAGCCGCAGCCTAGGTATTACCTCCAATGATTTGGCCAAGGCACAAAAGGAAGTGAAACGCCTAGCGATTGAGATGCAAAGCAGTCAGGCACCGGCTAAAGCGCTGGTTAAAGAGTACGAGCAAGCTAGGGCGGCAACGGTCAGGCTGAATACTCAGCATAAAAACTTAACCATTAGCCAGCACCGGCAGCGTGAAGCGCTTCGCTCTGCGGGGATTGATACCCGCAATCTTTCGCAGCATCAACGCACGTTGACTGCTGACCTTTCTCAGGCTAACAAACAACTCGACCAACAAAAGCGCCGCCTACAACAGGTTTCGGCCCAACAGAAACAGCTATCCGCAGCACAAGCCACTTACCACAAAACCAAAGCACTGCAGGGCAATATGGCAGGTGCGGGCGCAACAGCTGCAGCCTCAGGTGCGGCTGCGCTCTATGCTGGCTCGCAGGTGTTACAACCAGGTCTAGATTTTACCGCCGCACAATCCAAGGTCCAGGCATTAACTCGGCTGGATAAGAACGACCCGCAACTTATCGCACTGCGCAAACAAGCGCGTGAACTTGGTGCCTCAACCAGCTTTACCGCGAACGATGTATCACAGGGGCAGTCATTCTTAGCTATGGCGGGCTTTGATGCTAAGTCAATTAAACAAGCCATGCCTGGCATGCTCGACTTAGCCAAGGCCAACGATACCGATCTCGCGGTGACGTCCGATATTGCCTCAAACATATTGTCTGGCTTTGGTCTGGCTGCAGATCAAATGAATCGTCTTGGCGATGTGCTCACAGCAACCACAACTCGCGCCAACGTTGACTTAACCATGTTGGGTGAAACGATGAAATACGTTGCACCTGCCGCGCGTGATTTAGGTGTGAGTGTAGAGGAAGCCGCCGCTATGTCGGGGTTACTCGGCAACATTGGTATTCAAGCGAGCCAAGGCGGCACGGTAATGCGCGCCATGCTTAACCGCTTGGCAGGGCAAACTGGGCCTGCTGCCGACGCAATAGAATACTTAGGACTAAAAACCAAAGACAGTGCTGGCAATCTGCGCGCAATTCCCGACATCTTAGCGGATGTGGTCAAGGCCACTAAGACGATGGGTAACGCTGACCGTGCCGCAATACTTAAAACCATCTTTGGTGAAGAAGCTGGCACTGGCGTCAGCGAGCTAATTAAACAGCAGGGCGATGGTGCCATTACCTCATTTACCAATGTACTGCGTAAATCTGCTGGCGAGAACGCTAGGGTAGCTAAGACCATGGCTGATAATGCCAAGGGCGATATCGATACACTCAAATCGGCGTGGGAAGATGTCGGTATCGAAATATTCGAAGGTAACAACGGAGGCATTCGCAGTTTTATCCAGCAAATCACCGGAGTCGTTAACGGCATTGGTAATTGGATGAGGGTGAATCCTGAGTTAACCGGTACGCTTTTTAAAGCGGCTGCAGCTATGGCTATTGTCGCTGCCGTCGGCGGTTCGATCACCATCATGCTAGCGGGCATCCTAGGCCCAATGGCCATGCTTAAATACAGTACATCGATACTTGGCATTAAGTCATTGCCGCTGATGGGGAGCGCGCTCACTAAGCTGGGTGGTGCATTTAAGTGGGTAATTGGTGGATTGAGGGCGCTATCTTTGGCGCTTGTGTCGACGCCAATTGGTTGGGTGATCTTAGGTATTACTGCGTTAGTCGCTGCTGGGTATTTGCTGGTTACTCACTGGGACACGGTTAAGGCGTGGATGGTTGGATTCTGGCAGACAATCACCTCATTGGTCGATAGCGGCATTATTGCTGTTACTAACCTATTTAATAGCTTACCTGAGCCCATTAAAGCCGTGCTTTCTGGTATATGGGAAACCATGAAAACCGTTTTTTCATGGTCGCCACTCGGGCTGATTGTGAACAATTTTAGCGAAGTCATTACGTTCTTCACTGGATTGCCCGCTAAGTTTAGCAGCCTGGGCGAGATGACAATGGACGGCCTAGTTAAAGGGATCACCGGCAAGCTGACCGAAGTAAAAGAAACCATCACCAATGCTGCCAGCAATGCGATTGGTTGGTTTAAAGATGTACTCGGTATTGCTTCCCCCAGCAAAGTGTTTGCGGTAATGGGTGACCAAACGATGGACGGCTTAACCGTTGGCTTGAATCGAAGCCAGCAAGCGCCACTAAATGAAGTCAGCAAGCTCGGTAAGCAAATGGCAGGCACTGCCTTTGTGTTGGGCATCTCAGCACTTCCTGCCGCCGCAATGCCAAATTTGCAGGCAATCCCAGACCAAACCCGCACCATCAGAGATGAATACCAAGGCGCTGATTATTCGGTACCGGATGCAATCCGTTTGGTAAAAGAGGGCGAACTGCCAGCCAGAAAAGCGAAGAGTGACGACTTAACGCATAACGGCAGCGACTTAGTGCTTAACAGCAATGGCTTAACGCATAACGCATTGCCAGATAGATTAAGCGCCGGCAGTGCCTTTGCGCAGCGCCAAGCGCCACAGCCTCAAACCGTTCACATCGATGCGGGGATCCATGCGCCCATTACCATCCACGCTACCGCCAATATGGATGCGCAGGATGTTGCGCGCCTAGTCGCGATTGAACTAGAAAAGCGTGACCGTGCTCAGCAAGCACGTTTACGCAGCAGCCTTAAGGACCTGAACTAACATGAGTCAAACATTATGATGACACTCGGTTTTTTTGTATTTAGTAGGCTAACTGTGCCATACCAAACATCGCAGCATGACATGGTATGGCGTCACCCAACCAATAGCCGCGTAGGTGCGCGGCCATCAGCGCAGTTCTTAGGGGTTGGTGATGAAACGCTAACGCTATCTGGTGTGCTAATGCCCGAAATAACGGGCGGAGAGCTAAGCCTTGATGCGCTGCGTAAAATGGCAGACACAGGTAAAGCCTATCCGCTTATCGAAGGGCGCGGCACTGTGACAGGCTTTTTTGTGATCGAGAAAATCAGCAAAGGCCGCAGCGAGTTTTTTAGTGACGGCGCCGCGAGGAAGATTGAATTTACGATTGAGCTGAAACGGGTGGATGAAAAGAACACTAGCCTCATCGCTAACGAGAATCTGATCGGCATGGGCATCAGCAAATTGGTGAGGGGGATTTTGTGAACCTACTTGAGCAGTTTAACCCGTTTGCATCGAGCGACCAGCCCACGCCAGACTATCAAATATTGGTCAATGGCAACGACATCAGCCCCAAAGTGAAAACGCGGCTTATGTCGCTGCGCCTAACGGATAACCGTGGCTTTGAGGCCGATAGCATTGAAGTGCAACTTGATGACGCCGACGGTGAGCTGGCGATGCCCCCCAAGGGCGCAACCATGCAAGTACGTATAGGTTGGAAGGGTAGCGCACTGGTTGATAAAGGCACTTACACCATTGACGAACTTGAGCACAGCGGGCCGCCAGATTGCTTAACCATTCGCGGCAAATCCGCCGATATGCGCGGCACCTTACAGCAAAGCCGCGAGCAAAGCTTTCACCAGCAAAGCGTGAGCAGCATTATCGATGTCATCGCAGCTCGGCATCAGCTCAAGGCTAAAATTAGCGACAACTTGAAAATGGAGTTTATCGATCACATAGACCAAGCCAACGAGTCCGATGCCAATTTCCTAAGCCGCCTAGCCGAACAGTTTGATGCCATAGCGACGGTAAAAAATGGCAACCTGTTATTTTTACAAGCGGGTTTAGCCCATAACGCCAGCGGCATCGCGCTCGACCGTGTAGACATTACCCGTCAGTCCGGCGACAGCCATCACTTTGGCGTAGCCGATCGCGATGCTTACTCAGGCGTTATGGCCTACTGGCAAAACGATAAAGCCGCCAAGCGACAAACTGTTAAAGCAAAAAAGCCTTGGCAAAAAAGTAAACCCAAAGCTGAACTTGAGCAGCCTCTAGACCAAAATGGTGCACCAATAGCTGTGGGTGAAAAGGAGATCATGGTTGGCAGTAATGACAACGTCAAAACCCTGCGGCATACCTATGCCAACAAGCAGAACGCCGAGCGCGCAGCGCGTGCCATGTGGGATAAACTGCAACGCGGCGTAGCTACATTCACCATCACCTTAGCCATGGGGCGACCGGAGCTATTCCCTGAGCTGCCGGTTAGCGTCAGTGGTTTTAAACCGCAAATAGATAACAGTGACTGGCTACTTACCCGCGTTGAGCACAACATTACTGACACGGGTTACACCACAGGGATAGAGCTAGAAGTTAAAAACAGCGAAGTGGCCGAGGTGACCGGCGGCGAAGATGAGGCAGATTCACCGTTAAATGTATCGAGCACAGACGCCAATAACTATGCTGGCCACAGCGGAAAGTAAAAATTTTGCAACAACACACAATACGTTGTGTATATAACCCTATAGCCACCCTTTAGAATGGTTGTACGCAGTGACAATAAGGAGTTAACCATGACCTCGCATAAACCATATAAAACCAACACCCATAAAGAGGCTGTGTAATGGGGTGCGGTGCAGGCATGACCTGCCCACACTGTGACAGCCGCGCACTACAGCGCCGAACTCGCGCTATCACGCCGCTTACCCGTGAGAAAACCTACCGCTGCAATAACGACGAGTGTGGTCACATATTCGTTAGTATTGAAGAAATCCAGCGCACCGTAGTACCGCCACGCATTCGCCGTGAAGGGATAAACCTGCAAATGAGCAGAATATCCAAGCCACAAGTAGAGCCAAGTCGCACAGAAGCTAGCCCCGCTCAGTGATAATCAGCAGAAAAACCAAAACAAAAAGCCCACATCAAAGTGGGCTTTTGGCTATTCTTTAAACTTATCATGCAGTTTATGTGGGAACAGCTGTGTATAAACTTGCCATAAAATATTCAGGTTTCTATGCCCTGTAACCTGAGCGACTTCCTCAATTGCATATCCCTTTTCAAACAGTCTACTAGCCCCTTCGCGGCGGAGATCATGGTAACGCAAATCAGTAATACCTAGTTCATTACGAACACGCTGAAAGCCAGCGGTCACGGATGTTGCGTTATAGGGGAAAATTAAGTCATCAGAAACAGGTTGGCGCATAACAATGTCAAACGATCCGCCAAGCAAAGGCACAATCATATGGTTGCCTTCTTTTTTTCTTGGGTCCTTTCTATCTCGGACTAAAATCGTCTTATGGTCTTTGTTTAAGTCGACCCATTTTAATTTACATACTTCGCCAATGCGCATGCAGGTCAAAATACTGAAATCAAGCATGTCGATAAACGGGATGCGATTAGCCCCGTTTGGGCGGTAACTCATGCGTTGCTCAAGCCCTTCTTTTAATCGTTCAAGCTCATTCTCTGTCGGTCTACGGGTTCGCTTTTGGCTTTTACCCACTAACCCCATTTCAATAAGAACAGGCACGGCTTCTTCAAAAACCTGAAAGTTAGCATCAATATTCCAAACAGGGGCGGCTTTTTTCATCACACTACGCAGGTAAGCAATATCGTGATAAATCGTCGCGGGGCCTGCGCCAGCCATACGCCGATTTTTACAGTGCTCAATTAAATCGCTGGTCTTTAAATTGTTACTTCTTACTTTTGAAATATCGCAGTCAATCAGCATGCGAATAACATATTGCTTGGTGCGGCCTGTTCTTGACCACAGGTCAGCATCTTCAAAAAAACGGTTAAGTAACTCGCCGATTAAAATCGCTTTATTCTTTTGCAGTACAAAATCATTTTCAATTGCATCACATCGGGTTTTGCCCCAAGTTCTAGCAACTTCCTTTTTACTGAAAGTTTTAGACTCACGATGTATAATTTCCCCACTTTCTTTAACGCGTATAGTGCAACGGTAGCTAAAATCCCCGTTTGCCTTAGCACGTTTCTCAATAGTAAATGACGCCATAGAATGAGATTAACCTTAATTCGTCCTACCCCAAAAAGGGGCCTATATGGGGCACCATATAACGAAATTGACGGCAATTACAAGCAACTAGAAGTAACTCAAGATAAACAATGAAAATTGAAAACCACCACTTAAAGCCATGTACACCAACGAAATTGCTCGATAGGACCTTTTCCATTGCGCCCATGTTGGATTGGACAGACCGGCATTATCGTTATTTTGCACGTTTGATGTCGGCTAATGCTTTGTTGTATACGGAAATGGTGACAACAGGAGCGATATTGCATGGTCGCGGTGATTACTTGGCGTATAACCAAGAAGAACATCCTTTGGCGTTGCAGTTAGGTGGCTCTAATCCCTTAGATTTGGCTCGTTGCGCTAAACTCGCTGCTGAGCGTGGCTACGATGAAGTTAACCTCAATGTGGGTTGTCCTTCCGATCGAGTGCAGAATGGTCGCTTTGGCGCGTGTTTGATGGCAGAACCTGAGTTAGTGGCTGAGTGTGTTGACGCCATGAAACAAGTCGTTGATATTCCTGTGACTGTGAAAACGCGTATCGGAATTGATGAACAAGATAGTTATGCGTTTTTAACCCAGTTTATTGATGTGGTCAGTGAAAAAGGGTGTACGGATTTTACTATCCATGCGCGTAAGGCGTGGCTTCAAGGGTTAAGCCCAAAAGAGAATCGCGAGATCCCGCCGCTCGATTATGAGCGTGTGTATCAACTTAAGCGTGATTATCCTGCACTTAATATTGGTATTAATGGCGGCGTAACAACTCTCGAGCAAGCACAAGTTCATTTAGTGCAGCTCGATGGAGTAATGATGGGGCGCGAGGCTTATCAGAATCCTTATATTCTGGCGCAGGTGGATCAAATATTGTGTGGCAGTCAAAAAGCAGTGATCAGCCGCGAGGCTGTGATTGAGGCTATGTTGCCTTATATTGAAGCGCATTTGCAGTCTGGTGGCCGGCTCAATCATATTACTCGTCATATGATAGGTTTATTTCAAGGTTTACCAGGTGCCCGTGCTTGGCGTCGTTATTTGAGTGAAAATGCCCATAAAAACGGCGCTGGGATAGAAGTGGTAAAACAGGCTTTTCAGAATATTCAGGCTGAAGTCGCTGAGTGATTTCTAATCAACTTAAAAGATGGTGAAATTTACTAATTTGAGTAGTATTTTTCACCACTTGTTATTTTTCAATCCATCCCTATATCTCATCTTGTCCACATAAAATTTTTTAAAATGATTAAAATCATGCTGTTAAAAATATTTTTATAAGTTGGCACGCAGTTTGTAATACTCCTTTCGTCAAGTTAATTAATCGAAAGGGATGCCATCATGTTTATGTTAACCATTAAAAAATCAGTACAAATGAGTGTGTTATTAGGCGCGTTAGTCGGTAGCGTTGCAGCACACGCAGAAGCCGCACCAATATCAGATGTTGTGGGAACTATTGAGCAAACATTAACTGCGCAGACACAAGAATTGTTCGTCAGTGTAAAGCGTGAATTTGTGATGTCATTGCAAACACAACTGGCTGAAAGTATGTATGACTTCAACAGTCAACTTAGCTTAAACGCTGAAAATAAAGGTGAATCGGCAGGTGCCGATGAATATAGCGCTAAGTAAAGGATCTGCTTATGTGGTTTGTAGCACCTTTGATGACATTGCTACTGTTACCTGTAATTAGTCTTGCGTTGTTTTCAGGCATTATTTGCTGGTTTCAGTGGCATAGTGTTAATGATAAATAAGTTAGCGATCAACTGAGCCGAGGTTTTAGATGAAACGATTAAAAGTGCGTATGGAGAGTCCAGAGCGATTAGTGTGTGGTGTTGCCGCTGGTATGGCATGGAAATTTGATTGGTCTTGTTTTTGGACTCGTGCGGTGTGGACTGGTGCAGTTGTATTTATGCCGGGTGTGAGTTTGTTAATTTACTTTGTTTTAGCATTGTTAGTTGACCAATGGAAAAAACCAGCCTAAGCATGCAGTGATGGCTGGTGTTGATGAGCTAATAAGTGGCTTGTTTTGATTTAAAATGATGCAGTTAAACCTATCAACAAGAGGGCACTTTGACCCTCATGCGAAAATGTATGTGCATACTGCCTTGCAGACTACTTTTTCAAAAAAGCTTGAAATCTGCTTTTGGCTTCATCACTTTTTAGCCTAGCGCTAAATTGTTCAAGTTCTTGGTGCATTTGGTGTTGTACACGATTTTTATGCGGACGCATTAATTGACGTGTGATTTGTAGTGCTTGTGGCGGTTGATTGGCCAATTTTTTTGCCTGAGATAATGCATAACTGAGTAAATCTTCATGGGCCACAATTTCGTTGATCATATTGAGTCTATGGGCCGTCTCGGCATTAAAACTTTCACCAAGTAGCAGTAACTCAGCCGCTTTTTGATAACCAATGAGTTCTGGTAAGAGTAGGCTAGCCCCCGCTTCTGGCACGAGAGCCAAGTTGACGAAGGGAAGTTGAAATTTCGCCGTGTTGTCAGCGTATACCAGATCGCAATGTAGCAGTACGGTTGTACCTATACCGACGGCGGCACCAGAAACAGCAGCCACCAGAGGTTTTTTGAGTTCGAGCAGACAAAATAAGAAACGTACTGCGGGATGATTTGGCCCTAAGTCACTATTTTTCAAAAAGTCAGCAACATCATTGCCTGAGGTGAAACAATTATCTTGGCCATGGAGCATAAAGGCACGAATGTCGTTGTCTGCTTCACCTTCGATCAGGTATTCTGTCAGTTGTTTATACATATTAAGATCAAGTGCATTGCGTTTATCAGGGCGATTAAAGCTAATAATACGCACGCCCTGATCATCCTGAACCTGTATATGACTCATGGGTTGATTCCTTTACGACGACATTGGGTAGACATGGAGTTTAAGACATTGAAACCAATATTCAAACAGCTGTTTAATTGTCTAGTTTTATCTTGTGCATCATTTTCAGCGTTGGCGAACGTAGTCATGACTGAAGGTCATATACGCGCCATGCCTGAGACAGTACCAAATACTGCCGCTTACTTTACGCTTGAAAACCACACAGATAAAGCGATTCGTCTTATCGGTGTCAGTACGACTGTGGCAAAGGATGCCCAATTACACACGATTATCGAAGACCAAGGCATGGTGAAGATGCGCCATGTTGAAGGTTTTGACATCCCCTCCCATGGCACATTAACGTTAACGCCGTCAGGGGATCACGTCATGTTGCTTGGCTTAAAAGCGCCATTGGTGTTAGAGCAACAAGTTGAACTGCAATTAGAGTTTGACGGTGGCGAGAAAATGGCAATTACCCTGCCTGTTAGTAAAGCAGCAGAAAACGCCGCAGAGCAAGAGCATCATCACCATCATTAAGGAGTCGCTTGATGCAAATTACATGGAAAAAAGTTACCGGGGTCGGTTTATTTTTAGTATTAATCGGTTATGGCGTGAGTGTATGGTGGAGTATCGAACCGGATCCGATTAGCCCTCAACAATTAACAGCATCCAATAAGAATATTGTTGGATACGCTACTACTACATCGCTAATCCTCACAGTCGAAAATTTACTCGATAAACAAGGTGGTTGGTTATCAAACGATGTGATGCCACCTTCCATCTTCATGGATAACATGCCCGCATTTGAATATGGTGCTTTGGAGCAAGCCCGTGATTTAGCCTTGATTATGCGTAAAGAGTTTAGCCGCTCACAGTCACAATCTGCGGCGGACAAAGATTTAGGCGAAGCCCAATCTAAGCTCAATATTGACCACACTAGCTGGTTAGTACCCAGTGCCGAAAGCGAATATCGCGATGCAATCAAATTGCTGAAGCTTTATCGTGCTCGCATGATGGACCCTAATAATCAAGATGCACAGTTTTATGCCCGTGCTGACAACCTTAATGAATGGTTGAAAGAAGTGCAGAAACGTCTGGGCAGTATGTCGCAGCGTTTATCTGCCAGCGTTGGCCAAGAGCGCTTAAATACAGACCTAGCTGGTGACAATTCGGCGCGTCAATCAACCCCAAATTTGACCAGCCATCAGGTAAAAACCAGTTGGTGGAAAATTGATGATGTCTTCTATGAGAGCCGTGGTGCTTCATGGGCGTTGTTGAACTTTATGCGCGCAGTTGAAGTTGACTTTGCTGACGTATTGAAGAAGAAAAATGCTGAAGTGAGCCTAAGACAGATCATTCGTGAACTGGAAGCGACTCAGCAAACTGTCTGGAGCCCTGTTGTGCTGAATGGCAGCGGTTTTGGCTTAGTCGCTAATCATTCATTGGTTATGGCTAACTATGTATCCCGTGCGAATGCCGCGGTGATTGATTTAACGAACTTGCTATCTCAAGGTTAATTATGAAAAAAACTCTCCTCGCCAGTGCGGTATTAGGATTCTGTATGGCCTCATCTGCCCAAGCGGCCACTGTGGTCGGTTTCACAATTGGTGGTGACTACTGGCGCGCCGATACTAGTGGTACTTTTGCCGATAAAGGCCAACCACAACAAACATTTGATTATAGTTCATCGGCTCAAGGTAGCTACTGGATTGCGGTTGAGCATCCATTGCCATTTGTCCCTAACATTAAAATCCGTGAAAATAGCCTAGATCAGAAAGGCAGCATGTCGGATGCTGATTTCAACTTCAATGGGCATGATTTTAAAGGCAATGTTACTGCTTATACTGATTTGAGCAACACAGATTTCGTGCTGTATTACGAAATATTGGATAACGACATAGTGTCATTGGACCTTGGTGCTGCATACAAGTTAATGAATGGTTCACTGCGCGTGCAAGATCCTGGTCACCCTGAAGAGAAAGATGTCGATAGCGGTATTGTGATGGGTTACGCCAGTACGCATGTAGGTATGCCTGGCTTAGGCTTGTACGGTTTTGCTGATTTGATGCAGGGCGTCAATGAGTCAAGCGTGCACGACTATGCAATTGGTTTAGGTTGGCAATTTGATGGTTTGGCCGTCGATACGCGTGTACGTGTAGGCTACCGTGAATTTTTATTCGATGTGAGTAATTTCTCGGGTGTGAGTGCTGATACTAAATTTAAAGGTTATTTTGCGGGTGTTGAAATCAACTTCTAATTTTGTTGATTTTAACTTCTAAGCATAAAAAAACCGCCAAATGGCGGTTTTTATATTTAATGACTGAGAGCGTTGTTACTGTGCAATCAAGCCATTATTGATGGCGATAACATCATCTTCATTCAATGTACCCGCAGCTTGCTTTAGTGCAACAACTGAGTTGATGTAGCTATAGCGCGCATCGGATAATTTACGTTTTGAGTCGTACAAGTCACGGGTACGGTTCAAAACATCAACGATAGTACGAGTACCCACTTCGAAACCCGCTTGAGTTGCTTTTAGGGCACTTTCTGATGAAATAACAGATTGCTCATAAGCTTTGATTGAGCTGATAGAAGCACCTACGTTGTTGTAGTTATTACGAACGTTTTTCACTACACCACGGTAAATTTGCTCAAGCTTTTCACTTGCTTCAACATACTGGAATTGTGCTTCATTAACTTGTGAGCTGACTTTAAAACCTTCGAAAATCGGAATGCTTAAGTTGACACCAACGCTGACATTATCAAAATCAGGTTCGTTGAGATTACCCATTTTTTGCTCAAGACCTTTGTTGTAACCGGCATTTAAGCTTAAAGACGGCATGTGGCCTGCTTGATAAAGCTTAATAGTCTCTTGGGCAATATCTTTACCAATACGTTGAGTCATTAAATCAACACTATTGGTTTCAGCAATTTTTAACCATTCGCTAGATGACGTTGGCGCTGGCGTAACGGCTGAGAAACGGTTGGTATCTAGCACATTAATCGTCTTGTGATCGATGCCTGTGATTTCACGTAAGGCTTCATAACTATTGGCGAGCGTGTTTTCGGCTAAAATTTCAGTGGCTGAGGCTAAGTCATATTGCGCTTGAGCTTCATGCACATCGGTAATCGCGGTTAAACCCACTGCGAAACGTTGTTTAGTTTGTTCAAGTTGACGTTCGATTGCGCGTTTTTCTGCACCTTGGAACTCGTAGTTGTCTTTCGCCGTTAATACATCGAAATAGGCTTTAGTGATACGAGTAATCAAGTTTTGTAATGCGGAAGCATAAGCGGAATCAGCTTGAGAAGCGGCTTTCTCAGCAAGACTTAAACCAACCCAAGCACTGTGATCATAGATGACTTGATTTAATTTCAGGCTACCTACTAGACCACTTGCATCATCCTTCGGATCATTCCAAGCTTTGTCATAACCGACGTTTGCACTAATGGTTGGCAACAGCGGAGCGCGGTTTTGTTCGATTTTCTCAAACAAACCATTACGCTGGGCTTGGGCTTGCAATACGAGCGGGTCGCTGGTCAGTGCTTGCTGATAAATTTGCAACAAATCATCTGCTTGCACCGCTGAAGCGGAAGCCGCAAGTGTTAATGCTGCGCATAAATTATGGATCTTAAATTTCATTTGCTGTCCTTATTAGACAAAATCCCCCCACGGAGGAATATTTTAACTTCGTTTAGACTAAGTAATGCCTTTACCAAGGCGGTTTGCGCTTCCCGACGCTTCCCGATACAGCTAAAACTTAATGACCTAGAGTCTAAGAACTCTGACACTTTCAAGTCAAATTCGAAGTGTAACAGATTTTATTTTAAAAATGTGCTCAAATTGCCTTGATTATAGGCGCAAATTTAACTTTTAAGGATAGAGTAT
The DNA here is from genome assembly GCF_036245925.1 of Shewanella sp. M-Br. Taxonomy (NCBI): domain Bacteria; kingdom Pseudomonadati; phylum Pseudomonadota; class Gammaproteobacteria; order Alteromonadales; family Shewanellaceae; genus Shewanella; species Shewanella sp. M-Br. The sequence continues at coordinate 131,541 of NZ_BJBV01000010.1, forward strand.
GAAACCCCCTGTTTTTTCGCAAACGGATATTGAGATCTTAGGAAAAAAATCCCTTTATCAAGGGTTTTTCTCAATGGACGAATACACTTTCAAGCATAAATTATTCGCTGGTGGCTGGAGTAAGCCTGTCACTCGCGAAGTGTTTGAACGGGGTCATGCTGTGGTCGTCCTTCCCTATGATGCCAAGCAAGATAAAGTCGTACTCATCGAACAGGTACGCTTTCCTGCATTAGCAACCGCTAAATCTCCTTGGCTTCTTGAGTTAGTCGCGGGTATGATTGCGCCCGCAGAAACTCCTCTGGATGTTGCACACCGAGAATTAATGGAAGAAACTGGCTTAATGGCTAAGCAAATACACAGTGTAAATAGCTATTTAGCGAGCCCTGGTGGTAGTACAGAACGTTTCTATTTCTATTGGGCTGATGTCGATTCAAACGACGCCCGTGGATTGCATGGATTAGCTGAAGAGCACGAAGATATTCGATTGCATGTCATGAGCCGCGAGCAAGCTTATGAGCGAGTGGTTGCGGGCGAGATTGATAATGCGTCGACCGTTATTGGATTACAATGGTTACAATTAAACTATCAGCAACTGGTTTAAATTGGGATGAATTTGGCTACTTCGAGTCTAAAACGGCGCTATAAACCCAACGTCAGTGATTTTTTAGCACTGTGCGGGCGTAATTATGGCTATATGTTGAAATGGTTACCGTTAGAGATAGCTATCGGTGAGTCATGGCGACTCGAAGGTGAGTTTGGTATATTAGTAGTGCGAATTTTAGAAAATACCAAATATACTCAGCTAGTTGAGATATCTCGTCCCATCGAAATCAAGGAGTTTATCAATACTCCCAAGGTGTTAGTGAGAATTTATCACGATGCTAAATTAGCAGAAGTGTTAACTGGCCAACAGATTTACCAATTACGCCCAGTGTATGATTATCCCAATGTACGCATGTATCAAAGTGATGAAAAGTACCAGGTGAATGCATTCCTGGAAGAGTTATTAAAGATTGGTTACCAACACAGTGTCGTGTGCCAGTCTTAGAATTGGGTATTCAATGTGCTGAAAGAGGCTGTCTCTTACTCCATAGCTGAAGGGGAAAGCGTGCGTATCGTGCAAGTCACAGATCCGCATCTTTTTGCCGATCCTGAAGCTCAGCTATTAGGAGTTAATACTAGCAAAAGTTTTGCTGCCGTATTAAATACGATTAGAGCTGTGGACTATCCTGCTCACTTGATGCTCGCCACGGGCGATTTGAGTCAAGACTATTCGGCTGAGTCCTATCAGCAATTTGTGAAAGCAGTCACCCCCGTTGGCTTACCTTGCCATTATCTTCCTGGAAATCATGACGATCCACGGATCATGTATCTGCACATGCAGGGTGAACAGATTTTTGGGCAGCAGCGTATTCTGGCGGGAAACTGGCAAATCCTCATGTTGGATTCAACCGTGCGGGGAAAGCCTGGCGGCAATATGGCCGAGACTCAGTTCGAATTAATTGATGAAGCCATTGCCGCACATCCTGAATGCCATACTTTACTGGTGATGCATCACAATCCCATCGTTGTGAATTGTACTTGGTTGGATCAGCACTGCATGGACAATGGCGCCGATTTTATCGCGCGAGTGGCAAAGTATCCGCAGGTCAAAGGATTGCTCTGGGGACATGTGCACCAATGTATTGATACCCATCATAATGGGCCCCATGGCACGTTGCAGTTGATGGCGACACCTTCCACTTGTATTCAATTTAAGCCGTTATCGCCTTATTTTGCCTTGGATGGCGTTCAACCGGGTTATCGTTTGCTGGAGTTGAAAGCCGATGGTAGCATCAACACTAAAGTGTATCGCGTACCGGGTAACCATTTTTCCCCCGACAACAACTCTAGCGGTTATTAACGCGAATAGCCGCAGCCTGAGGAAATATGCTGCTTTATATTCACGGTTTTAATAGCTCTCCATTTTCAGATAAAGCTGTGATGACGGCTAAGTACATGGCGCTGCATCACCCTAGTGTGGCCTTCCATCAGCCCCAATTGCCTAATACACCTAAGGCTGCGATGGTGCTCTTAACCGCTTATGTTGAGGCGGCGATTGATGCCAAAGAGCCATTAGCTTATATAGGCTCATCTTTAGGTGGGTATTTCGCCAGCTATTTAGCCGAAACCTATGGTGGCAAAGCGGTGTTAGTTAATCCTGCGGTAAAACCCTTTGAGTTGTTCGATGAGTTTATGGGGCCGCAATTCAATCCTTACACTGAACAGCATTATCTTGTCTTACCTGAGCATAAGTCTGAAGTCGCTGAATTTAATACGGCTGTGATCCGCAATCCGGATCGTTTTTTGGTATTATTGCAGACAGGTGATGATGTGCTGGATTATCGCGAAGCGGTCAATAAGTATCATCACTGTCAATTGCGAGTTGAAGCGGGTGGTGATCACAGCTTTGTTGGTTATGAGTCGCATCTGCAAACTGTAAGCCAATTTTTACACTTACCTTGACAAACTGACATGCCGAGCTGCAACATGGCCGGATATAACAACCTATAGCGTGCCCTATGACAAATCAATACACCTCTGACGCCATTGAAGTTCTCAACGGACTCGATCCTGTTAAACGCCGTCCAGGTATGTATACCGACACCTCCAGACCGAACCATTTGGGCCAAGAGGTCATAGATAACAGTGTCGATGAGGCATTGGCAGGTCACGCGACAAAAATTGAAGTTGTTCTACATACAGATAACTCCCTTGAAGTCACTGATGATGGCCGTGGTATGCCAGTGGATATCCACCCAGAAGAAGGTATTCCTGGGGTTGAGTTAATTCTGACCAAATTGCATGCCGGCGGTAAATTTTCGAATAAAAACTACCAGTTCTCCGGTGGTTTACACGGTGTTGGTATCTCGGTGGTTAACGCTTTGTCGCGCCGTGTCGAAGTCACGGTTCGCCGTGATGGCCAAGTGTATGACATCGCTTTTGAAAATGGCTTTAAAGTTGAAGATTTACGCCCAACAGGGACCTGTGGCCGTCGTAATACGGGGACTCGAGTGCATTTTTGGCCCGATGCGAGCTATTTTGATTCAGCTAACTTCTCAAATTCAAAACTGATTTATCTGCTTCGTGCTAAAGCGGTACTGTGCCCAGGTTTACGGATTAAATTCACCAATAAACAGACAAACGAAGTCCATGAATGGTTCTATGAAAGCGGCCTAACTGATTATTTGAAGGCAGCGATTGGCGACAATTTAAGGTTGCCAGATGAGCCGTTTGTCGGCTGTTTTAAGGGCCAGCTAGAAGCCGCAGATTGGGCGATTACTTGGTTGCCTGAAGGCGGCGAATCCATTGGCGAGAGTTATGTTAACTTAATTCCGACTCCGCTCGGTGGTACCCATGTGAATGGTTTCCGCCAAGGTTTATTGGAATCGATGCGCGAATTTTGTGAGTTCAGAAATTTAATTCCCCGTGGCATTAAACTTTCACCTGAAGACATTTGGGATCGCGCCGCGTTTATATTGTCGGTGAAGATGCAAGAACCGCAATTCGCTGGTCAAACAAAAGAAAAGCTTTCTAGTCGCCAATGCGCTGCTTTTGTGTCTGGCGTTGTGCGTGACGCATTCTCACTCTGGTTGAACTCAAATACCGAGTTAGCTGAATCCTTAGCCGAAATGTGCATTAATAATGCCCAGAGTCGTTTAAAGGCTGCCAAAAAAGTGGCCCGCAAAAAGGTGACTTCGGGACCTGCACTGCCGGGTAAGCTGACAGACTGTAGTGGCCAAGATCCGATGCGCGGAGAGTTATTCCTCGTGGAAGGGGATTCTGCGGGTGGTAGTGCTAAACAGGCCCGCGATCGTGAGTTTCAAGCCATCATGCCGCTGCGTGGCAAAATCTTGAATACCTGGGAAGTCGATGCTTCGCAGGTATTAGCTTCACAGGAAGTTCATGATATTTCGGTCGCGATTGGTTGCGATCCCGATAGCAGTGATATTTCTGAATTACGTTATGGCAAAATTTGTATCCTTGCTGATGCCGACTCAGACGGACTGCACATTGCTACCTTGTTATGCGCGCTATTTTTGAAGCATTACCGTATCTTAGTTGAGCAGGGTCATGTGTATATTGCTATGCCGCCGTTGTTCCGTATTGATATCGGCAAAGAGGTGTATTACGCCTTAGATGAGGCAGAAAGAGCGGGTATTTTAGACCGTATTGCCGCTGAGAATAAAAAGGGTAAGGTACAAGTCACCCGCTTTAAGGGCTTGGGTGAGATGAATCCTTTACAACTTCGTGAAACAACGATGGATCCAAACACTCGTCGTTTAGTACAGTTGACGATAGATGACATCGAAGAAACGGATGCTTTGATGGATATGTTGCTCGCTAAGAAGCGTTCGCCGGACCGTAAAAACTGGCTTGAAGATAAGGGTGACATGGCTTTACTTTAATGTTGTGCACTATTGCCGATAACAATAAAACATAGGCATAAAGAAAATTACAATGTTGTATATTAAAACTAATAATTATAATTGCTTAAAGGTGTTTTCTGCCGGTTTTACGCTCTTAGCGAGTGTGACGTTATTGCTCTGCAATAGCGCCTTTGCGGGTTCCCAATCGATCATGATTACCGTTGCTAAGGGGTTTGGTTTATCGCTTTATGCCTCGGATATTGGCGATGCTAAGCAGATGGCGATGGGGGCTAATGGCACTTTATTTGTCGGTTCCAATAAGAGCGGCACTATCCATGCTCTCGTTGATAGTAATCAAGATGGTCGTGTCGATAAGCGCTATGTGATAGCCAAAGGGCTTGAATCACCCGATGCGATTGCATTCCACAATGGTGACTTGTTTGTCGCCACTGAAAATCAAATCGTGCGCTTTGTTGATATTGAGCAAAGATTGCGCCGCCCGAGTCGACCCAAAGAGATTTACAGTGACTTGCCTTACTCAGAGAAGAAAAGTTCTCGGGCAATTAATTTTGGCCCAGATGGCCGTTTATATGTGTCTATTGGTGCGCCCTGTAACGTCTGTGAAGCGCCAGTGCCTTACAGTAGTATCATAGCGATCAATGTTGATACCGGTGCGAGTGAGCAGATTGCGGCTGGTGTGCGTGATGCAAGTGGATTTGATTGGTCGCCAATAGACAAAAAATTATGGTTTGCCGATCAAGGCCGTGATTGGATGGGGGACAACTTACCACCCGATGAGATTAACCGCATCGATGTGATAGGGAGTCATTATGGCTTCCCTTATTTACATGCCAGTAGTGTTGTCGAACCCGCCTATGAAAAACCGAAAAATTTAAAAATCACTCTGCCAATGTATGAGTTGCCAGCCCATGTTGCACCCACGGGACTTGCATTTTATCGCGGCAGTCAATTTCCCGATATTTACCATAATCAGTTGTTTGTCGCCGAAAATGGCTCGTGGAATCGTTCGAGTAAAGTTGGTTATCAAGTGGTGATGTTGAAGATTGAAGATCAAAAAGTGGTGAGTCGTGAAACGGTTGTTAGTTTCCTTGACGGTGAATTTCCCGTTGCTCGACCCTTTGCGCTGTTATCGGCATCCGATGGTGCTATGTACATCTCCGATGATTTAAAAGGTAACGTGTATCGCTTGTTTTATAAGGGCGATAGTACTGAAGAAACACAGGAACTAGAAGAAAATGAGTGACGCTATCAAGTTAAGTCTCGATGGGGTAGAGCAAATGCCATTGCGGCGCTTTACCGAAGAGGCTTATCTGAACTATTCCATGTACGTCATTATGGACCGAGCCCTGCCACACATTGGTGATGGACTTAAACCGGTACAGCGTCGAATTATCTATGCGATGAGTGAGTTAGGTTTATCGGCTCAATCTAAGCATAAAAAGTCGGCCCGTACGGTTGGTGACGTATTAGGTAAATACCATCCTCACGGCGATAGTGCCTGTTATGAGGCTATGGTATTGATGGCGCAGCCATTTTCATATCGCTACCCGTTAGTCGATGGCCAAGGTAACTGGGGTGCCCCCGATGATCCTAAGTCATTTGCGGCTATGCGTTATACCGAAGCACGTCTCTCTAAATTCTCTGAAGTGTTACTCAGTGAACTGGGACAAGGTACGGTTGAATGGGGTGCTAACTTCGATGGCACTTTGAAGGAACCTAAAGTACTGCCTGCACGTTTACCGCATATCTTACTCAATGGTATTACTGGTATTGCCGTAGGTATGGCGACGGATATTCCGCCGCATAACGTGAGAGAATTAGTCTCCGCCTGCGTAGCATTGCTCGATGATCCTAAGCTTGAACTCGAGCAATTGATGGCCTTTGTACCAGGCCCTGATTATCCAACTGAAGCCGAGATTATTACCCCGTCTGCCGATATTGCAAAAATTTATGAGTCGGGCCGTGGGTCATTAAGAGCACGTGCGGTTTACACTGTCGATGGCGGTGAAATCATTATAACGGCGCTGCCGCATCAAGCCAGTAGCGGTAAAATCTTAGAGCAAATCGCCGGTCAAATGCAGGCGAAGAAATTGCCTATGGTGGCCGATTTACGCGATGAGTCGGATCATGAAAACCCAGTGCGTCTTGTGGTGGTGCCGCGCTCCAATCGCGTCGATTGCGATCAACTGATGGCGCATTTGTTTGCCACCACAGATTTAGAAAAGAGCTTTAGAGTTAACTTAAATGTGCTAGGTCTCGATGGGCGTCCACGAGTTAAAGGGTTGAAAACCTTATTAACTGAGTGGTTAGAGTTCCGCGTTGATACGGTTAAACGTCGTTTAGAATATCGTTTAGACAAGGTGGTATCGCGGTTACATATACTCGAAGCCCTAATGATCGCTTTCCTCAACATTGATGAAGTGATCGAGATTATTCGTTTTCACGATGATCCTAAAGCCGAGTTGATGGCCCGTTTTTCACTCAGTGATAAACAAGCTGAATCGATCCTCGAGTTAAAGTTACGGCATTTAGCTAAGTTAGAAGAATTTAAGATCACGGCCGAACAAAATGAGCTTGAAGCCGAACGCGAAAAACTGGAGCAGTTATTGGGCTCAGAGCGTCGCTTGAAGACGTTGATCAAGAAAGAATTAATTCAAGATGCCGAAACCTATGGCGATAATCGTCGCTCGCCAATCGTATTGCGTAATGAGTCCAAAGCATTAACTGAACAAGAGTTAACGCCGACAGAAGCCGTGACTGTTGTCTTATCTGAAAAAGGTTGGGTGCGTTGTGCTAAGGGCCACGATATCGATCCTTTGTCGCTCTCCTATAAGTCTGGCGACCAATATCTATGTAGCGCGATGGGACGTAGCAATCAGGCTGCAGTGTTTATTGATTCGTCTGGGCGGGCTTTTGCGACGGATAGCCATACTCTGCCATCGGCCCGTAGCCAAGGTGAGCCTATTACAACTCGCTTCAATATGGCCCCTGGCGAAACCATGCAGCATGTGTTGATGGGTGAAGAAGACCAATGTTACTTGTTAGCAACGGATGCGGGTTACGGTTTTATTTGTTCATACAACGATATGGTGTCGCGCAATAAAGCGGGTAAAGCCTTGCTGAGTCTACCAACAAACGCTAAATCATTAACGCCTAAGTTGATCGACCGCACTAAAGAAATGTCATTGCTAGCGATTACAAACGAAGGGCGGATGTTACTGTTTTCGCTAGAAGCGTTACCGCAATTATCCAAGGGTAAAGGTAATAAAATTATTGGCATACCAACCGAAAGGGCCAAGAGTCGCGATGAACTTATGACGCATTTACAATTAGTGCCGAGTGATACGCCGGTTACCTTGTGGGCAGGTAAGCGCAAGCTCACACTGAAGCCAAGCGATCTTGAGCATTATAGAGGTGAACGTGGTCGTCGTGGTGCAAAATTGCCTAGAGGATTACAACGTGTCGATAGCGTTGAATTAGGTGACGGTGGTGATGCTTTAGCAAGCATCTAATGCTTTGTAATGGTTTCAATGCTGTAAAGAATTAAATGGGTTAACTAAAACCACCTCAGTTTGGCTTAGGTGGTTTTTTATTTTTGGCGCTTTTGGATTAGATTTGAGGCATAAAAAAACCTACTGTATTACTACAGTAGGTTTCTATTATCTCTTAGGTAAGAGATTAGAAGTCGTAACGTACGCCTACAGAGAATACGTTGTCATCTTGTAGATCTGTTTTAGCATTAGCAACAGTAAAATCACCACGGTACATAGCGTATTGACCATAGATCATAGTTGATTTCGCTAAGCGATAATCAGCACCAATGTTGAAGTTTTGGAAATTGATGTCATCAGCACCTTTTACGCCGCCCAGTTTAGTGTAAGCGCCACCCAAACCAGCTTCATCAATGCCGTATTCAGCCTTCAGGTTTACACCGTTTAGATCATAAGAAACGTTAACAAAGTAAGTGTTACCTTCGATGTCATTGTTCACAACATCTTCAGAGTTTTGGAATAAACCACCGACTTTGAATTGACCGAATTTTGCTTGGCCAACTAAACGGTACGCATCAACACCAGCAATGCCTTTGTTATAGGCTACTGCAGCATAGTAATTCTGTTCTTTAAACTTGCTGTCACCTAGAGTTGCGCTTAATGCATATAGGCTTTCAGAAGTCTTAGCTGTAGTGTCGTTATCATCAAATTGATAGTTAGCGTTTAATGTCACTAAGCCTGCAATTTTTGGTGAATAGTACCAAGCACCATCGGCAGTACGAGTTTGGGCACTGACTAAACGGTCGATATCGGCGTTAGTGTTACCGAAAATATCCACAGCACCTTCGGCTTGTTTGAATACTGAGTCATTACGACCCACTAACACAGTACCAGCGTTAGTTTTTAAACCTAAGAAAGTGTTACGTGCTTTGAAAACATCACCTGCACCAGAAGTGTTTTCAACTTGGAATTCCATTTGGTAGATAACATCAAAGCCATCAGCGATTTTTTCTGAGCCTTTAACACCTAATAGAGAGAAGTTGTTTTCTAAATAAGTACCTGCGTTATTCTCATCGGCATAGTTTGCTTCTAAGCCGTTAGTACCTGATTGTAGAGTGGCACCTGTGTCAGTATGGGTTAGAGCAAGCTCTAAACGACCATAGAAGCTTGGGCCTTCGGCTAGCGCACCGAATGAAGCCAATGCCAATACTGATGCAACTGATGCAGAGATGAATGTCTTTTTCATGTTTTGTGCTCCCTCGAACCTAAGTTCTTATCCATTTTTCATGGTTTTTGTGTGGTTTAACGCATTTGCTACCTGAGTCGGTAACAAAGTTGCCGCCGATTTTTACAGTTTTACGACTCGCAGGCTGTGGCGCAGATCATGTTTTTGGCTCTCCTTGCCTATATTCGGGCCATTTCTGGGATCTTTCCTTATATCTTGACTGCAAATTTACCTGAAAGGGGTAAAACTCTATTTTTCACTTACTACTTAAGTGGTAGGTAAGGCGGATTGCCTTAGATAGTGCGTCGGCGAGGGTAACTGTAGCATATACTAATGCTGTAGCAAGTCTGTCATATTGGTTATAGATTTGTGTTTGGGGGCGATATCTAAGCAGAAAAAGCGGCCGAAGCCGCTTTTTTATCAATAAATAACCTTGGGGTTAGTTGATTAATCTATTTAAAAATCAACGCGTAAACCGACAGTAAAGATGTTGTCATTCAGGTCTTGCTTTACATCGGCCAACATAAGATCACCATCGAAGCGCGTGTAGTGACCATAGACCATAGTCTTAGTGCTCAGGCGGTAATCTGCGCCCACACTGAACTGTTGCAGGTCAACATCACGGACCTGTTCTAGGGCACTGTTGTCTTGGTCACCAACATAACGGCTCACGTACTTGCCTAGACCTGAGTCATCTTTGCCGTACATCATCTTTAGTTTTAAGTCGCCAATTAAGTAGGCTGCGTTGACAAAATAGGTATCGCCTGAGAGATTGGCAAACTTATCATCTACATGCTCACTGTGTTGATATAAGGCACCTAAGATTACGTCACCGAATTTAGCTTGGGCCACACCACGGTAGGCTTCAACGTTATCAATACCATCACTATAGGCGGCAGCGACATAGTAGTTTTGTGCTTTAAAGGCTTTATCCCCTAAGGTGGCGCTCAGAGCATACATTTGATCTTTGCTATACACGTCGTTGCCATTGCTATCCACTTGGTCATAGTTATCACTCATCAGATAAGTGGCATTAAGCGTCACGAGATCGGCAATTTTAGGTGAATAGTAAGAAATGCCATCGGCGGAGCGTGTTTGGCCTGCAACCAGTAAGTCGATATCAGCATTGGTATTACCGAAAAGATCGAAGCTACCTTCAGCTGCTTTAAATACCGTATCGTTACGGCCTACTAAGGCCGTACCTGCGGCACTTCTGATACCTAGGAATGTATTACGGGCATTGAAGGTTTTATTTGAGTTGTCAAAGTTTTCGACACCAAATTCCATTTGATAAATGATGTCAAAGTAAGGGCTTACAGTTTCAGAACCCTTTACGCCTAACCAAGAGAAGTTGTTTTCAAGAACAGTGCCCTCCTTTTGGTTTTGAGTTGCATAACCTGTGTCTGAATTGGTAATGGCAAGATCAGCATGGCCATAGAATTCAGGGCCATCGGCGAGTGCTGTGAATGAATAGAGTGTGAGGCTAGAAATAATAGCCGTCGTCAGTAGATTCTTTTTCATCTTCATTTTCCTGTGCTTATCGCTGTTATATGCATTGATAACTTCAGTATCTATGCATGCTGTTGAGCTTTTATGCGGCAAAGTCTGCACAGACTTGAAATGATAAAGTGTGATCTTGATCAAGTTTCATATAAAGGATGGCTTATTCAACATATTGTTTTACAAGTGAAATACATGTTTTTATTAAGTCGATTACCAAATGACTCGGTGGTAAATGATGGTTTTTTGCTTTTATTACACTCATTTAGTATTCGTATCCCTTTGCATCTAGTGTTTGGTGGCTGAGGATCTGATTTCGGTTTATGTCGATATCGTTTAGAATCCACGGCATATTTCTGGTGTTGCTTTTAAGCTGTCCCAGCTGGTGTCTACTGGATGCTGGGGCAAGCGTTCCTGCTGTTATTGGGTAATATAAGGTAAGTATTTATGACTGAGGCCTATCAAAATCGATTTGGCGGAATTGGCCGTTTGTATGGACAAAAGGCGTTGGCTAAATTTGCCACATCCCATGTGATGGTAATTGGTATTGGTGGCGTCGGTACTTGGGCGGCTGAAGCCTTAGCGCGGAGCGGCATAGGGCAGATAAGTTTGATGGATTTAGATGATATCTGCGTCACTAATACTAACCGACAAATACATGCTCTTAGCTCCACCATCGGCGGTTCTAAAGTTGCTGTGATGGCACAACGGATCCGTGAAATTAATCCTGATTGCCAAGTGAATGAAATTGAAGATTTTATTACATTGGATAATCTAGGCGAGTATTTGCTTGGAGCTAAAGAGGGTGGCAATATTGATTATGTTATTGATTGTATTGATGCCGTTAAGCAGAAGGCTGCGTTAATTGCTTGGTGTAAACGTCAAAAAATTAAGATAGTGACAGTGGGCGGTGCGGGTGGACAGACAGATCCGACGCAAATTCAGTTAACTGATCTCGCTAAAACCTACCAAGATCCTTTGCTAGCCAAAGTGCGTAATATTTTGCGCCGCGAGTATAACTTCTCTAAAAACGTGCAACGCCGTTTTGCTATCGATGCTGTTTTTTCCAGTGAGCAGTTAGTGTATCCCCAAGCCGATGGCTCAGTGTGCGGTACTAAAGCGGCGGCTGATGGCAGCATGAGGATGGATTGTGCTTCTGGCTTTGGGGCTGTGACTATGGTCACTGGGACATTTGGTTTTGTGGCGGCAAGTCGCGTGTTAGCGCGATTGGCACAGCAGGCTCAAGAGGCGGTTTAAACTCTTAACCTAGATTCAGTCAAGATATCACCGCTTTCAAGGGCGGTGATGCCCCTTCAATATTATGTAATTTCATTAGGTTATACCTAGATATAAAAATCTTGTTGATTATTGACTGGTTCACATTGAGTGTATGGAAATTTAATATCAAATTGCGGGCCGCCTAGTTTTGAGTCTGCGCGATAACTCATAGTGCCTTTCAACAGTGTTGCGGCATTAAAGGCCGCTGATAATCCTAAGCCAGTACCACCTTTATTACGATTTGTAGTAAAGAAGGGTTCGAACATGTGCTCAGCAACATCGGCTGGAATGGCTAAGCCATTATTTTGAATGCTGATTTGAATTGATTCTTCATCCAAAGTCGCACTAATGTGGATAAGATTGTCTTCATGTCCTTGGAATGCATGGGTAAAGGCGTTCGAGAGAATATTACTAACAATTTGATTTAACAAACTGATATTGGTTTTGATATTGAGTGTAGGCTCCACGTTGATCTCCGTTGAGGCGTTAACATTGGGATGCATAATTAATGTCGACTCTAGGATTTCATGTAGCTGCTGGTTTAGATTACAGCATTGGTGTTCTTCGTGACTGCGATCGATGGCGATCGTTTTAAATTTTTGAATTAAACTACTGGCTTTAGTGATATTACGGACAATGAGTTCACAGCTTTCTTGGTACTCATTAAGTATTTCATTTATCTCATCTAATGTGGCTTGATCGCTGTGGATCAGGTCGATTAGTTCTTCAATATGGCTGAGCTGCGCACTCGCCGCCGTCAAACAAATGCCAATTGGGGTGTTTATCTCATGGGCAACCCCTGACACGAGTCCACCCAAGGCCGCCATTTTTTCTTGCTCAACTAAAACCTGTTGTGCTCGTTTTAGTGCGCTAAGGGATTGTTCTAACTCTAGTGTTCTTTCTTTAACTTGTCTTGCTAGCTCTTCTTTATAGCTACGTTCGAGCTTCAGTAGCCGCTCTCTATCTTCTAAGGCTATTTGCAGTTCCGTCTTAGAATTCTTTAAGGCGCTAAATGAGCTTCTAAGTTGTACTTGCATGCTATTGATGGAATCGGCGACTTGTTTGAATTCATCAATTTTTTCATGACGGTCAAATTGTAGTGGCTCGTATTCATGGTCTATGTCGATATTTTTGCAGTATTGGCTGAGTTTATCTAAGTGTTTAGTAATGTTGAACCACACTAAAAATAGAATAAACCCAGCCACTAAGAAGGTTTTAATGCCATTAGAAAGCAGAATGATAATGGCCTTATCATACAAGCGTTGATAGATAGCATCGACATCGACTTGTATTTCGAGTGTGCCGACATTGATGTTTTCAGTCGGTGATTTATAGACTAAGGGAAAGGTTTTATCTAAGGAGTGTTCTTGTTTTTGCTCGCCTGCATTCCATGCTTGGCCGCTGTCATCTTTAATCGAAATATAGTTAATATCGGGCAGCTGAATTAGCCCATTGAGCTGAGTGTTAATGAGTCGCTCGTCAATAACCCAAATACTGGCGGCGAGCACATCTAAGTTCACCTTTTCCATGTTGGAAAATACTCTATCGATACGCACTACATCATTGCGATAATCACTGATCAACTGATACGCAGTGGTGATTAAGGTGATAACAGAACTAAAAAGTACAATAGACAGGGTAAGGTGCCTGCCTATGGGGCTTTTGATAAGTTGGCTAAAGAATGTCAGCATCTTAAATTTTCTTTATGCAATAGCGGCTTGAGATGCTTATAAGCATAGACCTACAGATCCAGAAAGTGCATTTTCTCGCAGATAAAATCAACGAAATATGTCTTCATTTGTGGCATTAAATTTGCTTATTAGCCGATAAGTTCAATTTTTTGTCACTGGGATAGCACTATGTTTAAACTCAAGCTGGATTCAGTTAAGTTTTTTAGCCCGAAGAAAATGATGTTTAGAGTCATGCTGTGGCTTATGGTGAGTTGTTCTGTCTTACTTCTTATTCCCCCTAATGTGCTGGCAGTGCTGGCGCTCGATAAATTTGTACCAGAACATGCACAGTTTGTTGGATTAGGTCTAATCGTTTCTATCGCTTATTTTTTGAGTCAATTAATTAACTTAGGCTTAGATGAGTCTATCCGTCATTTAAGTGATAAGCGTGTTATTGAGACGATTGAAGCTAAAGTGAATCTACTTGATCCCGCCGAGCGAGCTTTAGTGAGGGAATTCTTTCTTCAAGGCGCCACGATTTTGACTCTGCCGCAAAATGAACCCGCTGTAAAAAGTTTAGTGAATGCCTGCATCTTAGAAAAGCTCGGTAACGAGCGCCATTATGCGATTCAGGGACCGACCGCTGACTATAAGATTGCCATGAAAGCGCGTATGTACCTCAACCGTGATGTGCTGCGTTTGCCAGCCGGTGAGCCGAGCCAAGAAGAAATGCAGTCGTTGATTAAGGCGCGTCCGCAATTTTTGAATGGATTAGTACAAAACAGAAAACACGCAGCATAGGCGTGTTCTACCTCACTCGGATGAGTGCTAGCTATGTTTTAGTTAGCATTTTTAACATGCGAGACAACAAAAAATGGGGGTGATAAGACCCCCTAGATTTTGCATTTATACAAGAAACATGAAGAACAACTGGAGCAAAAACTATGGTTTCGGTGCCGACTTCACAATGAACATCCAAGTGATATAAGACACTATCCCTATTGTGCTAAAGATAACGATCATTGAAAGTAAGCCTATGGGGTTACCAAACATTAGATCTAACCAAAATGCCATGACTGAAATCCTCTTTCCTGTGAAGTCCTCGCTAAATTAGCGGTATTCGATAGCTAAAATACTGATCTCGATCAATAAAAAATCGACATAGGAATACAAAGTCATAACGCTTAGTTAACTCTGTGATCTTGGTCAAATTTAAAGGTATGCTTAACAGCGACGAGTTCAAATAATTTAGCTTTGTTTCTTCTTCCGTTAGCGTCTAGGATTAACCTATTCAACTCGATCGATATTCAGTTAACGCGCTATTCCATTTATTCGTTCTTGTTTTTATATGAAGGCGCGATATCAGTTTTTTAAAGGAGTAAAAAATGGATTCTAAAAAAAGTCACAAGGATTCAATGGGATATAATTCTATCTTTGCGCCACTATTGTTGCTGATTTATCCCCTCTATTGTTTGGTGAGCACAGGGCACTTTGTTGCCATTTTGTGTTTAAGCGCGCTCGCCGCCATTTTAATGTTCAACATCAATAAATTAATTCGTAATTTGAGACAACTTGAGCGTGCAGCACACCACTTAGGCGAGGGAGATTTGAGTTATCAATTGGAAGAGAAAGATGCGGGTGTGTTCATTAAGGTAGTACATAACATTAATCGCATGGGTGAGGATGTCAGCCGTACGATTTTGTCTTTATCTGATACCTGTGAAGGGATGAAAAAAGTCGCCTCGGATATCAAGGTTATCAGTGAACAGGCAAAGCAAGGCGTGTTAGAGCAAGAGCATCAAACTGAACTGGCCGCCAGTGCGATGACGCAGATGGTTTCAAGCGTACAAGCCGTATCGCAAAATGCGGTGAGTGCTGCGCAGGCAGCTGATATTGCCCAAAGTTCTGCTAAGCGCGGCGATCAAATCATGAATGGCATAGTCACTAAAATTGGCGCTATGTCGCAACAGATCCATGATACTCGAACCGTGATCGAGCATTTGGCCGCCGATAGCAACAATATCAGTAGCATTATTGAAACCATTTCGCAGGTGGCCGAACAGACTAATTTACTCGCTTTAAATGCTGCCATTGAAAGTGCGAGAGCGGGTGAACATGGTCGCGGTTTTGCTGTAGTCGCCGATGAAGTGCGTAATCTCGCTAAACGAACATCCGAAGCCACGGTTGAGATCCAGCAGCAAATCGCCGCATTACAAAAAGGCGCACAACATGGTGTTGAAGTCATGTTGAAAAACGTGGCGATTGCCGACGAAACGGCTGATATGGTTGATCAAGCTCACAGTGCACTCGGGCAGATTGTCGCTCAGGTGGAGACCATTACCGATATGTCCCACCAAATCGCCACGGCATCGGGACAACAACATACAGTAGCAGAGGAAATTAATAAAAATATCAGTGTGATGGCTGAGCTAGCCCTCAGTAATGCCTCCCACACCAACAACACTAACTTATCGAGTTTGAAAGTGTATAACATGTCGCAGGAAATCGGCTCCTTGCTACATCGATTCCATGTGAATGCGGCATTTTTTAATTCGAGTCAGGCACAAAATAAACTCTTTGTGAAATGGGGGCCTGAGTTAGACATAGGGATGCCAGAGATCAATCGTCAACATCAGCGCTTAGTCTCATTGATCAATGAATTACACCGCACATTAAATGAAGAGTATGGACTCGAAGCCATCAAACGTATCGTGCAAGGGTTAGTGGATTACACCGCGAATCACTTTGCCTATGAAGAGGAACTCTTTGCGCGTTTTGGTTACCCTCAAACTGACAGCCACAAGGAAAAACACGGCAAGTTAGTTGGGCAAGTACTTGATTTTCAAAAGCGGGTTGTTAGAGGTGAAGATGTTGCCGACGAATTAATGGCTTTCTTGAAAGCTTGGTTGGTAAACCATATTCAAAAAAGTGATAAAGAATATACCGTTTTTTTATTATCCCATGGCGCAGAATAACCCCAAGAGCATGATTTTTGAGCGGTTAAATGCAATTTGTATTAAAGTCGCGGCAAAAGACTTGCCATTGTCATAAGCAAAGGTATAATTCCCAGCACTTAGAGACAGCCAGTTGTTTTGATTGCTTCTAAGTGCATATTTGATATGCCAGTGTGGTGAAATCGGTAGACACAGGGGATTCAAAATCCCCCGCCCTTAAAAGCGTGCCAGTTCGAGTCTGGCCACTGGTACCAAATCCTTCAGATGAAGGAACTAAAACCGACCTAGAGTCGGTTTTTTTGTGCCTGAAATTTGGTTTTCGCTCGGTGCTCTAGGTTGAGCTAGTGGGATTCGGCGATATCCATTTGTGTCATAGTCACACCTTTGATTTGCGCATAAATCGCTTTGCCATGAGTGAGTTGCAGTTCGTCGCAGGCCCAAGGGGTGATGTTGGCCCAAAGTTCATCGCGGCCTAGGGCGATTTTTAATTGGATTTGCTCGCCGTTATCGCTGGGGTATAACTCTTTAATTTCTCCTTTTAGCAGGTTACGGATACTTGAGCCTTTGGGGAGCTCAGTGCAAACCGAGACATGATTTGCCTGAATACGCACTTTGAGTTTCTTTGCCGTTTCAGCCAAATAGCCACTTACCCATAAATAGTTTCCATCATCCATCACGAGTCGCGTCATGGGGTAGTCGGGATGTCTGTCGGCGACCTTTGCACTGAGGAGTGAGCTGAGTTCCTGCAATGGCACCCAAGGCCGCATTTGCTCGCTATTCCACACTTCACTTAAGGCGCCTTGAGCAATCAATTTTCCCTGATGCAGCACTAGCATATAATCCGCCAGTTGTAAGATCTCATCTAGGCTGTGGCTCACATACACTATCGGCAGTTTTAGTTCCTGCGATAAGGTTTGCAAGTAGGGCAGTAACTCGCGTTTACGGGGTAAATCGAGTGATGCCAGCGGCTCATCCATTAGCAGCATGTCAGGTGATGTCAGCAGGGCACGGCCAATTGCAACCCGTTGTTTTTCACCGCCCGATAGCGTGCTGGGATAACGACTGAGGAGTTTTTCAATCCCTAGTAGTTGCACAATTCTATCGAATAACACTGGGTTAGCTTTACGCATACCATAGTTGAGATTGCCCTTCACGCTATAGTGCGGGAACAGTCGTGCTTCTTGAAATACATAGCCAATTTGGCGCTTCTCTGGGGGAAGGTTCACTTTGCCTTGTTGATAAAGCAGTTTGTCACCGAGGCGGATTTCACCGCTATCTGGGGTCGAAAGCCCGCCGAGCAGGTTCACTAGCGAGGTTTTACCCGCACCCGAGCGGCCAAAAACGGCTGTCACGCCTTGCAATGGCAATTGGGTATCGACTTTCAGTTGCAACTGTCCGAGCCGTTTTTCAATATTGATCCTTAGCATACGCTTGCTGTCCTCTGCAGGGCTTTTTTACTCAGCCATTGGGAGGCGAGTAAAGACGCGAGCGCGATAACGATCGAGATAATGCACAGACGCATGGCCTGATATTCTGCCCCAGGGGTTTCAATAAAAGAGTACATAGCGAGCGGAATTGTACGAGTTTCACCGGGAATATTAGAAACGAAGGTAATGGTCGAACCAAATTCCCCTAGGCTGCGAGCAAAGGCGATAATTATGCCTGACACTATCCCTGGAGAGGTGAGCGGCAGTGTGATGGTGAGAAATACCCGCCATCGACTGCTACCTAAAGTGCGTGCGGCCTGCTCGAGTCGAATATCAACAGTTTCAAAGGATTGGCGTATGGCTCTGACCATCAGCGGGAATGACACTATCGCCGCCGCGAGGGCCGCACCGCGCCAACTAAAGCTAAAACTGATGCCAAACCAATTAAATAACCACTGGCCGATAAAACCTTGGCGGCCCATGCTGATCAGCAAGAGGTAACCCACTACCACGGGCGGTAACACCAGTGGTAGATGGAGCACACTGTCAAATATAGCCTTGCCAGGAAACTCGACCCTTGCCAGCAACCAAGCGCACAAAATACCCAAGGGTAAACTGGCGATAACGGCAACGGATGACACCTTTATACTGAGTAGCAGTGCGGCAATTTCATAGTCGCTTAAAAGAGAGCCACTTAGCATAGAGCCGCTTAAAAATGAGCCGCTTAACAAAGAACCACTCAGCACCCTAATTCACTCCAAAGCCATATTTCTCAAACACATTTTTTGCGCTTGGGCCCTGCAGATACTCATTGAACGCTTTGGCGCTTGCGGTCGATTCTTGTTTGACTAAGGCGACAGGGTATTCAATTGGGCTGTAACTCGTTTCTGGGAAGGTGCCAACGATTTTGATCTTTTGAGCGACTTTCGCATCGGTTGAATACACTATGCCAAGCGGCGCTTCACCCTGTTCAACCAAAGCGAGGGCGGCACGGACATTGTTAGCACGGGCGAGTAAGGGCTCAGCGGCTTGCCACTGCTTGAGGTTTTCGAGGGCTTGCTTGGCATATTGTCCAGCGGGTACATGATCTGGATCGCCAACAGCCATACGACTGCCTTTTAATGCGGTTTTAATATCCCAATCGCCATTGAGCACGACTTCTGTGATGGGACTATTTTTCTCGGCAATCAAGACTAAGGTATTTTTTAACAAGGTTTTTCGGCTGTTAACATCGACCGCTTTAGCATCGACCAGATAATCCATCCACTTTTGATTCGCCGAGACAAACAGATCGGCGGGCGCACCATTGGCCACTTGTTTTGCCAGTGTTGAAGAAGAGGCGAAGGAGAATATCACCTTAGTATTGTGTTCTTTTTCATATTGCTGGCCGATTTCGTTAAGTGCATTGGTGAGCGATGCCGCTGCAAAAACAGTCACTTGCTCATTGTCTGCCGCAAAAATTGGGCTAGATGTCAGTACCATTGTGAATAACGAAGCCGTGGTAAAACGCAGTAATTGCTTAAGGTAAATGGATTTCATTGTGTTCCTCCGTGATAAAAAGTGATCGTTATATACCAATCTATATATCGATCATTCAAGTCCTAAGCAATCAATTAGTGATCTGTGTGCGGTTTCTTGCTGATTAATGGCATTAATCCGCTGAAATATCTCGGCAATCTTATTGGTATCCTCAAGACGATGAAGGACAATAGGACTCAAGTCAGACTTGGGTGCTGGATAAACGATGGATTTACATGCATTACTTACGCTTTCCCTCGGGGATAAGCCCTTCGCCAATCCTAGGCGGATAAGCCTGCTTGAGCAGGTTGCCAACACAGGCTCGATCAGCCAAGGCGCCAAGCTTGCGGGGATCAGTTATAAAGCGGCGTGGGACGCGATCAATGAGATGAACACCGCCATGCCCGAACCCGTAGTGTGTAGCGAAAAGGGCGGCAAAGGCGGTGGCGGCGCTAAACTCACCGAATTTGGCGAACGGTTGCTTAAGGTGTATTCCATCACCTCCCAAGTACAAGAAATGGCTTTGGCTGCCTTGCTCGATGAGTCCGTCGATATGCACAGTTTATTGGATGTGATGGCGCATTTCTCTCTCAACACCAGCGCCCGCAATCAGTTAACGGGGCGTATCAATAGCATTGATTCATTTGGATTAAATGACAAAATCAGCGTGACCTTAGCGGGCGGACAACAGATTCAGATTTCAGTGACCCATTCGAGCCGCGAACGCTTGCAGTTAGCCCTGGATAAATCTGTGTTGTTACTGTTTAAAGCCCCCGCTGTACTGGCGACGACTCATGCCTGTGAAGTTGATGGGCAAAATTGCCTAAGCGGTCGTTTGCTGAGCGTGACTGAACTTGGCGATAAGGCCGAATTAGCCATAGATATTGATGGCAAAGACATCATCTATTCAGTGATGCCACTCACCCAAATGCAGAGTTTGGCTGTCGGCGAATCATGTTTCGCCTGTTTTGATGCCACGCAGGTGATCCTCGCCAGCATGAATTAGTCGAATTGAATAATTAATTCGATTAATCATTGGGTTATTCACTGGGGATGGCCAGTGACTTGGCGTTATTGTTTTCGCAATGGGTTGGTGGGAAATCTAATGGTTTCTTTTATTTACGAACTTGATTTGTATTTTTCATTCTTTTAGAGAAGATCAACGTCGTGGGGCTTCACCTTACGACGTTGATTTTTCTTGAAAAAGAATCAAATGAAGTCTGTATCTAGATTCGTTTGAATGGCTGAACTACCACAAGTGGCACAGTCATAGAATGTAGACACCAACAATTTACCACCTAACGATTTGGTATCGTACTAAATCGGCATGGCAGTCTAAGCACCACTCAATCGTGCTTTCCTTGTCAATTTCTACACAGATATTTGCAAATCTTTACCTGTTAACGACACTTCCTTCGTCTACTGTCTTTGGCTAACTCTATATACTGTTGGAACAATTTCAGTTCCTTAGCAAGATGAATGCTTGCTGTCTTTAGCATTGATGGACACGACAATACCGATGAAAAAATCCTCAAAGCGTAAATTGCTGCTCGCGTTAAGCGGCTTAATACTCCTGAGTGGCGGTGCTTATTTTATGTGGCATAAGC
Organism: Shewanella sp. M-Br; assembly: GCF_036245925.1. NCBI lineage: Bacteria > Pseudomonadati > Pseudomonadota > Gammaproteobacteria > Alteromonadales > Shewanellaceae > Shewanella > Shewanella sp. M-Br. The sequence goes on from NZ_BJBV01000010.1 coordinate 152,641, forward strand.
CTGAAATGGCACCTACCTATGTAACTGAAGCTGTGCGCCGTGGCGATATCGAAAACTCAGTACTTGCCAATGGCATGTTGCAGGCATCCAAACTGGTGAGTGTAGGTGCGCAGGTATCGGGGCAAATCTTAAGTTTGCCGCTGGCACTGGGTGATGAAGTAAAGAAAGGCGATTTGATTGCTCAGATTGATAGCCTAGCGCAGCAGAATAATTTGAAGGATGCCCTCGCATCACTCAAGAGTATCAATGCTCAGTTCCGTGCTAAACAGGCGCAGATCCGCCAAGCCAAGTTGGAATTTAGCCGCCAGCAGCAAATGCTTGCCGATAAGGCCAGTTCCCGCGCCGATTATGAAGTGGCCGATGCTAATCTAACGGTTTATCAAGCCGAGCTTGAGCAATTAGAAGCGCAAAAACAACAGGCTGAGATTAACGTCGACAGTGCCAGAATCGATTTAGGTTATACCAAAATTACCGCGCCGATGGATGGCACTGTGGTGTATTCCGCGGTGGAAGTGGGGCAAACCGTTAACGCCAATCAAACGACACCGACCATAGTTGAAATGGCGCAGCTGGATACCATGACAGTTAAAGCGCAGATTTCTGAAGCGGATGTTGTCAATGTCCATCCGGGTCAAGCCGTGTATTTCACGGTTCTTGGAAAACCGAATCATCCCTACCGTGGCGTTTTGAGGGCGATTGAGCCTGGGCCGATTTCGATGGATGGCGACGATAGCAATATGAGCTCTAGCGACTCAGACGCCATTTATTACCATGGTCTGTTTGATGTAGAAAACCCTGACCGCACCTTGCGTATCGGCATGACGGCGCAGGTGTCTATAGTGTTAGCTAAGGCCGATGATGCGCTATTAGTGCCTGCGCAGATATTGCGTATAAAGCCGAGGGAGAAATCCGCGGTGCCAGAGGCTAAGTCTGTCGAGCGTAAAGCCCGCAGCGGCCCGCAATATCAAGTGCCTGTGTTAGTTGATAACCAAGTGCAATATGTGGATGTCACTGTGGGGATTAACAACAAAATCAATGCTGAAATCACCGCGGGTTTGAAGGAAGGCGATCAGGTTGTGCTTGGCATGCCGTCTTCCGATGATGGCAGCAGTAAATTACGTCGCCCACCTAGCGTGAGGTTTTAACAGTGACAACGGCATTACTTGAAATTTCAGGTTGTTATCGCACTTTTCAGGCGGGTGAGCAGCAACTCACTGTGCTGAAAGATGTGAACTTGTCGATTGGCCGTGGCGAGATGGTGGCGATAGTAGGTGCTTCTGGCTCGGGTAAATCGACCCTAATGAACATTCTTGGTTGTTTAGATAAGCCGTCAAAGGGCGCGTATTTTATCAACGGCCAAGATACCTCGACTATGGACGTTGATGAGTTAGCGCAGCTGCGCCGCGAGCACTTTGGTTTTATCTTTCAGCGTTATCATTTACTGGGTGATTTGACCGCCATAGGCAACGTCGAAGTGCCTGCTGTGTATGCGGGTAAAGAACGCACGGTTCGTAAAGACAGGGCCGAGCATTTGTTAACGCGTTTAGGCCTTGGCGACAGGTTTGACCATAAACCCAATCAGCTCAGTGGCGGACAGCAGCAGCGGGTCAGTGTGGCGCGCGCTTTGATGAATGGCGGTGATGTGATCCTTGCCGATGAGCCGACTGGTGCATTGGATAGTCACAGCGGCGAAGAAATGATGCAGTTGTTGCAGGAGCTTCACAGCGACGGTCATACCATCATTATCGTGACCCACGATATGCATGTGGCCCAATATGCCGACCGCATTATCGAAATCAAAGACGGCGTGATCATCAGCGATGAGCGCAGTCAGGATAAACAAACGGCTAAGCCACAAAGCTCGACGTCACAAACTTCGACGTCGCAAAGCTCAACATTACAAAATACGGCGTCACAAAAGCCTAACGGTGCAGTGGCAGCAAAAGATGGCTCGCGTGCGCGGGTGGCTTCGTGGGACAGATATGTCGAAGCGCTTAAAATGGCGCTGGTGGCAATGTCGACCCACAGGTTACGTACTTTCTTGACTATGCTCGGGATTATTATCGGTATCGCCTCTGTGGTTTCTGTGGTGGCCTTAGGTGAAGGCTCGCAGCAGGCCATTCTCAAAAGTATCAGTTCGATGGGAACTAACACGATTGATATTCGCCCTGGTTCAGGTTTTGGCGATAGACGCTCGGCGCGGGTGCGCACCTTAACCGCAACGGACGCCAATGCCCTTAAAAATCTGCCCTATGTTGATAGCGTGACACCAAGCATTGGTTCTACTGCAACGGTTCGTTTTGGTAATAAAGCGGTATCGGCATCGGTGAATGGTGTGGGGCCTGAGTTTTTCCGTGTAAGAGGGTACGAGTTAGCGCAGGGCCAATTTTGGGATGATGCAAGTGTCGCATCGCTCGCCCAAGATGCGGTGATTGATGACAACACCCGTAAGGAGCTTTTTCCTAACAGCGCTGCCGACAATAACTCGGCAATAGGGCAAGTGATTTTCCTTGGAGATTTACCCGTACGTATCATAGGTGTGACTCAACCTAAAGAAAGTGCTTTTGGTAACAGCGATGCGCTTAATGTGTGGGTGCCTTACACCACAGTTTCTGGCCGTATGGTGGGTAAAAATTATTTGGATGGTATTACCGTTCGACTCGATGAAACTGTGCCGAGTAACGCGGCGGAGCAGGGCATTATCGCGCTGCTTAAGATGCGCCACGGCACGCAAGATTTCTTCACCATTAATACCGATACCATTAGGCAGAACATTGAAAAAACCACGGCAACCATGACCTTACTGATCTCGGCTATCGCGGTGATTTCCCTTGTCGTTGGCGGAATTGGGGTGATGAATATTATGTTAGTGTCTGTGACTGAGCGAACCCGTGAAATCGGTGTTCGTATGGCCGTGGGTGCGCGCCAGAACGATATTTTGCGCCAGTTCCTTATCGAAGCCATTTTAGTGTGTTTGTGTGGTGGCACCTTAGGCATCGCCTTGTCCTACTTAATTGGCGTGGTGTTTGCTCAAACGGGGGGCAGTTTCCAAATGATTTATTCCACCACCTCCATCGTTGCTGCCTTTGCCTGCTCGACCTTAATTGGTGTGCTATTTGGTTTCTTACCCGCCCGCAATGCGGCGCAGTTAGATCCCGTTGATGCACTAGCCAGAGAATAATAACACCATGAATACTAAACTATTTAATCAACCATTTTCGCCTCGTAGCTGCGCTATTGCTGTTTGTACGGCTTTGGGACCAGCTCTGTGCATAGCCCTGTTGAGTGGTTGTGGCAGTGTTATGCGTTCAGACTTTGAACCGCCCGCACTGGCTATTCCCGAACAGTGGCAAAACACCACAGTGAATGAGCAAGTGAGAGTTGATCCTTGGTGGCAGCAGTTTCATCAGCCCGAGCTCGATAAGCTGGTCAGCCAAGTATTGAGCACTAACAATGACTTAACCCTAGCGACCTTAACGCTGCGTAAAGCACGCTTGCAGGCAGGGCTAACGCGGGATGATCTATACCCACAGTTATCGGCAAACCTTGACGCTTCCCGTAATCAGCCATTTGAGGGTGGCGATGCGACTAAGAGTTATCAAGCGAAATTGTCCGTGAGTTATGAGGTGGACTTGTGGGGCAAAGTGTCGGCCAATATCGACCAAGCTCAATGGGCTGCGCTGGCGAGCGCCGAAGATAGAGAAAGTACCACCCAAAGCCTAGTGGCGACCACCGCATCCTTGTATTGGCAGATAGGTTATTTAAATCAACGGATTGATTTAAGCCAAAAGAGTATCGAGTACAGTCAGCAAACGCTGGCATTAACCCAAAGGCAGTATGATTCTGGGGCCGTGACGCAAGTGAATGTGCTTGAAGCTCAGCGCAGTATGGCGGGACAAGAGGCTGCCCATAGCCAGCTTATTCAGCAATTAACTGTGGCTAAAAATGCCCTCGTGATATTACTGAATCAGGCACCTGCAGCTGTTCCTGCGCAGAGTTTAGCCTCAGGGGGAACTTGGGTTGAGATTAAGCAACTCCCCGACGTAGCAGTGCCGGACGTTAGCGTGGGTGTACCCGCAGATTTATTAGTGAGACGCCCAGATGTGAAGGCCTCCTTGTATCAACTGCGCTCCGCCTTGGCGAGTAAAGATGCGACCTATGCGAGTTATTTTCCAAGCCTGAGTTTAACCGGCGGTGTTGGGGAGTCGACCTCTGAGTTAAAAGAGTTGTTACGTAATCCCGTTGGCAGTTTAGGCGCGGGGCTAGTCTTGCCCTTTTTGCAGTGGAATCAAATGCAAATCAATAATGACATTGCCGATATCGATTATCAAACTGCAGTGGTGAATTATCGCAAGACGCTTTATTCCGCCTTTGAAGATGTCGATAACGCGATTTCGGCTAAGCAGCAATATCGCTATCAAGGGGAGAAATTGGCGCAGCAATTCAGTGCAGCGGCGGCCGTTGAAGCCATTTATGAGAGCCAGTACCGCAATGGCGCTATCGGTATTCAGAATTGGATTGATGCCCAAGAGAATCGTCGCAGCGCCGAGGCGGCTTTACTCGAGAATCGCTATAACCAACTCACCGCCCAAGCGACGCTTTATCAAGCCCTTGGCGGCAGCGATATTGCCCCGCCTTTGGCAAAGGAATAGCGCATTTTTGTAAAAGCATCACAGCGCGACAGAAAAATAAAAAACCGCTATTAATAGCGGTTTTTTGTTGGGCAAGTGCAAGTGTAGGCACTCGTGCTAGTGCCTTTGCGCTGCGTTTAGCCGTTAAGCCACATTAGCTGCGTAATATTTGCAGCGGCAGACTGAGCATATCATCGCCGGTTCCGGCTAAGTGCCAGATGATGCCGACTAAGGCGCCAACCGTGAGCAAATACCAAATAACCGAGAAGATTTGCCCGTATCTGTCTAATGGCAGCAAATGGCTTTGATGGCGAGTTCGCCACTCGAAGATGATTTCTAAGCTGCCGATCAACAACAAGAAGCCCAATAGCGCTAAGCCTAAGGTGTAGCTGATATACACTCCGAAAGCGGCACCGGCGGCGCAGGCGACCAGCCCCATGATGCTGTTCATCGAAAAACTAATGCTCTTTAAAATATGGCCGCCATCGAGTGGCAAAATAGGCAATAAATTAAATAGGTTAAGCAGCGCATTAAAGGCGGCAAGGCCAGCAAAAAACACATTGCCCGTTGCGTGGTAAGCAATCAAGGAAGCGATGGACATCAAGAGCCCAAAGGTCGGTCCCATGATAGAAATCACCACATCTTGCCAACGTGTATTAATTTTCTCATCGGAGAGCGCGAGTCCGCCCATAAAGGGAATAAGGTAAATCCCTTTGGTTTTCATCCCAAAATATTTCATTGCGCGAATATGGCCATATTCGTGGAATACCAAACAGGCGATAAGTGCGAGGGCGAATTGGAAGGAGAATAGCCAAGAGTAAGCGGCAACACTGGCGCCCGCTAACACTACCTTTATGACTTTAGCGCTTTTTAACAGCTTAAAGCCGAGGGAGGCGAGTCCTATCATGCTGATTTTTTGCTGCTTAACGATGGGCGTTTCTGGTGTTTGGCGTTCGATATCTTTCTCTGTCCGTCGCCCTTGGTCGATAATCTTGTCATCCATCAGCAAGCAGTAATCGAGGCGGAAAGGCTGCCAAACGAGATCGGTTTCGAGGCGAACTTGGATTTTAGCTTCTGTCATGGCGATGGCTTGCTCACCACTTTCTGTTACCAATGGGCTGCTGTGGTGGGTGAGCTCAAAGACATGGACTTTGAGGCCGCCATTATCGACGGAAGCTTCTTTTTGTGAGACTAAGGTGTTGTCCCAGTAGAGTTGTTGCCAGCCCGCGAGCGAGCCTTCTAAGCGCAGTTGTTTGCCTAAGCAGTCAATCTTAAGTAGTTCCAATTTCGGTTCCATCTGTTTGTATATTTAGTGCCAACTTAAACGTCATCCCTTGAGTCGACGCAGAAAACGGTTATTTTGGAGTGCATCTTAAGCGCTTTACCGTTTGGCTTAGCGCTGTTACACCGCGGCAAATTATGCCTGTGAATTGATTATGAGGATATTAGCTTTTAAGGTCATATTGTTTTTTATTGATTAACTGAGTCATTGATAGCCATTTATTATGGCTTATCATGTGTTTGCTGTTTATTCATCGAGGGTACGAACAATTTCGATTCCTTGGGCAATTGTCGTGAAAGCCAGTTTAGCAACACAACATTGTCCTAGTGCTTGGGCATGATTTTGAACCCATTTGATAAATTCATTGAGTGGTAAATCCTGCTTTTGGCGCAGTAATCGAGGTAATTCGCCAACAGGATCTTCATGGATTTTTTGTGGACAGGCACTGATAAGGTATCGCTGCCCTTTGGAGTCTAATAATTGATCGGTTTCGATGAAGTGATGCTGATAGAGACAGGCCAGTTCGAGCCAATCTCTTTGATGTTCTAGGTAAAGTAATTCGTCATTTTGAGTCAGTTTTACAATCGCTGGCCATTCAATACTAGACATCTTAACGCTAGTCATTTCAGATCCTTAGGAAGTTTAAAATGGGCTCTGAGGTATTCTCTGAGATCAATCGGCGGCAGTAGACAAGGATTAGGATTTTGCAAGAAGGTGACTTGGCATACTGCTGCGTGCGTTTATCTGTGAGCAGTATGCCACGCTTGGAGAAGATAGATAGAGGCCAGAACGAGTTCAGAGGTTTGGCTGCCGAGCGAAAGCCGCCTCAGCACTGGCGTTAAGAACCCTAGTGAACCTTATGTGCTCGGTGCAGCTTTGGCCTTGGCGTTATAGTCAAAGTTAATCTCTTGATTAACATTGGCAATACAACAAGTGCCGTGTTCACGTGCCGTACGGTGATTTGCTGGACCTATATGCAGCTCAACGTTAAGGAATACGTGTTTAAGCACTTCGATGCGGTATTTTTCGTAGTAGCCTTCGACTTCTTGTTTAAAGGTATCGAATTCAAGCTCTTCACGGGTACGTTCGTCCATGATGCGATTCTTCTCATCAAGCATCATCTTTATTTGCTCAATCATAACCGCGTCCGCTTGCCATTCTGACTTGGGGGGCAGTTTATTGAGGCGAGCCTCGATATCTAAACTGGCGACGACCATAGCTTTAACGCTCTCATCGAGTAACTTGAGATCTTGCTTGAGTTCAGCCTGTCCCATTGCGCAGTAAACGTCAGTTTTAGTCCCTGCCGTTGCACCTATGACAACCGCCGTGATGCCTTTTTCAGCGTGTGCGATTCCGCCAACCAGATCACCACGACGACCGCTAGGATCGCTGACCGTTAAACTGCCAGCGGTTTTGGTATTACTGTGCAGCAACTGTTTAGTGACTAAGATATTTCCTTTGGCAACTAATTGAGAATATTGCACAAATTGGGCGCTGATCTGCCCTTGAGAATAGATATTGGTAGAGTATTCATTGGCTTTAATCTGGCGGCCAATGATGCCTTTACTCACAGTGACATCGCCTTCCGCTTCAAGGGTGGCGGAGTCTACAAACCCCATCACGGTAATATCGCCTGAGCTTTTAACTATCATGCCCTCGTGGACATCACCTGTGATTAAAATACTGCCCTTGAAGGTGACATGGCCTGTACTGATGTCGACATCTTTAAGTTGCAGTACATCATCGACATTCATACCTGTACGGGTTTCGACGGGTTGCCCCGGCACTGTGGCGATCAGCTTATTGGGATCTCTGGGATGAAAAGCTGTGCCTGTACCTGCTTGAAGCACTGCATCCTTACCTGGTTTTTGTTTAAGAACTTCGCCCTTGATGTTGTAGCCCGGAGTGCCTTCGGTGGCTAAATGTTTAACCATTAAGAGATCATTGGCTTTAACAACGATCATTGCGCCTAAATTGCGCATATCGACACTGCCATCTTCGCGCTCTTGTGGCTGAAGCAAGCGCTCCCGCGCAAGGAATACTTTGCGTTCTAATACCGCATTGAGTCCATTAACAGGGGCTTTGCCTTGGGCTATTTCACTTTGGCAGATTTCCCCTGGCTTGAGTGTGCTGAGTTGCTTTAGTAGAGCTTGAATTTTAAGTTTGCTGAGCCCCATGCAGACGTTGTTTTTTTTGAGATGAGTGAGGATCTCTGGCAAATCTATCTGTTTACCACCCCATGCTGCGGTAAGTTTAAGACTGGCTTGCATTTTATCGGGACTAATCTCGATAGCTATGCTGCCATCGCGACGTTCGGCCAAAGTAGTATAGAGCTCAAATTTTCCATCGTCTTGATTACAAAGAGAGTTGATTTTAGTGACGGTTTTAGTAATGGCTGGCTCTAGCGGAAACAGGGCGGCGAATTCAGGTAAAGACAACAGGCGCATTATGTCTTCATGGGTGACTGGACCATGGACATTCGGGATCAGGCGCAATTCAGCTTTTGTCTTATCGCTGTTTAGCTCTATGAGTTCAGGGTCCAGCATAGGGGCATTCCTAGTAATTGCGTTTTATTCTTGTTAAGAAGCTGTTTTGAGTATAACAGTAGAAACTTAGGGTAAAGAAGCCTTTTTGGCTGCAAAATCAGCAAATGTTGTCATTTTGTTGTTAATGGTCTATGAGTGAATTTTAAAATAGTTTTTTATAAAAAATTGAGTCTTATAATCAGTGTTATCTCTGGTTTTATAACAAAAATTACTGAATAAACCACAACTTATATTGATTTTAGGTTTAATCATTATTTTGATGTTTTAAATCGAATCCCTATGTTAGGGACGGCTGTTGAGTGACTATAAGTGGGGGATTGTCAGAATTGCGGGCATGCGGCAGATCACAATATTGAATTTTGTAACAAAATAAAAGGGAGGTTTTATCTTAAAACAAACAGGGATTGGGATAAGAGTGAGTGGCTGGGTTGCCAATAACGCGCTTCTGCGAAAGCATCTGCGCGTTATTAATCAAACAGCTATTTGTGCTGGAAGTAATACAATTTGTACTTATTGTTGTCGGCAACCACTTTCAATTGGCCAAATTCGGCGGCGATAATATCGGAATAGGGCAGGTGGCGATTGGCGACTATTTGCCAAATACCATTATGTTGTAATTGCTTAGCACTATCGGTGACAAAGTTCTGCGCTATGCTGGTGGTGCTGGCGAGGCCATCATGAAACGGCGGATTAGAGATAATGCCGTTAAATTTTCCTGTGGTTTGCCTGAGCCCATCGGATGGATACACTTTTGCTGTCATGCCATTGGCCGCCAGGGTGAGTTCACAAGAAGCTAACGCCATGGCATTAATATCAACACATTCTAGGGATAGGCTCGGTTGTGCTTTTAGTAGAGCGGCGGTGATCACGCCAGCGCCGCAACCAAAATCGAGCACTCGACCCGAGAGTGTTGGTAGGTGTGACAATAATAATTCAGTGCCGAGATCTAACCGTTTTTCGCTAAATACCCCGACTAAATTACAGATACTGATCTCGCCTTGCGGCGTTGTGAGTTGATACTGACTGACCCAGTCGCTAAGTTTCATTGCCGGGGCGCTGCCCTCTAAATGGCTACCAAACAGTAGGCAGTGGCGGGCATTATCGAGCTTCATCCCCGTCGCAAAATACTCAGGCAAGAGTTTAACTAAAGACTTAATGCCGCCTTTGTTTTCCCCAACCACTAACAGTTGGCCGTTAGGCACAAGATGGCTGGCGGCGAGGTTAAACAGATAGGGTGCGAGGGGTTTAGCTTTGGGGAAATAAACGATAACCGTATCGTACTTTTCTGGTTTAATTGGGTCTTGATGTGGCAGTTCGTGGCCGAAGTAGCAACGCAGTTTTGAATTCGCGTGCGGCGCTAAGTGTAAATAATGGTGATAATCCAAGGCGAGGGCATCGACCGAGGCCGCGACATCGAGCAGGGCTTTTGGCAGTAGATCGGCTTCATGATTGAGCACTAACACCTTATGTTGGCTTAGGCTGTCTTGATTACGAATAATGACTTGCGATGGATTAGTTAACACAGTTACAGGCACCTATAAACTTAAGTGTGGGCATTATACCCGTTATTCACGCCCGAGCCAGTTTGCATCGAATCACTGCGCTAAGACCTAATAAAATCCCTAATAAAAGACCCAATAAAAAAGGCAACTGCATTATGCGGTTGCCTTATGTGATTGCCTTTAATGAAAGGAATCGATTAACGCTTAGCTCTTAGGTTTCTTCGGTTTTGGCAATAAGCTGAAAATCTTATTGGCGATATCAGTATTGTCTTGATGGCCGTTAAACAGCTCAGATGCGGGACCTGCGGCAAACACTTGTACGTCTGTGCCTGTGTGACCGTCGGTTGTCCAACCTGTATCAGTTCGCTTATCAATAACATGGCGAATTGCAACCGCGATGGTTTCTAATCCCTGCATTCTGGCGACCGTTAATTTTGCGATTTCTTCTTCGTTGAGCTCAAAACCTAAACCGCGGGCGAGATCGGCCTGCCATTGTTCACCGCTGATGGCGGCCAAGGCTAATGTGTCGGTACTGGCTGAAATGTTGCGTAGGATTTCAGGGTTCCAGTTGTACTTTCCATCGACGCCAATCGATAGGCCGCCGGTGTTATGGTCGGCGGTGATCACCATCAGGGTATCAGGATGTTCACGCACGAATTGCTCAACCACTTCAATGGCATTGGAGAATTCATCCATTTCACCCATGGCTGTAGCTATGTCGTTATTGTGACCCGCCCAGTCGATGAGGCTTCCTTCGACTAACAGTACAAAACCTTGGTCATTCTGCGACAGTAAACTGAGCGCTTTTTGGGTTAAAGTGCTGAGTTTTTTCGCATCTTTTTCATCAATTGCCCAAGGTAATTGGACTTCGGCAAACAGTCCCAGCACTTTAGGTTGGGTGATGCTGGCGAGATCTTCAAAACGAGTAATATGTTGATAACCCTTGGCTTTAAATTGTGCTAATAGTTCAGGGGTAAAGTATTTTTGACCACCGCCTAAGAATACATCGGCGTTGGTTTCTAGATAGCTGAGTGCTAAAGCGTCGTAGTTTTTACGGCTCTCGTTGTGGGCTAAAAAGGCTGCAGGCGTGGCGTGGTTTATCTGGGATGTGACAGCCACACCTGTGCTAAGGCCAAGGGATTTGGCTTTTTCGAGTATGGTCGGCAGCGGTTGCTTTTGGGTATCGACCGAAATCGCCCCATTGTAAGATTTAACGCCAGTGGCGAGCGCTGTTGCTGCCGCGGCTGAGTCGGTAACATAACCACTGACACTGGCGGGATAAGTGCTCGCCATACCTACAAGTAAACGGTCGAATACGGTTTGTTCGACTTCCTCTGTGTCAGGATTATCTTTGTAGTAACGGTAAGCGCTAGTGTAAGACGGTCCCATACCATCACCTATCATGATGACAATATTTTTGGGACGCGACGGTGCTTTCGTTGGACCTGTTTCTATGTTGGCCCAAGTCGGAGTCGATAGTAATAAACCTATGCCGAGTAACAAGAATGGCGCTTTGGTGAAACTCATATCACATCCCTAGAAAGTGGCTAGGCGCTTGTGATGTCAAAGCGCCTTAAATCAACAAACTCGTTGGTAAATTTTTATGCTTTGGTGTTAATGCGTGCTTCAATAGCATCCATTAACATGCCGGTGATGTCGACATCAAATGCTGCTTGGATCTCACGGATACAAGTTGGACTGGTTACGTTGATCTCAGTCAGCTTGTCACCAATGACATCGAGGCCGACAAAAATCAGTCCACGTTTTTTAAGTTCTGGACCAATGGCGCGGGCAATTGCCCAATCGCTGTCGGATAAAGGTTGAGCCACACCGCTTCCGCCTGCCGCTAAGTTACCACGGGTTTCGCCTTTCATTGGGATACGCGCCAAGGCGTAGGGCACAGGCTCACCATCGACCACTAAAATGCGTTTATCGCCTTTGGTTATCTCAGGGATAAAGGCTTGCGCCATGGCATATTGTTGGCCATAGCTGGTCAAGGTTTCTATGATGACCCCAAGGTTTGGGTCGTCCTGCTTCACGCGGAAAATCGAGGTGCCGCCCATACCATCAAGTGGCTTAAGAATAATATCGCCCTTCGCTTGGTGGAAAGCGCGGATACGTTTGGCATCACGGGTCACGATCGTTTCTGGGGTGAATTCGCTAAACCATGCGGTAAACAGTTTCTCGTTAGCATCACGTAAGCTTTGTGGCTTGTTAACGATCAACACGCCTTGTTCTTCGGCGCGTTCAAGCATGTAAGTTGCGTAGATAAATTCAGTATCGAATGGCGGGTCCTTACGCATTAAGATCACGTCCAGTTCGCTCATCGGCGTGTCTGTAGCTTCGCCGAGTTCAAACCATTTGCTCGCATCATTGAAAACAGTTAACGGACGCATATTGGCCATAGCCACACCGTTGACCATGGCAAGATCGGCCATTTCCATATAAAACAGCTGATAACCTCTTTCCTGCGCGGCCATTAACATGGCAAAACTGGAGTCTTTCTTAATGTTGATCTCACTGATGGGGTCCATCACTATGCCGAGTTTTATCATTAATCTGTTCCTTATTTGTCGCCGTTTGCAGGCAAAAAAGCATTTATTGGATAATGGGGTGCCATACCACCGCTGTGTGCGGTTGTGGACGGTCTAGCCTAAATCACCAAATCTGAGTTGCAGTGCAGTAATGGCGGTGAGCGAGGCGGTTTCGGTGCGTAGCACTCTGGGGCCAAGCAACACATCGGTAAACTGATAGGTTTCTGTCATGGCGATTTCTTCCGCCGACAAACCGCCTTCTGGGCCAATTAATAGTCGCACGCGGGTATGGGCTAAATCTAAGCCATTGATACCGTGTGCGGCACGTGGATGCAAATTGAGTTTAAGCGCCGAGGTCGGCTCACTGCACCAATCGTGCAAGTCCATCGCTGGGCGAACCATGGGCACTTGGCTGCGTCCCGATTGCTCACAGGCGCTCACGACGATCTTCTGCCATTGCTGAATTTTTTTCTCTAGGCGTTCACCGTTGAGTTTCACACCGCAGCGATCTGAAAACAGCGGCGTAATCGTATTCACGCCAAGCTCGACTGATTTTTGAATGGTGAACTCCATTCTATCGCCACGGGAAATCACTTGGCCTAAGTGCAAGTTGAGTGGCGACTCAGATAAATTGGCCTCACAGGAGAGCAGTTTTACTGTGACATGCTTCTTACCTGCATCGACAATTTCAGCAAGATAATCATTGCCATCGCCATTAAATAGACTGATATGTTCGCCGTTGCCCATGCGTAGCACCTTGCCGATATGGGCCGTGCCATCTTCGTCTAAGTTCAACTGTTGATTGATGGCTAATGGCTGAGGTTGATAAATTCTTGGGACTCTCATTGTCGACCTTATTCGGCTAATTGTTGACGCTGTGGTGGCGCATTACAGGCATTCTGTACAAAGGGGTTATGGTTACCTTGGGTTTGCGCTATGGCGTTATCACGTTTGCACTCAATAGTATCAACTGGATAGGTTTTATCCCATGCCTTAAACAATTTTAATTGGCTAGAGGCGATTTTAAGACCATAGGTCTGCTGCATATAGAGGTAGGTTCTGGCTATCTTACCGCGGGTATTCGCGGGAGGTTGTGCTTGACGATTCTTAAAGTCGACTACCATAGCACATTGGCCATATTGGTCGGCCTTACCGTTCCATTGGCTAAACCGGAAGTTGCTGCGATCGCCATTGACCTCACCAATTGCGGGTACCAAATTATGCATGTCCGATTCCATCTTATTAAATTCATTACTGTTATCGGCACAGTTTTTACGGCCGCCCTTTTGCCAGCATTGGAGTTGATGGCCAAATTCCCAGGCGGGGACTATGTGTTCCCACTCGATACGGTTGGCGCGGGTTTCCTGTTTACGGACTTGATAACCACAGCTGGCGAGATCGGGTTTCCACGATTTGCCTTTGATCTGAATTTCACAGCCACAGTAAAAGCTGACTGCGGGCAGAGTACCTTGGCGACTGCCTGCGTAGAGCGCCTGTGACTTGGTTTTCGCTTGGCTGAAACTGCTGGGATGTGACACTGAGGCACTTGCGGGCACAGATAAGGTCGCCGCCCAAGTGATTAGGCACAACAAAAGTCGCCGTGAATTAACGGTTAAAGAAGCTATGTTCAAAATTTATCCCAAAATAACAAACACTACGCGAGCCTTTGGCTCATCTTTTATGGCGTGATGGTAAGGGAAATATCGCTGTTTATGCAAATTGAGTCGTACTTTTTACTCACGTAATTCCCAAATGCTGAAATTCCAATTTTGGAGTGGTTGTGAGGATTGTGCGCGAAGAGTGCTTAGATTGCCGTTAAATGGGTCTTACAGCGTTTACAGATATAACGACTTTCACCACGCAACACTTTGTTATGGCGGCGAATACTCAGTCGAATCGGTCCACAGGCGCAGCGATACTCAACATCGCGACTCGTAACTGAAGTGGTATTAAAGCTATGTGTGGTACTCGGATTGACCTTAAATACCGTTAACATCAAAGATTGCCATTCTTTACCGTGGGGCTTGGTTTTGCCAAAAAGCTGAAAACACAGCAAATGACAAATTTCGTGGGGGACGACCTCAGTCAGAAATGCCTCGCTGTTTTCGCGTAGCAATACAGGATTGAATCGCAAGCGATTCTGTTGCAGATGAGCCGTACCCGCACTCTTACCCCTTAGACTAAATTGAGTGACTGGGCGTGGAAAAGTGCGCTTAAGCGATATCTCGGCCTCTTGATAACAGGCTTCAATTCGCTCTAGTACTTGAATTTGTAGTGACGAGAGTGGGCGTGATGAACCAGTGAAAATATGTGCCTGAGTCGGATTGGGTGCTGGTGGACTCATTATCCCCTGCGACTTATCTTGGCTTTGGCCCAAGACTGCGTACGTCGATTTTGTCAGCGGGGCAAGTGCTTCACTGCTGCGACGGCGTAAGGCATTGAGTAAGTCAGCGGGTTTCAGCATAGGGTTAGCGTTGGATCTCGTCGGTTAAAGATAAAATTGAGTGCTTAACACTCATTTGGTTATAGAAGCATCAGCTATGAAGCCAATCCTAAGTATGGCGCTTGGCTTCTGCATTCGAACGCTTGTTCTTGCAATCCGCTCTTATACTCAGCCTTCCAAATCAGCCCTTAAAATAAGAGTCAGGCCAAGCGTTCGCATCATAGCGAACGCTATCTGACAATGCCAGTTTCAGCCAGTGTGGCTTGGCTATAAACTCGCTGCCGCCTGCATCACCATAGTGCGTACTTGTTCGACTATGACTTGCTCAGTATCGGCGTCATAGCCTTTGACTCTTGGTGTGTGAATGTGGCCGACCTTGGCATGGCTATTAAACTTTTGCTGTAAGACTATGGCGCGATAGGAGATTTCATTAGAGAGATAACCGCCGCCAGAGCCTTCGACTGAGGTTTCGTTTTGCAGTTCGTTTAATGACGTCGCGTTAAATTCACCGCGGGCAAGGGTAGTGACAGTATGGTTATCATTGACTTTCCATTGACCATCTTTGACTTGCATCGCCGAAACAGGCAGTGAAAATTCCACAAATTCGGGGCCGATAAAATCTTTACCATTAAGCTTTGGGGCAACGGGTGCGGTTTTAGTGCCGCCAGTGAGTACGTTTTGGTTATCGGGCGCCGCTGCGCTGCGATTTCGTCCAGGGAAACGTTCGATATCAAAATCAGTTCGGCCCATGCTAACGGTGAATACAAATTGGGTTTTGGGATCGCGATAAATCGGGCTCAATAGCGACTCGATAAGTCCTTGATCAAAATCTGCAAAACGTACTGGCACCATAGCGGTTTCTATTTGCGCCGTTTTACCATTAATATCAAAGCGAAAACCATCCAAGGCGAGGGCAACTAGGCCGGAAGGATTACTCTGGGTGATATCTTTGTCGAGGAAGAAAGGATCGAAACCCGTGAGGAATATTTTGATTTGGACATCATCACCATATTGAATATCGCTAAAACCCCGTGAGGCCTTTTCAACCGCACTCATTAATATGTCTTGTTGCCAATCGGCCATTTTAAAGTTGGCGCTGGTGGTTTTTAGACTATTAAGCATGGCAAGGCGAGCCCAGTATAAAGGTCGGTCGTCAAAATGCCCTGACTGTACATCGCGGACAGCTTGTTGCCACAATCTGTGTCCTTGGCGCGCCGCTAATTGGGTGGCGTCAACTTCGTTTTTCTTTGAGCTCAGTTGAGCCAGACCATCGTCAAGTGCTTGATAGCGAGTGACTACGTCGCCTATGGTTTTTTCGGCTGCTGGTAGGCGGGAAACTTCAACGTCACCAAATAACTGCACGGCACTGGCTGTAGTCATTAAGCTGGTGGTGAGGATGAGTGTTAACACTGGCTTCAACATGTTTGGCTTCCCTGTAGTGATTAGACGTTATTCATTGGAAATAATGATTATTTTTTCGTGCGGATAGTCTCTTATGCCAAAAAGTATGCACTACAAGCTGAGGGTAATAAAGTTAAGCTCAGTGATCTTTGTCATCTTATGCCAATATCTTCTATCACAAATCATATGGCGCTGGCATTAACCCATCTGCAACAGTGCAATAGGGTCTAGTTTGCCTCTTTTTTGCCACAATTGGTCAGCAGTTTGCTAGGGCTTGCCAAAACCCTAAGTGATAGCCTTAATCACTTTTTTAGTTCATTGGATTGTGTGTTTTTCTACAAGGAGACTTTATGCGTTTGTTCACCATATCAGCTGTGCTGGTGATGTCGTCTATTTTAGTGTCGTCAAGCTTAGTGGCGCCGACTTTTGCATCTACTACAGCTAAGGAGTGGCAAGAAACCCGCAGTTGGGATGCTAGTTTTACTCAGCATCAAACTAAAGGCGTAGTGGTGTTATGGAATGAAAACAAGCAACAGGGATTCACTAATAATCTTAAACGTGCCAATCAAGGTTTTTTACCTGCATCGACGTTTAAAATTCCTAACAGTTTGATCGCGCTAGAGCTTGGCGTGGTAAAGGATGAACATCAAGTCTTTAAGTGGGATGGTAAAAGTCGAGATATCGCCACTTGGAATCGTGATCATAACTTTATTACTGCAATGAAGTATTCGGTTGTGCCTGTCTATCAAGAGTTTGCTCGCCAAATTGGTGAGGCGCGTATGTCGAAGATGATCGCCTCGTTTGATTATGGTAATGAGGATATTTCGGGAAATTTGGATAGCTTTTGGTTAGATGGTGGCATACGAATTTCGGCTACGGAGCAAATCGATTTCCTACGTAAGCTTTATCACAACAAGATACACGCTTCTGAGCGCAGTTTACGTATTGTTAAGCAAGCTATGCTGACTGAAGCGAATTCTGACTATATTATCCGTGCGAAAACCGGTTATGCAGTCAGAGCAGAACCAAGCATTGGCTGGTGGGTAGGTTGGGTTGAACTCGATGATAATGTATGGTTTTTTGCGATGAATATAGATATTCCCGACGCCGCAGGTTTACCATTGCGTCAAGCCATTACTAAGGAAATCTTAAAACGGGAACACGTTATTCCTTAGCCCATGCTAGGTCGCGTAAGCATAGCGTATCTAAACCTTGCGAGAATTGCGTATGAAGCTGCCTACTTGGCTGACATCAATCGTGATACTGAAAGCCTAGACTCAAATCTAGGCTTTTTTATTGGGCTTTCTTGAAACAGGTTTCCTTGATGCGACGGGAAACATTAACCCATTAGGGATTGCAGGCTTTCTTGGCTGCTGAAGCGTTTTACAAAGAAATCTAAGAAGACACTGATGTTGGTGGCCAGTTGGCGTCTGCTCGAATAAACCCCGTAAACCTTAAAAGGTTCAATCGGCCACTCCTGTAAAATCGGTACTAGCTGTCCATTAGCAAGTTCGGTCTTACAGGCTGAATTGGATAACATGGCGATGCCAAAATCATCTATGGCTAATTGCTTCACCATTATCGGGCTGTTGACCCTCACTTTACGCTGAAAGTTCGCCATGGTTTTACGCGAACCTTTACCCAATGGCCAAATTGGTGCTGAGCGAGAAGTCCCCAATAAAATCCCACTGTGCAGGCTGAGTTCCTTTGGGGTCGCGGGTGTGCCTTTGAGTTTTAAGTATGCAGGGCTTGCCACTAAAATTGGCTGGCGTTCAAACAGTAATCTTGCAACTAAGTCCGACGATTGAAGTGGACCATATTTGATGGCTATGTCATATCCTTCACCGACTAAACCAATATCGTTGTCGGTAAACTGGACATCCAATTCAACATTGGGATATAAACGCATAAATCCGCTACAGAGGTTAGCGATAAGTTCTTGGCTAAATGACACTGGGATTGCAATGCGTAATGATCCTGACACATCATCGTGAGTATTCTCGATAACTGCTTTGGCCGCTTCTACCTCATTGCGAATCGAATCACAGTGTTGATAAAAGAGTGCCCCGATTTGGGTCAAACTCAAATTACGGGTGTCTCGCTGTAGTAATCGCACGCCAAGTTGTTCTTCTAGCTGCGCGATTTTGCGACTTATGGTGGATTTTGGGTGGCCGGTTTCACGTGCAGCTTGGGAGAATCCCTTCGCTCTAACTACGGCTGCAAATAGCATCATACCGTTTAAATCTGGCATGTTATTCCCACTGTCTCATATTTGGAACAAAGCGTCCTATGCAGTTTAATGGCATTTGACGGGATAACAAAGTTATATTTATTGGCTAAAAATTTTCAGAGGCTAAGCAGAGGATCTTTTGATGACCAGCAATAATCAGCCCAAACACATGACTCAAGCCCAAACGCCCGATCCGCTTTTTTTACAGGCCGAGCATTTGGCAAAAGATTTTTCTCTGTTTCCTAAGCACAGTAAACAGAGTTTATCGGAAGAAATTAAAGGTCTTTTAAATGAGGATGCTATTCAAGCAAACTTAAAAGACTTGGCATCTTTAGATGTCGACGGTTACGTTGCTAAAGTGATCCAGCCGACCCAAGATAAAGGTCGTCCTGGTGCAAAACGTATTATTGCCGATCTTAAAGGTCGTTTGATTACGGAAACTCACTTGGGCTCTTTTTACAGTGCTGAGGTCGAGCTGAACTTTGGTTCACGCACTCGTCGTATTGGCTTTATTGCCCAAGAACGCACTACCGCTAACGGTGCTTGGATGCCTGAGCATCATTACGCCGCTTGTAAAGCAATTCGTCATTTCGCCGAATTGTCTATGCCGATTATCTATTTAATTGATACCCCAGGGGCGGATGCTGGCGAAATCGCTAACAGCCAAAACCAAGCGCATTCAATTTCTAAAGCTATCGCAGAAAGTGCCAACGTTGACGTACCGACAGTCGGTATCGTAATTGGTGCTGGTTATTCTGGTGGCGCAATTCCATTAGCGGCTGCGAACATTCTGTTGTCGTTGCGTGACGGTATTTTCAACACGATCCAGCCACAAGGTCTGCAAAGTATTGCCCGTAAGTACAACTTATCTTGGCAAGAATGTGCGAAATCTGTGGGGGTATCACCAGAAGAGCTTTATACCTCTGGTTGTATCGACGGTATTATTGACTTTTCACCGGGCGATCGCGACGAGCGTCAGCACAATCTGCGCCGCGCTATTATTAGCAGCGTAGAAGCGGTTGAGCGTGCAGCGATGAATTTTGTGCGTGAATCTAAAGATTTACGTGAGCATTATGATCGCAGTTTAACTCGTTTCCTTAATCCATCTAAAAATTTGATGGCTTTGGAACTGAACGCAGAATTGGCTGTGGCAACGAGCCCGACCAGTCACCATAACTTGTTCGGTAGCGCCTATCGCTATCTGCGTTATTTAACGCTACGTAGCCGTATCCATTCTATTTCTCAAGAGCAATATGGTCGTCTGTCACGTGCTAGCGTGCCAGAAGGTGATCTGTTGGCACGTATTCAACAGGAACAAGACCGTGTGTTCCAAGCTTGGTTGTCTAACCCTGACAAGCTAGTTTATGACGAAGATTTGAATAAATTATGGACTAACTTTGTCGCTAAACGTGACGAAGTTTCTACCGAGCGTAACATGCTGACACGTTTGATTTTGGGTGAGCCAAAAGAGAACTATAAAAAAGCACGTAAGGCGTTGTTATTCAACATCAGCTGGTCTTTGTATCACCGCTGGAAGAGCAATGCGGCTAACAACTTTAAAGGGCTGATTCAGCACTTAGAAAGTTTGCCAAAGTCTGTGACTCAAGCTAAATGGCCTGAGCTGAATCAGCTGACTGTGCTGGACGTGGTGGTAAATGAAGAACTGCGTGAAGACTTTATTTGGCAATGCCATAACATTCTGATCTTCAATGCCTTGTATGACAACGTTGTGGGCAGCTTAGCGTCAATCGCTAAAGAAGCCATGATGTCGAAGAGTTTGTCACGTAACTCAGTGAACAACCTGTTGCACAAGTCAATTGACCATGCATTGTCGACGCAAGATACCTCGAACGACAAAGCTAAGTTCTATAAGTGGCTCAAATATTTTATGGGTCAATCGAACCGCGCCGATTTGCTGGTGCGAGTAGAGCAGTGGAAGAGTGTGGGTTTCCCACAACTTAACGACAGTCTATTCGTGGTACTGACTTACTTCTTCGAGCGTTTACTGCCTGAGTATTTCGATAGTGAAAGCGATACCAGCAAGTACACTGGCGCGATCAACCCTGTGCGTATCGGTCGTCGTAAGGACTTCTGGAACCGCTTGACCATGGGTTATCAGGATCTATTGATCCAAAAAGTGCTGCGTGACGAAAAACGTAAAGGCAACATGACTTGGGAAAATGTGGTGAAGCAGTTCTTTACCCATTTCGAAGAGATCAACGGCGACAAGATGTCGGCTAACTTGCTCAACTTCCCTGGCTTCCGTTTATCGATTGAAGACGCATTAGATAAAGGCATTCGCCCATGTGGTTTGATCACAGGTATTGCTGACTTTAAAGAAAAAGGTCAAAAAGTGCGTGTGGGTGTGGCTGTGTCTAACACCGCATTCCAAGCGGGTGCATTCGATATGGCCAGTGCTGAGAAATTCTCTGCACTATTAATCGAGTGTGCTAAGCGTAAATTACCCGTTGTGTGCTTTATCAGTTCAGGTGGTATGCAGACTAAAGAAGGCGCCGCGGCGCTATTCTCTATGGCTGTGGTGAACGATCGTATCACGCGCTTTATTCGTGATAACGAATTGCCAGTACTGATGTTTGGTTTTGGTGACTGTACCGGTGGTGCGCAGGCGAGTTTTGTGACTCACCCATTGGTGCAAACTTACTATCTGTCTGGTACTAACATGCCATTCGCAGGTCAAATGGTGGTGCCAGCTTACTTACCATCAACGGCAACGCTGTCTAACTACTTGTCAAAAGTACCTGGCGCAATGGCGGGCTTAGTCCATAACCCATTCAGCGACAATTTAGACTCTCAGTTAGCAGGTATCGATCCTCTGATGCCAATGCCTTCGGCAAAAATTAACGACGTGATCATCAATGCACTGTCGACCTTAGTGGTTGAAGCTACTGTTGAAGAAGAAGTGATCGTGCAGAACGATCCACGTAAGTTAATGAAGCCAATTAACAAAGTATTGGTTCACGCCCGTGGTTGTACTGCGGTGAAACTGATCCGTAAGGCGCATGACAATAATATCAATGTGGTATTAGTAGCGTCGGATCCTGATATGACGTCAGTCCCCGCGGACATGCTCAAAGAAACCGACAAGTTAGTTTGTCTCGGTGGTAATACATCGGACGAAAGTTACTTGAACGCATACTCAGTGCTGAAAGTGGCCGAATATGAACAGGTTGATGCATTGCATCCTGGTATTGGTTTCCTATCAGAAAGCCCGCAGTTTGCTGCATTGTGTGTGAATAACGGTGTTAACTTCGTCGGTCCTAGCGTGCATTCAATGACGACTATGGGTAACAAGTCGAACGCAATTAAGACATCGCAAGCGCAAAACGTACCTGTTGTGCCTGGTTCGCACGGTATTCTGACCAATGCTGAACAAGCCGTAAACGTGGCGAGCGAAATCGGCTATCCAGTATTGCTTAAAGCGGTACAAGGTGGTGGCGGTAAAGGTATTCAGGTTGTAAAACGTCCTGAAGACATGATTGGTTTATTCCAAAAAACCGCAACTGAAGCGGCCGCCGCCTTTGGTAACGGTGACTTGTACCTAGAGAAATATGTGACATCACTACGTCACATCGAAGTTCAGTTACTGCGTGATAAGTTTGGCAACGCGAAAGTATTAGGTTTGCGTGACTGTTCGGTTCAACGTAACAACCAAAAAGTGGTCGAAGAATCTGGCTCTACTATGCTGCCGGATGAGCTGAAGCGACAAGTGCTGGCCTATACCCGTGCCTTAGGCGACGCGACCGATTACATGGGCGCAGGTACCGTAGAGTTTATCTATAACTTAGATGCTAACGAAGTCTACTTCATGGAGATGAACACGCGTCTGCAGGTTGAGCATCCAGTCACGGAAGCGACTTCAGGTATTGATATCGTTAGTGCGCAGTTTGATATTGCCGCTGGCCGTTCAATTGCAGCGTTAGAGCCTAAAGAAATTGGTTATGCGATGGAAGTACGTGTGACGGCTGAGAAAGCGGCGCTCGATAGCCATGGCATACTGCAACTGATCCCAAATCCGGGCAAGATCACTGAGTGTGCGTTCCCAGATCATCCAGATGTGGAAATCATTTCGATTGCTGCGCCAGGTAAAGAAGTATCGCCATACTACGATAGCTTGATTGCGCAAATCATCATGCGCGGTGAAAATCGTGAAGATGTGATTGCCAAACTGTATGAATACTTAGACAGTGTAGTGCTGAAAGGCATCGCGACTAACATTCCGTTACTCAAGCTGATCCTGAAAGATGGTACCTTTAACGAAGGTGTTTACGATACTAACTATCTGCCACGTTTAATGGCTGAGCTCGATATTCCTGCGTTGATCGCAGAAATGGAAGCTGCCGCTGAAACTGTGGAAGTGGACACTGAGTCACTGCGTGTTGGCGAAAGTAACGAACTGAAAGTGTTAGCCCAAGGCGCAGGTATCTTCTATACCTCTTCTGCACCGGGTGAAGCGGATTTTGTGAAAGAAGGTGACATAGTCACAGTCGATCAAACGCTAGCACTAACAGAAGCGATGAAGATGTTCTCGCAAGTGACCTTAGCCGGCTTTAACCGTCAGAGTGCGATTCTGTACCCTGAAGATAAGAAGTATCGTATAGAGCGCATCCTGAACAGCAATGGTCAGCAAGTGTCTCAAGGCGATTTACTGTTCGTGGTCTCGCCTGTTGAAGAATAAGCTCAGCGTTTAACGCCATAGCTGAATAAGAAAATACCCGTCATTGGCGGGTATTTTTTTGCTTCTAAATTATTGCTTCTAAATTATTGCCACTAAATTATCTGTCACTAAATATAGGTAAGCGAACATGCCACTCTTAATGTGCATGACGTCTTTGACAAATCAACTTAGCTTTAATAGATAAGCTCATAACTAACAAGTGGCCAATCTCAGCTTTGTGCAATACGACCTGTATTTCTGATTAAGTCGGCAAAGAGTTTCTTTAATCTGTCGTTCGCCCATTTATCAGAACAAGTAGCATCAAGAGCCCACCTCTGGCCTCGAGAATTAACGGAATCTCCATGCTTTATTCGTAGTAATAGAGGCTCATCAAATCTCATTTTAAGTTGAAACTGAGTCTAAAACGAGCAGGGTGTGGATAACTTTGGGGGTAAGTGGTGGGTATGGTGTGGCTAGATTAGATAATTAGAATTAACTGCAAATTTCCTTAAAATAGGGG